>NZ_CP114904.1:5229166-5603333 GCF_027497215.1 Micromonospora sp. WMMD812 | reverse complement strand
CGGTCGTCGGAGAGCCCTCGCAGCCCCCACCAGTCGTCCGGGTGCGCGCCGGGCACCCCGGCGGCGGCCAGCCGGGCCAGCTCGGCCGCCGCGGCGCGCCGCCGGGCGTACGGGGCCGCCGGGTCGACGACCGCCGTACGCAGCTCGGCGACCAGCGCCGGCAGGGTGAGCGCCCGGGGCGGGCGGGTGAGCGGCAGCGCACCGGGGCGGGCCGGGCCGTCCCCGCCGTCCCCATCGTCGTCGCCGTCCACCGGGCCGCCGTCCGGGCCGGGGCGCGGCTCGGGCGGTGTCGGCTCGCCACCGGCCGGGGTGGGCGGCTCGGTGGGCCCGAGTTCGTGCAGGAACCGGCTCGGCTGCTCCTCGTGGTCGTCGCCGCCGACGGCGGCGGAGGCCACCGCGCTGACCAGCAGCCGCCGCCGGGCCCGGGTCACCGCGACGTGGAACAGCCGCCGCTCCTCGTCCAGCAGGGCCGAGGTCTGGCCGACCACGGTGGCCACCGCGCCGGCGCCGACGGCCCGCCCGGCGAGCACGTCGACCAGTCGCTCGGAGCCGAGCAGGCTGCCGCGGAGTCGCAGGTCCGGCCAGATGCCCTCCTGGACCCCGGCCACGGCGACCAGGTCCCACTCGAGGCCCTTGGCGGCGTGCGCGGTGAGCAGGCGGACCGCGTCGCCCCGGTCGGCGGTCGGGGCGAGCGTGTCGGCCGGCAGGTCCTGCCCGAGCACGTGGTCGAGGAAGACCTCGGTGCGGGCGCCGGGCAGCCGGTCGGTGAACCGGGCCGCCGCGTCGAAGAGCACCATCACCGCGTCGAGGTCCCGGTCGGCGGCCTCGGCCCGGCGCCGCCCCGCGAGGTCGCCCTCGCCGGCCACCGGCCGACCCCGGCCGATCGCCCCGGCCCACTTCTCGGCCAGCCCGCTGGCCTGCCAGAGCGCCCAGAGCACGTCCTCGGCAGTGGCTCCCGGGCGGGCGGCCGCCTCCCGGGTGACGGCCAGCAGCCCGGCCACCGCCTGCGCCGGCTCGGCCCAGCGCCGCTCGATGCCGGCCAGCTCGGCCGGATCCCGCAGCGCCTCGATGATCAGCTCTCCCGATGGGCGCCGGTCGCCGCCGGCCAGCGCGAGGGCGCGCAGCCCCTGGCGCAGCCGCCGCTCGGCCAGCGGGTCGGCGCCGCCGAGCGGTGAGTGCAGCAGCGCGACGGCGGCCTCCTCGTCGAGCCGATCCGGCTCCAGTGCGCAGCGCAGCAGGAGCAGCAGCGGCGCGACCGCCGGCTGCAGGTGCAGCGGCAGGTCCTCGCCGTGCACCACGGTCGGCACGCCGGCCGCGTGCAGCGCCCGTCGCAGGGTGGGCAACTGGAGCGCCGTCGAGCGGAGCAGCACCGCCATCTCCGACCAGGGCACTCCGTCGAGCAGGTGCGCGGAACGCAGCGCGTGTGCCAGCCAGGCGGCCTCGCTCGTCGCCGACCGGAAGGTGTGCACCTCGACGGCGCCGGGCGACACGTCGGGCAATGGGCGCAGCCGGCGGTGCGCCGCCGGGCCGCGCAGCCGACGGGCCACCCGGCCGGTCGCGGCCAGCAGTCGCGGGCCGGCCCGGTAGGAGGTGGTCAACAGCACCTGTGCCGCCGGCGCGCCGGAGGCCGTCCGGAACCGGTGCGGGAACGTGGTCACCCCGGCCGGGTCGGCGCCGCGGAAGGCGTACGTGGAGGAGTCGGGGTCGGCGAAGGCGACCAGCGGCTTGCCCCCGCCGGCCACCACCGCGAGCAGGTCGAGCTGGGCCGGGTCGGTGTCGGCCAGCTCGTCGACGTAGACATGGGCCAGCCGGCGACGCTCGGCCGCCAGCAGCTCCTCGTCGTCGCGGAGCAGCCCGGTGGCGGCCCGCACCAGCTCCGCCGGGTCGTACGCGATCGAGCCCCGGTTGCTCACGTCACGCAGCGCCAGCACTGCCACGTACTCCCGGAGGAAGCGCGCGGCGGCCGGCCAGTCGGCGCGGCCGAGCTTCTCGCCGAGCCGGGCAAGTTCGACCGGGCCGACACCCCGCTCGGCGGCGCGCATCAGCAGGTCGCGCAGCTGGGCGGCGAAGGCCCGGGTGCGCAGCGCGGGCCGCAGATCCTCCGGCCAGCCGACCGGGTCGTCCGCCGGCTCCTCGCCGACCACGTCCAGCAGCTCACGGATGATCAGATCCTGCTCGGGACCGGTGAGCAGCCGGGGCGACGGCTCGCCCCGCTCGGCCGCGGCGCGCCGGAGCAGCCCGAAGGCGTACGCCGGGAAGGTGCGCACCAGCGGCTCACGGAGCACCCGGTGGCCGTCGCGGGCCACCCGGCCCTCGATCCGGTGGCGCAGCGAGCTGGCGCCCCGCCGGCTGAAGGTCAGCACCAGGATGCGCTCCGGGTCGACCCCCTCGGCCACCCGCGCGGCCACCGCCTCGACCAGGGTGCCGGTCTTGCCGGTACCCGGACCGCCGACGACCAGCATCGGCCCGTCGGTGTGCCCGACCACCTCCGCCTGCACGGCGTCGACCTGCCACGCCGACCCCTCGGCACCGCGTGGCTCCCCGGTGGACGATCCACCCCCGGCCGACCCTCGGGGCCGCCCGGCCCCGTCGGTCGGCCCCGAGGGCCGGCCAAGCCCGTCGGTCGGCCCCGTGGGCCGACGCACCAACCGGTACGCCTGCATCAGCTCATCCCACCACGCCCGTACGACATCCCCCACACACCCCGCCCCACCCCCTTACTCCGGTGATCATGAAGTTGTCGGCACGACACGCCGACGGACCGGGCAACAACTTCATGATCAACGGGAGGCATCGGGGGGTGGCCGGGTCAGGTCAGGTGGGATTCCAGGATGTCCAGGGCGGCGGGAACGGAGTCGACGACGGTGAGCAGGTCGACGCCGGCCGGCTTGAGGAAGTGCTGGTCGGTGAGGGCGGCGAGCCAGTCCAGCAGCGGCCGGTAGAAGCCGCCCGAGTCCACCAGCACCATCGGCTTGCCGTGCAGCGCGAGGGTCGCGGTGGTCCAGACCTCGAACAGCTCGTCCAACGTGCCCAGCCCGCCCGGCAGGGTGAGGAACGCGTCCGACTTGTCGATCATCATGGTCTTGCGGCTGGCCATCGAGTCGGTGATCAGCAACTCGTCCGACTTCAGGTCGGCGACCTCCAGGTCGACCAGCGCCTGCGGGATGACGCCCACCGTTCGCCCGCCCGCTGCCCGTGCGCCGTCCACCAGGGCGCCCATCATCCCGACGCAGCCGCCGCCGCTGACCAGGGTGTGCCCGCGCCGGGCGATCTCCGCGCCGGTGTCGGCGGCCAGGTCGAGCCAGCGCCGGTCGAGCGTACGGGAGGAGGCGCAGAAGACGCAGATCGCCGCCACCGCTCAGCCCTCCCCCGCCTCGCCGGCGTCGATCCGCTCGGCCAGGTCGGCCGGCCCGGTCCGGTCCGCCCCACCGCCACCCGGTCCGCCCTGGCCGGCGTCGCCCGCCTCGCCCGGCTCCGCCGACGACGAAGCCCGCTCCGCCGACGACGAAGCCGCCTCCCGCCGGTCGGCGAGCGCGTGCTGCGCGGCGGCGGCTCGCTGGTCGGCGCCGAGCCGGGCGACCGCCTCCTCGCGGACCGCGTCCTGCTCGGCGGAGAGCGCCGCCTCGGCCTCGACGATGTGCCGCACCGCGGCGTTCACGTCGTCGGTCAGGCAGATCAGCTCCAGGTCGACCGGCCCGATCTTGCCGCCGACGGCCATCGTGTCGCGGAGCCAGTCGAGCAGCCCGCGCCAGTAGTCCACGCCCATCAGCACCACCGGGAACCGGGTGACCTTGCCGGTCTGCACCAGGGTCAGCGCCTCGAACAGCTCGTCCATGGTGCCGAACCCGCCGGGCAGCACCACGAACGCCTGGGCGTACTTGACGAACATCGTCTTGCGGGCGAAGAAGTAGCGGAAGTCGATGGCGAGGTCGACCCAGTCGTTGATGCCCTGCTCGAAGGGGAGTTCGATGCCCAGCCCGACAGAGAGCCCGCCCGCCTCGCTGGCGCCCCGGTTGGCCGCCTCCATCACGCCCGGGCCGCCGCCGGTGATGACGGCGTAGCCGGCCCGCGCCAGGGCGCCGCCCAGATCCTCGGCCATCCGGCACTCGGCGCTCTCCGGTCCGCTGCGGGCCGAGCCGAAGACGCTGACCGCCGGGGGCAGGTCGGCGAGGGTGTCGAAGCCCTCGACGAACTCGGAGAGGATCCGCAGCGCCCGCCAGGCGTCCTTGGTCTTCCAGTCGCCCCGCCCCCGCGAGTCGAGCAGCCGTTGGTCGGCGGTGCTCCCCGGGATCGCCTGACGGCGCAGGGTGACCGCGCCGCGGTGCCGTTCTCGTCCGGGGGCCCGACCCGCCTCCCGCCCGTTGCTCTGGCTCATGCAGCCACCGTAGTGGAGCCGCACCGGCCGGGTACGCGGGAGACGACGCCGAGAAATAGTTCGCGATCTTGGGCAACTAATTCGGTCGCCCGTACGTCTTACTATTCACATACCGGGTATGCCCGGGCGCGCGCCTTCGGGGGAGGAGCCAGCGTGATCAGCAACAGCGAGATGATCCGGATCCGGCGACAGATGCAGCGGCGGATCCGCGACGTGGTGGCCGAGCGCCGCCGCGCCCGCCAGATGGAACCGACCGGTGGCGAGGCCGCCGGCGATCCCACCGAGGCCCGGCCGGCCGCCGACGCGTCCTTCAGCGCCTCGATCTGACCACCCCGCCGGCCTGCGCCGGCCACGACCACCCCGCCGGCCTGCGCCGGCCACGACCATCGATCAAGAGGTTTGCGTCACCGGGCACGACCCGACCGACGCAAACCTCTTGATCATGTTCGCCGTCAGGCCGGGGCGAGCCAGCGGTGGAGGGTGGCCGCTCCGTCGCGGATCTTGCTGATCTCGACGTGCTCGTCCGGGTGGTGCGCCAGGTTGGGGTCGCCGGGGCCGAAGTTCAGCGCCGGGATGCCCAGCGCCGCGAACCGGGCCACGTCGGTCCAGCCCAGCTTGCCGATCGGGGTGGCGCCCACGGCGGCCAGGAACTCCTTCGCCGGGGCCGCCTCCAGCCCGGGCAGAGCGCCGGCCGCCGCGTCGGTCACGGCCAACTCGAAGCCGTCGAACATCTCCCGCAGGTGCGCCTCCGCCTCGGCGGGCGTGCGATCGGGCGCGAACCGGTAGTTGACCTCGATCTCGCACCGGTCCGGGACAACGTTGCCGGCGACCCCGCCGTGGATCCGGACCGCGTTCATGCCCTCGCGGTAGTCGCAGCCGTCGATGGTGACCCGCCGCGCCTCGTACGCCTGGAGCCGGCGGAGCACCTCGCCGGCGGCGTGGATGGCGTTGACCCCCCGCCAGGAGCGCGCCGAGTGGGCCCGGACGCCGGTGGTGGAGACGATCGCCCGCATCGTCCCCTGGCAGCCGGCCTCGACGACGCCGTACGTCGGCTCGAGCAGCACCGCGAAGTCCGCCCCGAGCCAGTCCGGGTGCGCCTCGCCGACCAGGTACAGCCCATTGTACTTCGACTCGATCTCCTCCGCCTCGTAGAAGAAGTACGTGACGTCGTAGCGCGGTTCGGGCAACGTCACCGCCAGGTGCAGGGCGTACGCGACGCCGGACTTCATGTCCGAGGTGCCGCAGCCGTACATGAGGTCACCGCGCATGGTCGACGGGAAGTTGTTGTTCAGCGGCACGGTGTCGAGGTGCCCGGCCAGCACCACCCGCTGCGCCCGCCCCAGCTCCGTCCGCGCCATCACCGTGTTGCCGTGCCGGAACGTGGTCAGGTGCGGCACACCCCGCAGCACCTCCTCGACGCAGTCGGCGATCGCCTTCTCGTTGAGGGACACGGACTCTATGTCGACGAGGGCGCGGGTCAACGCCACCGGATCGGCGAGGACCTCGGGGGTCAGCGGGTTCTCCATGGTTCGCACGGTACCGTCAGACGCGGTGGGGGCGAGGAGCGAGCGTCCGCCGTCACAGCCGCGAACGAGAGGTGAAGCAGTGACGTCCGCACAATCCGCCTGGGGCATCGGCCTGGCCACCGTCACCGCCGACGACCAGGTGCTCGACACCTGGTACCCGACCGGCAAGCTGGGGCTCGGCGAGCTGCCCCTGGTGTCGGGCGAGGAGAAGGCGGACGTGCTCGACCTGCCGCCGGGCGCGGTCGGCGAGCGCGCGCTGCCCGGGCTGCGCGCCGTCGAGGTGGTCACCGTGATCGGCTCGCTGGACGACCCGATCAAGGACGCCGCGGACGCGTACCTCCGGCTGCACCTGCTCTCCCACCGCCTGGTCCGGCCCAACGAGGTCAACCTCGACGGCATCTTCGGCAAGCTCGCGAACGTGGCCTGGACGTCGGCCGGGCCGTGCCCGCCGGAGCGGGTGGACGAGCTGCGGGTGATCGAGCGCACGGCCGGCCGGCACCTCGCCGTCTACGGGGTGGACAAGTTCCCCCGGATGACCGACTACGTGGTCCCGTCCGGAGTGCGGATCGCCGACGCGGACCGGGTCCGGCTCGGCGCGCACCTCGCCGCGGGCACGACCGTGATGCACGAGGGCTTCGTGAACTTCAACGCCGGCACCGTCGGCACCTCGATGGTCGAGGGGCGGATCGTGCAGGGCGTGCTGGTCGGTGACGGCTCGGACATCGGTGGCGGCGCCTCGATCATGGGCACCCTGTCCGGCGGCGGCACCGAGAAGATCAGCATCGGCGAGCGCAGCCTGGTCGGCGCGAACGCCGGCGTCGGCATCTCGCTCGGCGACGACTGCGTGGTCGAGGCCGGTTGCTACATCACGGCCGCGTCCAAGATCACACTTCCGGACGGCCGGGTGGTCAAGGGCCGCGAGCTGTCCGGGGTGCCCGGCCTGCTCTTCTGGCGCAACTCGGTCACCGGCGCGCTGGAGGCGAGGCCGCGGACGGGCCGCGGCATCGAACTGAACGCGGCGCTGCACGCCAACGACTGACCGCGCCCCGCCGGGTCCGCGCCCCGTGGGCCGCGGACCCGGTGGGAGTACGCCTCAACGCAGCCGGTACGCCTGGATCACGTGCTGGGTCACCGTGTTGCCCGCGGTGTCCCGCGCCGTGGCCCGCAGCGACGCGTACCCGGCGCCGGCCGGGTGCCGCACGCTGGCCGTCCAGCCGTCGTGGCCGGGGCGGACCAGAGCCCGCTGCCAGGTCGTTCCGCCGTCGTAGGAGACCTCGACGGTGAGCGCGGCCACCCGGGCCGCCGGCGCACCCGGCTGCCGCTCCACCCGGACCGGGATGCTGAAGCTCCGGCCGGCCGGCGCGGTGTTGGCCACGTCCAGCGGCGGCGCGAAACGGACCGCCATCGCGGGAAGCCGGGCGAAGTCGTCGCCGGAGACGTGCCGGGAGCGGAACGTCCAGGCCACGCCGACCTCGGTGCTCAGGTCGGTGAAGCTCCGCTTCGTCACCGTCTCCAGCCGGTAGCCGGCGGCGCCCGGCGGCACCTCGAACGCGCCGTACCCCGGCTCGGCGTTCTCCCCGACCAGGGTGCCGTTCCGGTAGAGGGCGGTCCGGGCGCTGTCCGGGAGCGATCCGCCGGCGTGGCCCGCGGCGTCGCTGTGCAACGGCACGTCGACCATGATCACGTCACCCGTGCGGGTGATGCCCTGCCCCGGCCACCGCGGCGCCGGGAAGGACGGCCCGTACGGGGCGGCGTTCCAGTCCTCCCGCTGGTGCCGCCCGGCCCGGTGGGACCGGGCCTCGCCGACCAGCACCGCCCGCGCGTCCAGCCACCCGTCCTCGCTCCGTACGCCGAAGGCCAGCTCCGAGGACCAGCGCACGCCGCGGGTGTTGTAGTGCTCGACCCGCTGCCCCGGCACCGCCGTCCGCAGCACCGCCGCCCAGCCGCCCACGTCCGGCTCCAGGTGCGGGAAGACCACCCGCTCGGTCTCCAGCCCGGGGTAGCCGCCGCGGAACCGGTGGGTGACGGTGGCCAGGTCACGGCTTCGGTAGTGCCGGTCGAAGCCGGCCGGCAGCCGGCCGGGGAAGCCCTCGCTGAGCGCGTAGAGGTACGGGCTGCTGGCCGCCTCCCGGTCGGCCCACTGGCTGCTCACGGTGCCGAGGAAACTCTCCGCCGAACCGGCCGGGCCGAGCTGGCCGGTGGACAGCCCGGCGAAGTCGAAGCCCAGCATGGTGAAGCCGTAGGAGCTGCCGTCGTCGGCGACGAAGTTCGCCCCGACGTCGACCAGCACCGGGGTGGCTGTGCGGTCCGGCACCGTCGTCCGGACCGGCTTCGCCTGCCGGGCGTCGACCGTGAGCACCGTGTCCCGGTCGAACACCAGCTCGGGGCGGGCGATCAGCGCGGTCCGGAAATCCTCCTCGTTTCCGCTGTACAGGAAGCTGGACAGGCCATACCGCCCCTTCGGCAGCCGCAGCTCGGCGGTCCCGTCCGGGTCGTACACGTCGTGGGTGCCGAAGCTCTCCAGCCCGGCGAGCGTGGTGAAGTAGTCACCGGTGACCGCCCCGGACTCGTCCAGGTGCCGGACGGTCAGCGTGTAGCTCTCCACCTCCTGGTGCACGGCGAACGGGGTGACCGCGACGGCGTCGCCGGAGCGGGCGACGATCCGGCCGGTGTAGTGCCCGTCCGCACCACCGGTCCGGGTGTCGGCGGTGACCTCGGCGGTCGCCGCCCCGCCGGCCGGCACGGTGATCCGGTTGGCGCTGAGGCCGAACATCCCGGCCGGGGCGGGCGTGCCGGCCGGCCCGGTGGCCTCCACGGCGAGGTCGAGGGTGACCGGGACCGGGCCGTCGTTGCGCCAGGTCACCTGGCGGGTGACCGGGGTGTCGTCGTGGTGCGGCCAGATCGCCCGACCGAAGGAGACACTCGCCGGGTCACTGGTGACGGTCTGGGTGATCGCCCGTGCCACGTCGACCCGGCCGGCCCCCTGCTCGTACGCGGTCTGCTCCGGGTGCGGCTTCGCCGACGCCATCAGGGTGGCCTTGAGCTGCCCGGCCACCCACCCGGTGTGCTGCTGGGCGAGGAGCGCGACCGCGCCGGTCACGTGCGGGGCGGCCATCGAGGTGCCGGAGAGCGAGACGTACCCCTCCCCCGCCGGGTCGCCGATCACGCCGTCCGCGGCCCGAGCCGCGACGATCTCGACGCCCGGCGCGGTGAGGTCCGGCTTGAGCGCGTCGTCACCGGTCCGCGGCCCCCGGCTGGAGAAGTCGGCGAGAGCGTCGTCCCGGTCCACGGCGCCGACGGCGAGCGCCGCGTCGGCGGTGGCCGGCGAGCTGACCGGGGCGAAACCACCGTCGTTGCCGGCGGATACGACGAAGAGCGCGCCGGTCTGCGCGGTGAGGCGGTTCACCGCCTCCTCGACCGGGTCGACCTCCGGCGTGTCGGTGCCGCCGATGCTGAAGTTGATCACGTCGGCGTTCTGCTCGACGGCGGCCCACTGCATGCCGGCGAGGATCGCCGAGTCGGTGCAGCCGAAGACCTCACACACCTTGCCGGAGAGCAGGGTCGCGTCGGGTGCGACCCCCCGGTAACGCCCACCCGAGGCGGCGCCGCTGCCGGCGATGATCGAGGCGACGTGCGTCCCGTGCCCGACCACGTCGCCCGGCGCGGACTCCTCGGTGAAGTTGCGCGCCTCGGCCACCCGACCGGCCAGATCGGGGTGGCCGGCGTCGACCCCGGTGTCCAGCACCGCGACCCGGACGCCCCGCCCGGTGTAGCCGGCCCGGTGAGCGGCCGGCGCGCCGATCTGCGGGACGCTGTGATCGAGAGTGACCTGCCGCCGGCCGTCGAGCCAGATCCGGTCGACATCCTCCGCCGTGTCGACCCGGGCACCGGCCCGGCCGGTGAGCGCCGCCCAGACGTCGGCGGTCCGCTGCTTGGCCGCGGTGCCGGCGAACCCGCCGATCGCGGGCAGGTCACGGGTGACCGTCACGCCGGCCGGGGCGGTGGCGCGCCGCGCGGCCCCGGACGACGACGGGGTGAACAGGACCGGCAGGTGGTCACGCCGGGCGTCGTCGTAGCCGACGGCGATCAGGCCGCTGACGTCGAAGAGCCGCCTGTCGACCCGCCCGGCGTGGATCAGCGGCAGCGCGTCCCGCGGCACGACCGTCAGCTGGCCCCGCTGCCGCGAGGTCAGGAAGCGGATGTGCTCCCGCCCGGGCGCGGGGCGCACGCTGGCACCCCCGGACGCGGTGACGGTCACCCGGTCGCCGCTGAGCAGCGTGACGGTCGTGGTCGTGCGACTGGTCGGCGACGCGGACGGGGCGCCGGTAGCGGCGGCGGGCGCGGCCGGCGGAGCCGCGGTGGCGACCGCCGGGGCGGCCAGCACCAGAGCGAGCGCGACCCCGGCGCCGGACAGTTTCCTGATTCCGTGCAACGGATCCTCCTCGTGGAGCGTCATTACCAACGGGAGAGACATTGACAGCCGTCAGGATTGCATATCCGGTATGTACAAGGAAGTCGGAAAACTGACGGAGTCGCCGGCGGAGGTTCCCGGGCGGCCGGCATGATCGGCCGGTGACGTCCATGAAGGAGCGCATGCTCGCCGGCGAGCTCTACCAGGCCGACGACCCCGAGATCGCGGCCGACCTCGACCGCGCCGCCCGGCTGATGGAACGCTTCAACACCAGCCCTGCCGCCGACCCGCAAGCCCGCCTCGCGGCACTGCGCGACCTCCTCGGCGAGGTGGGCGAGGAGACCTGGGTCCGGCCACCCTTCTACTGCGACCACGGCTACCACATCCGGATCGGTCCGCGCAGCTTCGTCAACTACAACGCGGTCTTCCTCGACGTCGCACCGATCACCCTCGGCGCCGACGTCCAGGTCGGACCGAACGTCCAACTGCTCACCGCGACCCACCCGGTCGAGCCCGAGCCCCGGCGGGCGAAGTGGGAGGCGGCGAAACCGATCACCATCGGCGACAACGTCTGGCTCGGCGGCGGCGCCATCGTGCTCGCCGGCGTCACGGTCGGCGCGAACACAGTCATCGGGGCCGGTGCCGTGGTGACCCGCGACCTACCACCCGACGTGGTCGCGCTCGGCAACCCAGCCCGCCCGACCCGCCCGGTCGAGTAATCACGATCAAGGCCCTCACCTGCTCGAACGGCTCTTTCGACCGATGGCGGGACGGCTCACTGTCCGGCACTGTGGGTAGTGACGTCTTCACCGGGAGGCGGAATGGCCGGTCGGGTGCTGGAGCTTCGGGTGCACGGGGTGTCGAACACGCCCCCGGATCAGCTCCTCGGCCTGCCCCCGGACCCGGCCGGCGACCCGCCCCGGCCACGACAGGTCGCCGGCGGCGCGGTGACCGGCTTCTACCGCGCCCCGGCCGGGCCGGACGATCCGCTCGTGGTCGAGGCGTACAGCTGGGGGCAGTTGACCTCCGGTGCGCGGACCGCGCGGGACGTGGAACGCGCGCTGTGGACGCTGCTGCTGCCCTTCACCCTGGCGAACGTCGCGCTGCACGCCCGGCCCGGCATACCGCCCGACCCGGACCAGGAACGCTGGGCCAGCCGGTCCGGGATCACCGCCTGGCTGATCCGGCTCTTCTGCCTGAGCCTGACCGGCACCGTGGTCCTCGCGGTGACCGGGATCGGGGTGGACCTGATCGGCTGGCAGTGCGTGGACGACGACTGCCTGGGCCGGATCCCCGGGCCGTGGGAGTTCCTCGGTCACGGCTGGTGGAGCGAGGGGGCGCACGCGCTCGCGGTCGGGCTCCTCGTCCCCCTGGGCCTGCTGGCGGTGCTGGCGCTGGTCTCCTGGCGCACCTACCAGTACGAGGCCGAGATGCCCGCCGACCCGGGCACGAGCCTCTTCCTCCGCTCGCCGGCCGCGGCGCCCACGGACGCGGCGCCCCCGGTCGCCCAACCGCCGGAGGAGCCGCCCCCGCAGCCCGAGCCGCCGCCGGACCCGACCAACCCCCTGGAGGACCGCACCTTCTGGTGCGGGGAGGGGCAGCTGCGTCGGGCGGCCGTGCTGCACCTGTGCACCGGCGCGGCGGTCGCGGCGGCCGTGCCGCTGGGCACCGTGCTGGCGATGGACCCGCCCCGGGGTGTTCGCGCCGCCGTCGCCTGGCCCACGGTCGTGGTGTGCGGCGCCGTCCTGGTGATCGCCGTGGTGGGGCTCAGCCGGCCGTACCTGACCCGCCGGGCCGGCGCCACCCCGCTCGGCCCGTGGAGCGTCGCCGTCGCCGCGCTCGCCGCCCTCGGCGTGACCGGCACCGTCGTCCTGCTGCTGCTGCCCGACGGGCCGGCCGGGACTCCGCTGGCCGAGCTGCGGCCGCCGCCGGGCTGCGCCCACGACCCCGGGGCGCCGGGCTGCCTCGCCGACCGCTCACTGCCCGGGTACGACTGGATCATCGCCTGGACGGGCACCGGCCAGCTGCTGCTGTTGATCGCCATCGGCGCGGTCGCCCGGTCCGGTCGGCGGGCCCTGGTCCCGCCGCTCGCCGCGGGACTCCTGCTCGTCGTCGGCGCGGTCTGGGTCGGCGGCTGGCTGCCCCTGGCGCCCCGGGCGCCCGAGCCACTGGCGATGTGGATGCTCGCGGTGCCCGCCGTCGCGGTCGCCGCGGTCGGGCTGGCGCTGCCCCGCACCCGCGCGGCGGACGGGGTCCAGCCGCTGGAGCCGCACACCGACCTGGCCTGGGGCAGCCGTGGACCGGCCGTGATCGCCGGCTCCGGCTGGGTGCTCTGCGTCTCCAACTGCGCGGGGCTGCTCTACTGGGTGACCGACCGGCTCAACAACGGGGCCACGCCGAGCGGCCGGTCCACGGTCATCCCACCGATCCCGGTGATGTGGGCCGGGCTCGCATTCGCCGTCGCCCTGTTCGCCCTCGCGGTCACGCTCGCGCGGGCCGCCCTGCTCTTCCTCGGGCTGCGCCGCAGCGCGTACGCCGAGCTGGTGCCGCCCGGGAACAACCTCTCCCCGCACGACCTGCGGCGCTGCCGCGACGTCAGCGCCTTCCGCGCCCTGCACCGGCTGATCGGCGAGCACGCGATCCGGCTGGTCGGGTGCTACGCGGTGGCCGCCACCGCACTGGTCTCCGTCGGCTGCGCCGCCGCGCTGTCCCGTACCCGCCCGCACCCGGTCGACGCCGCCGAGGGAGCGGCCGTGGTGAAGGTGGTCACCGACGTCGGGGACTCGATGCTCGGCTGGCTACCGGTGCTGGTGGCCGCGATCGGCGCGCTGGTCTACCGCAACGACACCGTGCGGCGGACCGTCGGGGTGATCTGGGACGTGGGCACGTTCTGGCCGCGCGCCGCGCATCCGCTCGCGCCGCCCAGCTACGCGGAGCGGGCCGTGCCCGAGTTGCAGACCCGGATCGCCGGGCTGCTGGCGCTCACCGAACACGACCCACGCCGGATGGACGGCATCATCCTGTCCGGGCACAGCCAGGGCACCGTGATCTGCGCGGCGGTGATTCTCCAGTTGCCGGCCCGGTGGCGGCGGCGGATCTGGTTCTTCTCGTACGGCTGCCAGCTGACCCGACTGTACGGGCGGGTCTTCCCGGCGTACTTCGGGCCGGACCGGCTGCCGGCGCTCGCCGGGGCCCTGACCATGCCGAACGGCTGGACCGGCTGGACCAACTTCTGGCGGGACACCGACCCGCTCGGCTGGGCGGTCAACGCGGGCGAGCGGGACCTCGCCGTGCGGGATCCGGAGGCGCTGCACCCCAGCGGAGGCGAGGTGGCCGACCCACCGATCCGCAGCCACAGCGGCTACCCGGACGCCCCCGAGTTCCAGCACGAGCGGGCCCAGGTGGCCCGGCTGCTCCGGCGCGGCGTGCCGTCACCCCGGCAGCGGGTCGGCTAGCCGGAGGACCAGGTCCGCCCGATTGGCGGTGCCCGACACCAGGGTCGCGTTGGTCTCGTCGCTGCCGAGCGCCCAGGCCCGCGCCTCGGCCGGCGTCCGCCCGTACGCCTCGTGCCGAGCGGTGAGCCGGCGCAGCCGCAGCTGCGCGTCCAGGTCGAGGAACCAGGCCTCGTGCAGCAGCGCCCGGACCTCGTCCCACGGCTCGTCCGGCAGCAGCAGGTAGTTGCCCTCGGTCACCACCAGTCGCACCTCCGGCGGCACCTCGATCGCTCCGGCGATCGGCTCCTCCAGGTCGCGGCGGAACACCGGCGCGTAGACCGACGTGGGCTCCAGCCGATGCAGTCGGCGCAGCAGACTGACGAAGCCGTTGGCGTCGAAGGTGTCGGCCGCGCCCTTGCGGCCGACCCGACCGAGGCGCCACAACTCCGACTGGGCGAGGTGGAAGCCGTCCATCGGCACCAGCCGCGCGACCGGCCCGACCTCGGCGACGATCCGCTCGGCCAGAGTGGACTTGCCGGCGCCGGGCGCGCCGGCGATGCCGAGCAACTGGCGCGGCCCGGCCGCGGCCAGCGTGCGCGCCCGGTCCACCAGGTCGTCGACGGAGAGGACCCGCGCCTCGGGCATCAGTCGAGGACCGGCTCGGTGATCGCGAACCGCCCCTGCACGGCGGCCTGCACGGTCTGCGGCTGCGGATCGAGCTCGAGCTCCGGCGGGCCGCCGCCCGCCGCGGCGTACGCCATCCGGGCCATCATCGGCCGCTCGGTCCCGACGTCGGCCAGCTCGATCAAGGCGGTGACCCGGGCACCGAGTGCTTCGGCGTACTCCCGGGCCCGCGACATCGCCTCGGCGATCGCGGCGTGCCGGGCCTCCCGGTGGGCCGGGCTGTCCGGCCGCAACGACCACCAGGGCCCGGCCACCTCGACCTGGTCCTGGTCGGCGAGCCGCAGCATGAGGTCGCCGAGGGCGGTGAAGTCGGTGACGGTGACGGTGGTGGTGACCGCGCCGTGCCAGGCCACCACCCGTTCGGTGGCGCGTCGGGTCTCCGGTCGCACCCGCAGGTCGCCGGTCTCCCGGCGGTCGATCGACGGCCCGTAGCCGTCGAGCAGCACCCGGACGGCGGCGGCCCGTTCGGCCAGCCGGGTGAGGGTGGCCTCGCGATCCCGGTCGCGCGCGGTCGCGGTGACCGTGAACCGGGCCAGCTCCGGCGCCACCTCCCGGTACGCCTCACCGCGCACCGTCACGACCGGCCCGTCCACCATGCCCTCACCCTAGTCGCGGGCCGAGCACCGCGCGGCCCACACCTGCTGGGCTGGTCAGCTCTGACCCGACCCGATCTCGGGTAGCGCCTCCGCGTACGTGACGACGTCATGGGCGACCCGGCACCCGGTGAGGTGCCCGCCCGACGCGCCCAGCGCCAGCAGGTGAGCCACCTCGGCGGCGTCGTCAGCGTCGACCGCGAACCGCCGTTGCCGCGTCACGAACGTGCGGCCCGTCAGCGCCACGCGGGCCGCCCGACTCTCCCGGTGCCGGGCGGTGAGGGTCGCGGCGTCGCCATCCCGCAGCGCGGCGGCCACCTCGTCGACGAAAGCGCGGATCCCTGCCAGCCCGCCCAGCACTCGCTCGCGGTTGCTCAGCAGCATGTTCGCGGTGCGCTCGGGCGGGTGGCCGGCGACCCGGGTGCCGTCGCGGAAGCTACCGGCCGCGAGCGCCAGTACCGCGTCCCGCAGGGCCGATCGCTGCACCGCACCGGCCAGCGCTCCGGCGAGCAGGTGAGGCAGGTGCGAGGAGAGCGCCACCACCGCGTCATGCTCCTCCGGCGACATGGGCACGACCCGGGCGGCGAACACGTCCGCGAGCAGCCCGGCGAGCCACCGGAAGGCGGACATCGCGACCCCGGGAGTGGGGCAGAGCACCCACGCTGCGGAGCCCAGCAGCGTCGGGGTGGCGGCCTTGATCCCCGCCGTGTCGGCACCGGCCATCGGGTGCCCGGGGACGAACCGGTCGGCAAGCCGGTGCTGGACCGCGAACGCAGCCAGCTCCGCCTTGGTGCTGCCCACGTCGGTGAGTACACAGGCGGGCCCGGTCAGCTCGGCCACCCGTAGCAACGTCTCGGGCAGGGTGGGCAGCGGGCCACAGAGGAACACCACGTCCCGCCCGGCGACCGCCGCCTCCAGCGTCTCCGGAGCGTCCACGCCCTGGTGGCGGGCCTCCGCCCGGGTGGCCGGCTCCGGGTCCCAACCCGCCACGTCGAGTCCGACCGCGCGAAGCCGGAGCAGGATCGAGCCGCCGATCAGGCCGGTGCCGATCACCGTGGCCCGTGCCGGCGCACCGGTCCTGCCCACCATCCGCGTACCTCGGCGTCTCGTTGGTTGCGGAGCGCCTGCCCCGCCTCGGTTCCGGCCGACAATATCCCGCACAGCCCTGGTCGGCCCTGGGCCGCGGGGTGCCTCCGCGCGCCCCGGCTGGGCTGTCCCGGCCGGCGGCGCGGTGTCAGGGCTGGGCGAGCCGTCCGGCGACGGCGGCGACGTGCTCGTCGGACTCGGTCAGCGCGACGCGGACGTGCTGGCCGCCGGCCGGGCCGTAGAACGCGCCGGCGGCGACCAGGATGCCCCGGCGGGCCAGCCAGTCGACCGTCTTCCAGCAGTCCTCACCACGGGTCATCCAGAGGTAGAGGCCCGCCTCCGAGTGCTCGACGGTGAAACCGGCCGCGGTGAACGCGCTGTGCAGGGCCTCCCGGCGCACGCGGTACCGCTCTCGCTGCGCGTCGGCGTGCTGCTCGTCCTGGAGCGCGGCGACCATCGCCGCCTGCACCGGCGCGGGCACGATCATCCCCGCGTGCTTGCGCACCTTCAGCAGCTCGGCCACCAGCGCCTGGTCACCGGCGACGAAGCCGGCCCGGTAACCGGCGAGGTTGGACCGCTTGGAGAGCGAGTGCAGGGCCAGCACGTTCTCGTACGTGCCGCCGCAGACCTCGGGCGACAGCACCGAGACCGGCTCGGCGGACCAGCCCAGCGGCAGGTAGCACTCGTCGCTGGCGACCACGGCGCCCCGCTCCCGGGCCCAGTCCACCACCTTGCGCAGGTGGGTCGCGGGCAGCACCCGACCGGTCGGGTTGCCGGGCGAGTTGACCCAGACCAGCCGGACCCGCGAGGTCGGGCCGACCGCGGTCAGCGAGTCGGTGCGTACGACGGTGGCGCCGGCCAGCCGGGCGCCGTCCTCGTAGGTGGGATAGCAGATCTGCGGGATGACCACCACGTCGCCCGGCCCGATGCCGAGCAGCGTGGGCAGCCACGCGACCAGCTCCTTGGAGCCGATGCTCGGCAGCACGCCGAGACCGTCCACCCCGGCGCCGCAGGCCCGGGCCACCCAGGCCGCGATCGCCGCCCGCAGGGCCGGGGTGCCGGCGGTCAGCGGGTAGCCGGGAGCGTCGGACGCGTCAGCGAGCGCCTGCCGGATCACGTCCGGGACCGGGTCGACCGGCGTGCCCATCGAGAGGTTGATCAGGCCCGCCGGATGCGCCGCGGCCAGGGCGGCCGCGGCGTCCAGGGTGTCCCAGGTGAACTCGGGCAGCCGTGCCGAGACCGGCTCGGGCCGGTTCAGTGGCCCTCACCGCGCGGCGGCTGCGCGGCGACGAAGGTCGCGTCCTTCTCGACCTTGCCGATCTTCGAGGCACCGCCGGGCGAGCCCAGGTCCTCGAAGAACTCGTAGTTGGCGCCGGTGTAGTCCTTCCACTGCTCCGGGACGTCGTCCTCGTAGAAGATCGCCTCGACCGGGCACACGGGCTCACAGGCACCACAGTCGACGCACTCGTCGGGGTGGATGTAGAGCATCCGGTTGCCCTCGTAAATGCAGTCGACCGGGCACTCCTCGATGCATGCCTTGTCGAGCACATCCACGCACGGCTCGGCGATGATGTAGGTCACCGGTCTTCTCCTCCGCAAGACGCGCCGCGATCTCCCGCGACGGTAAGAGCCTAGTATCTCGCCGGGGAGGGGGTCGATCGATGCTGGGTCAGCAGGATGTGGGCCACCGGATCGTGGTTCGGCGGATTGTGGGGATTCGCGAGGGCCGCCCGCTCTTCTCCGACGCTCTCGGTGAGCTGGTCGAACTGAGCGAGACCCATCTCACGCTGGCCACCGCGCAGGGCCCGCTGCGGGTCCCCCGTGGCGAGGTGCACCGGGCCAAGCGGGTGCCGCCGACCCGGCGCCCGACCGCCGCCGCCGTGACCGACCTGGAGCTGGCCGCCGACGAGGCCTGGCCGGCGCCGACACGCGACCGGCTCGGCGGCTGGCTGCTGCGCGCCGCCGACGGGTGGACCGGCCGGGCCAACTCCGCGCTGCCGGTCGGCGACCCGGACCGGCCGCTGCCGGCCGCGCTCGACGCGGTCGAGCGCTGGTACGCCGGGCAGGATCTGCCCCCGATGGTCAACACCCCGCTTCCGCTCGCCGCGCCGGTCGGCGCGGAGCTGAACGCCCGGGGCTGGGTGAGCCGCCCGCCGGTGCTGGTGCAGACCGCCCCGCTCCCGCTCCCGGCCACACCGCTCGCCCCGCCCGCCGCGCCCGCACCCCGGCCAGGCGTCGCCGCGGTGGTGGAGCTGGCCGCCGCGCCGAGCGAGGAGTGGCTGGCCGTGGCGGCCGGCCGCAAGGGTGGCCTTCCGGACGCCGCCCACCACGTGCTCACCGCCGTGGGCCAGGTCCGCTTCGCGCACGCGTACGCCGACGGCGAGCTGGTCGGCATCGGCCGGGGCACGGTGACCGGGCAGGGGCGCTGGCTGGGGCTGAGCCTGATCGAGGTGCTGCCACCGGCCCGCCGGCAGGGGCTGGCCGGCCGGCTTGTCCGGGCGCTGGCCGCCTGGGGCACGTCGGTCGGGGCGACCCGCGCCTTCCTCCAGGTCGAGCAGAGCAACACGGGAGCGGTGGCGCTCTACCAGGGCCTCGGCTTCACCACCCACCACACCTACCTGACCCGCGTAGCCCCGCACTGACCCGCGCTGACCCGCGCGAGCGCGGTCGATCATGCACTTGTGGTGCCAGACAAGAGCCGCGTATCACCAGCTATCGGGCACCACAACTGCATGATCGCCGAGCAGCGGGCGCCCCGGGGATACCTCTGGGTCGCGATTGCACCGGCGGATCGGGACGTACGCCGTGGTTCAGGGGGCGAAACTGCAAGATCGCGGAGCTGAGGGGTGGCGCGGGGCAGGGTGGCGCGGGTGGGGTGGGTCAGCGGCGCACTACCTTGCGCGGCTTGGCGGCCCTGGTCTCGGCGTACCGCTTGAGGCTCTGCGAACGGTGGTCGAGGCCCAGCGCCGTCAGCACCAGGTAGCCGACCAGCGTGCCGACGCCGGTGGCCGCCAGGTAGAGCCAGATCTGGGCGAAGAACGTGCCCGCGCCGTCGGCGAACGGGCTCCTGCCGACCAGCAGCGGGCCCACCAGCACGGTCAGCAGGAGCGCCGCCGCCACCGCCGCGGCCGTGTCGGCGGCCCAGGCTCCCAGCGGCCGGCGCCGGCCCCAGAGGAACGCGACCGCGGCCAGGGTCAGCCCGATCACCACGAACATGCCCAGTGACACCCGGTCGGCGGCGGCGTCGTCACCGTCGAACCCGAAGCGGATGATCAGCCGGGCGGCCACGTTGACCGCGAAGAGTGCCACCGCGAGCACCCCGATGTCGCGCCACCGCTTGTCCATCGCACGACCTCCCGCCGTGCCGCCCGCACCCGGGGCGGCCTCCTGGCAGGAATATCTACCACCGAAACCTGTGCGGCGTCAGTCCCCCACCCGCGGTGCCGGCACCGCGAGGATCTGCCGGAAACCCATCACGGCGAACGTCATCGCGCCGGCCACGATCATGACCAGGCCGACCCAGTTGTCACCGGCGAGCAGCAGGTCACCCTCGGAGGTCCGGACCGCCGCGACAGCCATCAGGAAGAACCAGGGCACCGCGGGCAGCGCCACCGACCACCGGCGGCCGACCGCCTCGTGGGCGAACCAGCTCAACACGATGTTCGCGCCGACCGCGACCAGTACCGACACCCCGATCAGCTGCCCGGCCACCCGGACGGTCGCGAGGAACAGCTCCAGCACCCCGGTCAGCACACCGGCCAGCACGGCGATCAGGCCGCCGGCAACGCGGAGCCCGAGGTCGAGCAGGCGCGGGGGCGGACCCGCCGGCGGCGGGTCCGTCTCGTCCGGGACGACCGACATCGGGGCGGCGGGGAGGGTCACCGCAGCCCGGCCGCCGCGACCGGGGCCCGGTGCTGGCCGGCGTCGACGATCCCGGCGAAGAGGTCGTCCTCCCAGCCGTACGGGCCGCTGCCCGGGCCCTTCTCACCCACCGCGAGGGTGTAGTACTCCACCCCCATGAACTCGCCGCCGACGTTGCCGGCGATCGTGTAGAGCCAGGAGGTCGCCGGGATCTGGGTGGCGTGGGCCCGCATGGCGGCCTGCTTCGCGGCGTGCTGCTCGGTGCCGTCGATGCGGGCCGCGATCTGGTGATCCGGCGTGCCGAAGGGCAGCTCGGAGATGTCCTCGATGCCGGCGAACGGGTTGTCGGACGACTCGGTGAACTCGGTCATGCCGGCCTCCAGCACGCTGAGCGGCATCGCCGTCCAGTAGACCTTGGCCGGGGCGAAACCTTCGGCGGCGGCCAACTCGACCGCACGCATCGCCACCCGGTGCGCCTGGATGTGGTCCGGGTGCCCGTAGAAGCCGTTGTCGTCGTACGTGACGAGGACCTGCGGGCGGACCTCGCGCATGATCTCGACCAGGTGCCCGGCGGCCTCGTCCAGGTCGGCCTGCCAGAAGGCCCGGGGGTGCTCGTTGGTCGGCAGCCCCATCATCCCGGAGTCGCGGTAGCGGCCGGCCCCGCCGAGGAAGCGGTGGTCGGTCACCCCGAGGGCGCCGCACGCGGCGGCCAACTCGGCGATCCGGTAGCCGCCGAGTTGGTCGGCCTCGGCGGCGGCGAGCTGCGCCAGGGCCGGCACGTGGATCTCGCCCTCCTCGCCGAGAGTGCACGTCACCAGCGTCACGTGCGCGCCCGTCGCGGCGTAGTGGGCCATGGTCGAGCCGGTGCCGATGGACTCGTCGTCGGGGTGTGCGTGGACCAGCAGCAGTCGGCGGTCGGGCAGCGTCGTCACGCCCGTCACTCTAACCGGCGGTTCCGGCTGGCCGGCCCTGACGCGTCCACGCAGGTCGGCCACATCACCGTCGTGGCCGACTTACGATCTGGCCGTGGACTATCCGGAGCTGGCCGCCCGTACCCGCCGGTTCAGCCACGGCGCGCCGCGCGCCGTCTCCGTGGCCGACGACGGCTCCCGGGTGGTCTTCCTGCGCTCGGCCGGCCCGGAGGACCCGGCCGACGCGCTCTGGCTCCTGGACGTCGCCACCGGCGAGGAGCGGCTGGTCGCCGATCCGGCGGTGCTGCTCGGCGCCGACGCCGACCCGTCCGCGCTCTCCCCGGGTGAGCGCGCCCTGCGCGAGCGGCTGCGGCTCAGCGCCGCCGGGATCGGCTCGTACGCGCTGGACGCCGCCGGCCGCGTGGCGGTCTTCCCGCTCGCCGGGCGGCTGTTCCGGGCCGACCTGGTGCACGGCGACGTGGTCGAGGTGGCGGCCGTCGGGCCGGTCCTGGACCCTCGGCCGGACCCGACCGGGGAGCGGCTGGCGTACGTGACCGACGAGGCCGACGGGGTGCGCCGGGGCGAGCTGCGGGTGGTCGACGCCGACGGCACCGACACCCTGCTCGCCGGCGAGGAGGCCGGGGTCACCTGGGGGCTGGCCGAGCACATCGCCGCCGAGGAGTTCGACCGGTTCCGCGGCTACTGGTGGGCGCCGGACGGCCGCTCGGTGCTCGCCGCCCGGGTGGACGAGTCCCGCCTGGACCGCTGGCACCTGCACGACCCGGCCGAGCCGGCCACCCCGCCGACCGCCGTCGCGTACCCCCGGGCGGGTGGACCCAACGCGGAGGTCAGCCTGCACCTGCTCGACCTCGACGGCGGTTGGGTGGACGTGCACTGGGACCGGGAGACCTACCCGTACCTGACCGCGGTGAGCTGGGCCGACGGCGGCCCGCTGATCACCGTGCTGCGCCGTTCCCAGCAGCACGGCCTGGTGCTCGCGGTCGACCCCCGCACCGGCGAGACCCAGGTGCATGCCGAGCTGGCCGATCCGCGCTGGGTCGAGCCGATCGCCGGCACCCCCGCCCACCTGCCCGACGGCCGGGTGCTGGTCGGGGGCGAGCTGGCCCACGACGGGTACGACGCCCGCTGCCTCTTCGCCGACGGCACGCTGCTCACCCCGCCCTCGCTCTACGTCCGGCGCGTGGTGGGTCGGTTGCCCGCCACCGCCGGGCCAGCCGACCTGCTGGTCGAGGCGAGCGACGGCGAGCCGAGCGAGCGGCACCTGTTCCGGGTGCGCACCTCGATCGGGGGCGGGGTGGACGCCCGCCGGATCACCGCCGACCCCGGCTGGCACACCGCCGCGGTCGGCGGGGACGTGCTGGTGGTCGGGGTCGCCTCGCTGGACCACGCGGGGACGCGCTGGTCGGTGTCGCGGGGCGATCGGGAGGTGGCGGTGCTCGCCTCGCACGCGGCGACTCCGCCGTACTCGCCGCTGCCGCTGCTGGAGCGGGTGACCGACCGGCGGTTGCCCTCCGCGGTGCTCTACCCGAACAGCTACGTTACCGGTCGCCGACTGCCGGTGCTGCTGGACGTCTACGGTGGCCCCGGCCACCAGGAGGTGATCGCCGCCCGGGCGGCCTGGCTGGAGCGCCAGTGGTGGGCCGACGCGGGCTTCGCGGTGGTCGTGGTGGACAACCGCGGCACGCCGGGGGTGGCGCCGTCGTTCGAGAAGGCGATCCACCGGCGGGTGGCCGACGTGGTCCTGCTCGACCAGGTGGACGCGCTCACCGCGCTGGCCGGCAAGCATCCCGACCTGGACCTGGACCGGGTGGCCGTCCGCGGCTGGTCGTTCGGCGGCTGGCTGGCCGGGCTGGCGGTGCTGCGCCACCCGGAGCTGTTCCGGTGCGGTGTCGTCGGCGCCCCGGTCACCGACTGGGCGCTCTACGACACCGCCTACACGGAGCGCTATCTGGGGATGCCGGAGGACGGCATGGACGTCTACGCGCACCACTCGCTGGTCGAGCTGGCCGCCGAGCCGGTGACCGGCCCGGAGCAGGCCCGGCCGCTGCTGCTGGTACACGGTCTGGCCGACGACAACGTGGTGGCCGCGCACACGCTGCGGCTCTCGGCCGCGCTGCTCGCGTCCGGCCGGCCGCACTCGGTGCTGCCGCTGACCGGCGCGACGCACATGGCCGCCGGCGGCACCGCGGAGCGGTTGCTCAAGCTGGAGCTGGACTTCCTCCGCGCGCACCTCTGAGGCGCCCCGCACGCGTGCCGGCGTGGGGACCGCGCCCGGCCCCCGCGAACACGGTGGCCCCCGGCCGACGACGCTGTCGACCGGGGGCCCGTCCGTGCGGTGCGGTTACTGCTTGACGTGCGCGTTCACGAACGACGGGTAGCCGAAGACGCTGGAGATGAAGACCCCGCCGGCCTTCGACCCGTGTACCACGTAGGCGACGTCGACGAAGAGCGGCACCACCGGGGCATGCTCCTTCATGA
Source organism: Micromonospora sp. WMMD812 (assembly GCF_027497215.1). Taxonomy (NCBI): domain Bacteria; kingdom Bacillati; phylum Actinomycetota; class Actinomycetes; order Micromonosporales; family Micromonosporaceae; genus Micromonospora; species Micromonospora sp. WMMD812. The sequence continues at coordinate 5,579,953 of NZ_CP114904.1, read as the reverse complement.
TCCGCTCGTCGAGCTTGCCCCACTCCGGGCCCTGGTCGGCCGGGGGCATCGCCAGGATCCGGTCGAACTCGGCGTTGATCGCCGGGTCGTTGAAGTAGGACTGGTTGCTGTTGCCCTCGGGCTTGATCGTGCGGCCGTCGTACAGAACCGGCAGGATCGAGGCCCCGCTCGGCCAGTCCGCCGCCCAGTTACCGATGTACAGGTCCCAGGGGTTGTCCTTCTTCTTGATCTCGTCGAGCTTCGCGTCGTCCGGGATGTTCCGCAGCGTGATCTTGAAACCGGCCCGCTCGAGGTTGGCCTTGAGCTGGGTGCCCTCCTGCTGCTCGGTCGAGCTGTCGGCGACGCCCAGGACCAGCTCCGGGGTCTGGCCGCCGAGCAGCTCCTTGGCCTTGGCGACGTCGCCGGTCGCCCCGGCCGGGTACGCCTCGAACGCCTTGTAACCGATGGTCGACGGCGGCATCAGCGTGGTCAGCGGCGCGGCGACGGTCTGCCCGCCGAGCGCCTTGATCAGGCCCTCCCGGTCGATCGCGTAGTTGAGCGCCTGACGGATCTTCAGGTCCTTGACCCGCTGGTTGTTGATCACGAGCTGGTTGGCGCTCGGGGTCGGCGAGAGGATGGTGCGGGACTTCAGCGACGCGTCCCCGGCCACCTTGGCGACCAGCGAGGCGGGCACGAAGTTCCAGGAGAGCGCGCTCTGGTCGGCGCCGTTGTCGGCGATCACCCGGTTGGCCGCGGCGTCCGCGGTCGGGCCGAAGCTCCAGACGAACTGGTCCGGGTACTGGTGCCGGACCGGGTCGGTGTTCGCGTCCCAGTTCGGGTTCCGGTCCAGGGTGAGCTGCACGCCGACCTGGTTCTTGGCGATCTTGTACGGCCCGGACGAGAACGGGTGGGTGTCCAGGTTGACGCCGGTGTCCTTGTCCGCCGGCAGCGGCGCGGTGGTCGGCAGCGAGACCGCGAACGGCAGGTCGCAGCGGGGCTTGGTGAACTCGAAGCGCAGGGTCTTCTCGTCCGGCGTGGTGAGCCCCGGCGGCAGGGAGGTCTTGTTCTTCTTGAAGTCCCACTTGGTGTCGAACTGCGGGCTGTCGGCCAGCCACTCCTGGATGTAGGTGGGGCCGCTGGTGAGGTCCGGGTCGAACGAGCGGGCGATGCCGTACGCGATCTCCTTGGAGGTGATCGGGCGGCCGTCCTCGAACTTCACCCCGCTCTTGATCTTGAATTCCCAGACCTTGCAGTCGTTGTTGACGTTGGTGCCCGGGGTCTCGGCCAGGTCGCCGACGAGGACCAGTCCGCCCTTGCCGTCGTCCTTCCAGGTGGTGAGGTAGCGGGAGAAGAGCGGGCTCGCCATCAGGCCGGCGAACGAGTAGGTCCGCTGCGGGTCCAGGTGGGAGATCGGCGTCTCCCGGATGATGGTGAAGGTGCCGCCCTTCTGCGCCCCGGCCACCTCGGGGGCGGGACCCTGCGACTCCTTCGGGTCGGTCGCGATGACCCCGGTCTGCGTACGGTTGGTGTCGACGTTGGTGCCCTCGCCCGTGTTCTTCGAGCACGCACCCAGTGCCACAACCAGTGCGATCGCGCCGCCTGCGGCGGCCGCCACGCGTGGTCGCATCTCGTACCTCCTCCACCCATCTGTCGTGCGGTCCGCCGGAGGTGGAACCGCCGACGTCCCGAGGATCGTAAAGAAGAAAACCTACGAGTTGTGTAACAGTTGTCGATAAATTTCACCGTCGGCCGGGGGGCCGACACAGGCCCGTCGGGACGGGGTGGTCAGCGCAGCCGCACCCGGGGGTCGATGGCCGCGTACAGCAGGTCGACCAGCACGTTCGCCAGCACCACGAAGACCGCGGCGATCAGCACGGTGGCCATGATCGTGGGCAGGTCGCCGGAGCGCACCGCGTCGACGGCCGTCCGCCCCAACCCCTGGATGCCGAAGGTCGTCTCGGTGATCACCGTGCCCCCGAGCGCCCCGCCGACGTCCAGGCCGGCGATGGTCACCACCGGGGTGATCGCCGCCCGAAGCGCGTGCCGGCCGTACACCTTGGGTTTGGCCAGGCCCTTCGCCCGCGCCGTCCGGACGAAGTCCTCCGACAGGGTCTCCAGCATCTGCGCCCGGGAGAGCCGGGCGTAGATGGCGGAGAAGAGGAAGGCCAGCGACACCCACGCGAGCACCAGGCCACTCGCCCACTTCAACGGATTGTCGAAGATCGAGGTGTAGCTGGGCACCGGCAACAGCTTCAGGTTGTAGACGAAGACCAGCAGCAGCACCGCGCCGACGAAGTAGAGCTGCAACGAGGCGCCGGTCAGCGAGAAGCCGATCGCCAGCCGGTCCAGCCAGGTGCCCCGGCGCAGCGCCGAGATCATGCCGAGCCCCACGCCGAGCAGCAGCCAGAGGATCGCCGCCGGGATCACGATGCTCAGCGTCACCGGCAGCACGCGGGCGATGGTGTCCGAGACCGCCTCGTTGGTGACGTACGACCAGCCCAGGCAGGGCGCGTCGCACCGGCCGCCCTGGGCACTGCCCAGGTCCCGCCCGGTGACGATGCCCTTCATGTAACCGGCGTACTGGGCGATCAGCGGGTCGTTCAGGCCCAACTCCTCGCGGACCCGCTCCAGGCGCTCCGGGTTGCAGTTCTTCGGGCACATCCCGGTCACCGGGTCGCGCGGCAGGGCGAAGAACATCAGGAAGGTCAGCACGCTCACCGCGAACAGGGTCAGCGTGGCGGAGAAGAGCCGCTTGATCAGGAATCGCGCCATGGGAACCCCTACCGGGACGACTTCGGGTCGAGCGCGTCGCGCAGCGCGTCCCCGAAGAGGTTGAAGGCGAACACGAGCGCGAAGATCGTGATGCCCGGGAAGAACACGTACGCCGGGTCGGTCTGCAGGTAGTCCAGGCTGCGGTAGATCATCCGGCCGAAGCTCGGCGTCTCGTCGCTCAGCCCGACCCCGATGAAGGACAGCGCGGCCTCGCTGGTGATGAACTGCGGCACGGCGAGGGAGAACGAGACCAGGATCGGCGCCCAGATGTTCGGCAGCAGCTGCCGGAAGAGCATGTGCCCGAGCCCGGCGCCACTGGCCCGCGCCGCCTCGACGAACTCCCGCTCGCGCAGCGCGATCACCTGGCCGCGGACCAGCCGGGCGGTGCTCGTCCAGCCGAAGATCGCGAAGACGGCGATGAGGACGCCCACGCCGAACGCCGAGGAGACCTGCTGCCGCTCGCCGTAGAAGCGCAGCACCAGAGTCGGCGTCAGGGCCAGCGCGATGACCAGGAACGGCATGGCCAGGGTCAGGTCGGTGATCCAGTTGATCACGGCGTCCAGCCAGCCGCCGAGGTAACCGGCGAGGGTGCCGAGCACGATGCCGATGGTCGCGGTGATCACCGCGGCGGCGAACGCGATGAACAGCGACGTGCGCAGGCCGTAGATGAGCCGGATGAAGATGTCCCGGCCGAGGCCCGGCTCCAGGCCGAACCAGTGCTCGCCGGTCACGCCGCCGGCGTAGCCCAGCGGCATGCCGAAGCCGTCCAGCAGGTTCTGGTACTGCTCGCGCGGGCCGATGCCGTAGGCCAGCTCGATCAGCGGGGCGGCCAGTGCCAGCACCATAAAGAAGATCAGCATCGCGCCGCTGACCATCGCGGTGCGGTCGCGGCGCAGCCGGAGCCAGGCGAGCTGGCCGGGCGAGCGGCCGACGACGCCCTTTCGCGCGGGCTCCGCCGGGTCACCGCCGGACTCGATCTCCGCCAGCGCCACACCCTCCACCGGGGACAGGCTCACTTCGCCACCTCCTCGACCGTCACGTCCGCCGCGCCGCCGCCTGGGACAACGCCGCCGTCCGGTGCGCCGCCACTGTCCGGTGCGCCGCCCGAGCCGGCCGCGACCGGCCCCGACTCAGGGAAGTGGCAGGCGGTGGCCTGGTTCCCCCCGGCGCGCGGCACCAGCGCCGGCTCCTCGGCGCCACAGATGTCCTGCGCCTTCCAGCACCGGGTCCGGAACCGGCAGCCGGAGGGCGGATCGAGCGGGGTGGGCACGTCGCCGGCCAGCCGGATCCGCCCACCCGGGCCGAGCTGGGTGACGTCCGGGATCGCCGAGAGCAGCGCCCGGGTGTACGGGTGCTGCGGCCGCTCGTAGATGTCCGCCCGGTCGCCGATCTCCACGATCTTGCCGAGATACATCACGGCGACCCGCTGGCAGAAGTGCCGCACCACGGCCAGGTCGTGGGCGATGAAGACGAAGGCCAGCCCGAGGTCGCGTTGCAGCTCGCGGAGCAGGTTGATGACCTGCGCCTGGATCGAGACGTCCAGGGCGGAGACCGGCTCGTCCGCCACGATCAGCTTCGGCCGCAGCGCCAGCGCGCGGGCGATGCCGATGCGCTGCCGCTGCCCGCCGGAAAACTCGTGCGGATACCGGTTGTAGTGCTCCGGGTTGAGCCCGACGATCTCGAGCAGCTCCTGCACCCGCGCCCGGACCCCGCCGGGCGGGTCGATTCCGTTGACCTGCAGCGGCATCGCGATGATCCGGCCGACCGTGTGCCGCGGGTTCAGCGAGGCGTACGGGTCCTGGAAGATGATCTGGAGGTCCTGGCGCAGCGGGCGCAGCTCGCGCCGGCTGGCGTGGGTGATGTCCCGCCCCTCGAACTCGATCGTGCCCGAGGTCGGCTCCAGCAGCCGCACCAGCATCCGCCCGGTGGTGGTCTTGCCGCAGCCGGACTCCCCGACCAGGCCGAGCGTCTCGCCGGGTCGGACGTCGAAGTCCAGCCCGTCCACCGCCCGCACGAGGCTGCGGCCACGGAAGCCGGTGCGCACCGGGAAGTGCTTCGTCAGCCCGCGCACCCGCAGCAGCGGCTCGGTCCCCGTCGTCGGTTCGACCTGCACGGCATCCGTCGCGCTCACCGGGCCACCCCCACCTGTGCGATGTCCTCGCGGTACAGCCGGGTCCGCTCCTCGACGGCCAGGTGGCAGGCGGCCAGGTGGCCGTCCTCCCCGGCCGGGCGCAGCTCGGGCACGTCCGTGCGGGAGCGGTCGCCGTTGCGGTCGGCGTACCGGCAGCGGGGGTGGAAGGCGCAGCCCGAGGGCAGGTTGATCAGGCTCGGCGGGTTGCCCCGGATCGGCACCAGGTCCGCGTCCGCGTCGCCGTGCAGGGAGGGCACGCTGGAGAGCAACCCCCAGGTGTACGGATGTTGCGGCCGGCGCAGCACCTGCTCGACGCTGCCGCGCTCGACGGCCCGACCGCCGTACATCACCAGCACGTCGTCGGCCACCTGGCTCACCACGCCCAGATCGTGAGTGATCATGATGATCGCGGAGTGGAACTCGGCCTGGAGGTCGGCCAGCAGGTCCAGGATCTGCGCCTGCACGGTGACGTCCAGGGCGGTGGTCGGCTCGTCGGCGATGAGCAGGTCGGGATCGTTGACGAGCGCCATCGCGATCATCGCCCGCTGGCGCATGCCGCCGGAGAACTCGTGCGGGTACTGGTCGAAGCGGCGGGCCGGCTGCGGGATGCCGACCCGGCCGAGCATGTCCACCGCGCGCTGTCGCGCCTCCCGCTTGCCGGCCCGCGGGTGGTGCACCCGGTACGCCTCGGCGATCTGCTTCCCGACCGTGTAGTACGGGTGCAGCGCCGACAGCGGGTCCTGGAAGATCATCGCCATGTCCCGGCCGCGCAGCCGGCGTACCTCCTCCTCCGGCAGCCCGACCAGCTGGCGGCCGCCGACGGAGATCTCCCCGGTGATGGTGCTCCGCCGGGGGTCGTGCAGACCGAGGACGGCCAGCGAGGTCACGCTCTTGCCCGAGCCGGACTCGCCGACGATGCCGAGCGTCCGGCCCCGCTCCACCGCGAACGACACCCCGTCCACCGCGCGGACCACGCCGTCGGTGGTGTCGAAGCGGACCCGCAGGTCGGTCACCCGCAGATAGGGATCGTCGGTGCCGCGCTGCTCCGGCACGCTCGGGCGGTCGTCCGGTTGCCCGGACGGCGTCGACTCCGGCCTGTCCACGACCGCCTCCCTCAGTGACGAAGAGAACTTACAGCAAAGTCCTGAGGGCGAAAATAAGCTACAACGGGCGGACCTGTCAGCGGGCCTCAGCGTAACGAGTCGGCAACGGGCGTGAACACCCCTCACCAGCACATCCACGGACACCTTTGCCCGCCCACCGGTGACGCCGGTCGCCACGGGACGACGCCGCTCCCACCGGGCCACGGTGACGCTCGGTGACCAGGGCCGGGGAAGACATGCCTCAGGCGCGTGATGACTCAGCGGCATGTTGTGCCGCTGAGTCATAACGGTCGTCGGTGGTCGGCCCGCCACCGGGCGACACGCCAAGCCGGGCGCGGCGGGGCGCCCCCGAGCTCGCGCGAGCGTGCTCGGCTGACGGGGGTACGGCGACTCGCCTAGGGTCGGTCGCATGACCGAGTTCGACGCGGCGACCGCCGCCGTGCAGGCCGCCCTGGACGCGGGAGCCCGCTACGCCGACGCGCGGGTGATGCACCGCCGGTACGAGTCGATGTCGGCGCGCAACGGCGAGATCGAGGAGCTGACCCAGGACGAGAGCAGCGGCCTGGGCGTCCGCGCCCTGGTCGGGTCGAGCTGGGGCTTCCACGCCGTACCCGAACTCTCCGACGCCGCGGCGCGGGAAGCCGGCCGCCGGGCCGCGCGGACCGCCGCCGCCAGCGGGCGGGTCCCCGGCCCGCCGATCGACCTGGTGCCCGCCGAGCCGGCCGTCGCGACCTGGGCCTCGGAGTGCCGGGTCGACCCGCTCGGCGTGCCGCTGTCGGACAAGGGTGACCTGCTGGTGGGCGCGACCGCGGCGATGGTCGGGCACGGCGCGGACATCGCCGAGGGGCTCTACCAGATCTGGGACACCGCCAAGTGGTTCGTCTCCAGCGAGGGTCACCGCGTCGACCAGCGGATCCGGGAGTGCGGCGGCGGTATCTCGGCCACCTCGATCGGCGACGGTGAGACCCAGCGCCGCTCCTACCCCAGCTACCGCGGTCAGTACGGCACCACCGGGTGGGAGCTGGTCGAGTCGCTCGACCTGACCGCGCACGCGGCGCGGATCGCCGAGGAGTCCCGGGCCCTGCTCACCGCGCCGATGTGCCCGGCCGGCGAGACCGACCTGATCCTCGGCGGGGAACAGCTCGCCCTCCAGATCCACGAGTCGGTCGGGCACGCTATCGAACTGGACCGGATCCTCGGCTGGGAAGCGGCCTTCGCCGGCACGTCCTGGCTGGACCTGGCCCAGCTCGGCTCCCTGCGCTACGGCTCGGAGCTGATGAACATCGCCATCGATCCGACCATCCCGGGCGCCCTGGGCAGCTTCGGCTTCGACGACGAGGGCTCCGCGGCGGTGAAGCGGGACGCGGTCCGCGACGGCCGGTGGGTGGGCGTGCTCGCCGGCCGGGACTCCGCCGCCGTCGCCGGCCTCGACTACGGCGGCAGCGTACGGTCCGACGGCTGGGCCCGGCTGCCCATGGTGCGGATGACCAACGTCGGCCTGGAGCCCGGCCCGCACACCCTGGAGGAGATCGTCGCGGCCACCGACGAGGGGGTGCTGATGGACGTCAACCGGTCCTGGTCGATCGACGACAAGCGGCTCAACTTCCAGTTCGGCTGCGAGATCGGCTGGGAGGTGCACAACGGCCGGCGCGGGCGCATGTTGCGCAACCCCACCTACACCGGCATCGGGCCGCTCTTCTGGCGGTCGATGGACATGCTGTCCGGTGAGACCGTCGCCTGGGGCACACCGAACTGCGGCAAGGGCCAGCCCGGCCAGACCGGGCACACCGGGCACCCGGCGGCGCCGGCCCGGTTCCGCAACGTCCGGGTGGGGGTGCGGGCATGACCGGCACGACCGAAGTGGACCTCGCCGCTCAGGTGGTCGAGCTGGTCCGCCAGGTGGGCGGTCCGGGAGCCGAGGCCGAGGCGGTGGTGACCCGGTCCGAACTGGCGCTCACCCGGTTCGCCAATTCCTTCATCCACCAGAACGTCGCCGAGTCGACTCTCGGCGTCCGGCTGCGGGTGCACGTCGACGGGCGCACCGCCGCCGGCAGTGGCAGCGTGGCGAGCCCGGAGGGGCTGCGCGCGCTGGTCGAGCGGACGCTGGCCGCCGCCCGGCTCTGCCCGCCCGACCCGGCGTGGCCCGGGCTCACCCCACCGTCGCCGGTGTCGGCCGGGCCCGCCGCCGACGAGGCCATCGCCCACGCGGAGCCGGACGAGCGGGCGGCCCGGGTGCGCGCCTTCGTGGACGCGGTGGGTGACCTCGAAGCGGCCGGCTACTGCCGGACGTCGTACCGCTCCGGCGCCTTCGCCAACTCCGCCGGCCACGTCGCGCACGGGCGCACGGCGGAGGCCGCGATGGACGGCATCGCCCGGACGGGCGGCTCGGACGGGGTGGCCCGGCGCTGCGCCGACCGGCTCGCCGACCTCGACGGGGCCGCCCTGGGCGCGCGGGCCGCAGCCAAGGCGCGCGCCGCGGCCGACCCGGTCGAGTTGCCGCCGGGCCGCTACGAGGTGGTGCTCGAACCGGCCGCCGTCGCCGACCTGCTCCAGAACCTCGCCTGGTTCGGGTTCAACGGCAAGCGGTACGCCGAGCGGCAGTCCTTCGCCGAACTCGGCGCGGCCCAGTTCGACCCGTCGGTGACCGTCGTGGACGACCCGCTGCACGGGTCCAACCTGCCGTTCGACCTGGAGGGCACCACCCGACGGGAGCTGCGTCTGGTCGACGCCGGGGTCACCCGTGCGGTGACGCACGACCGGCGCAGCGGCGCCGAGACGGGTGCGAGTTCCACCGGGCACGCCATGCTCGGCGCCACCACCTTCGGCCCCATCCCCCGCAACCTCCGCCTGCTCGCCCCGTCGGTCGCCGGTGGCGCCCCGGGCGCGGCGACCACCAGCGGCGGCCCAGGCGGCGCCGGGGCGACCGGAGTGGCCGGAGCGGTCACGGACGACGACACGGCGGCCCTGGTCGCCGGGGTACGCCGCGGGCTGCTGGTCAGCGACCTCTGGTACACCCGGGTGCTGGACCCGAAGAGCCTGGTCATCACCGGCCTCACCCGCAACGGGGTCTGGCTGGTCGAGGACGGCGTGGTGACCCGTGCGGTCCGGGACCTGCGCTTCACCGAGTCCTACCCGCGTGCCCTCGGTCCCGGCGCGGTGCTCGGGCTGGGCCGGCACGCCGTCCGCCAGCCGGACCGGATCGACGGCGTCTGGTGGGAGGCGCCGCCGGTCCGGCTCGCCTCCTGGAACTTCACCGGCGGCGCGTCCGGCTGACCGGGACGGGCCCGCCTATCGCCCGTGGACGATCTTTCCGGGAACTTCACATCGAGGGTCTTTCCAAGCGCTCGGACACACGGGACACTGCCTTGCGCGGACGGCTCGCGAAGATCGGCGTAACGTGTGTCACTTAGCTGCGCCGGTACGCCCGGTGCGGTCGTTGGTGTGCGCATGACGTGGCAAGCGGGTGCGGGTTCGCCTTCCGCGTGCCGACCGGAGGAAAGAGCCGCCCGCTCGTGCGGGCCCGTCGAGGAGACAACTCGAAATGACATCAACGGCAACGAGACCGCGGGGAGCGCGGGCGCGCGCCGCCATCGCGGCGAAGACGTTGCGCACCGACCGCTGGTGGTTCGCTCCACTGATCACCGTCGTCGGGCTCACCGCCTGGGTCGCGTACGCGACGGTCCGGGTCTTCATGCACAAGTGGTACTGGGTGGACGCCTACCACTACCTGACCCCGTTCTACTCCCCGTGCATCACTGACCGGTGCGTCGAGAACGCCTCGCACTTCGGACAGTTCCTGCCCGGCTGGTGGATCATCCCGGACGCCGCGCTGACCCTGCCGTTCCTGCTGCTTTTCCGGCTCACCTGCTACTACTACCGCAAGGCGTACTACCGGTCGTTCTGGCTGTCGCCGCCGGCCTGCGCCGTCCCGGACGGCCACGCCTCCTACAGCGGGGAGACCCGGGTTCCGCTGCTCGGGCAGAACCTGCACCGCTACTTCTTCTACGCCGCCGCGATCATCTCGCTGATCAACACGTACGACGCGATCCTCGCCTTCCACTCCCCCGAGGGCTTCGGGTTCGGGCTGGGCAACCTCATCCTGATCGCCAACGTGGTGATGCTCTGGGCGTACACGATCTCCTGCCACTCCTGCCGGCACATCATCGGCGGCCGGCTGAAGCACTTCTCCAAGCACCCGGTGCGCTACCGGGCCTGGACGCTTGTCTCCTGGCTGAACGTCCGGCACATGCAGCTGGCCTGGATCACCCTCGGCACCCTGGCGCTGACCGACTTCTACATCATGGCGGTCGCAGCCGAGTGGTTCCCCGACCTGCGGTTCATCAACTAGAGGGCCTGGACATGACCACTACCACTCGAATCGAACGACACCACTACGACGTCGTCGTGATCGGCGCGGGCGGCGCCGGCCTGCGCGCGGCGATCGAGGCCCGGCTCGCCGGCAAGAAGACCGCGATCATCTCGAAGTCGCTCTTCGGCAAGGCCCACACGGTGATGGCCGAGGGCGGCGCCGCCGCCGCGATGGGGAACGTGAACAGCCGCGACAGCTGGCAGGTGCACTTCCGCGACACGATGCGCGGCGGCAAGTTCCTGAACAACTTCCGGATGGCCGAGCTGCACGCGAAGGAGTCGCCGCAGCGGATCTGGGAGCTGGAGACGTACGGTGCGCTCTTCGACCGCACCAAGGACGGCAAGATCTCCCAGCGCAATTTCGGCGGCCACGAGTACCCGCGGCTGGCCCACGTCGGCGACCGCACCGGCCTGGAGCTGATCCGGACCCTGCAGCAAAAGATCGTCTCCCTCCAGCAGGAGGACAAGCGCGAGTTCGGCTCGTACGACGCGCGGATCCGGGTCTTCGCCGAGACCACCATCACCGAACTGTTGCTCGACGGCGACCGGATCGCCGGCGCGTTCGGCTACTACCGGGAGTCCGGCGAGTTCGTCCTCTTCGAGGCGCCCGCGGTGGTGTTGGCCACCGGCGGCGTCGGCCGGTCCTACAAGGTCACCTCGAACTCGTGGGAGTACACCGGGGACGGTCACGCGCTCGCGCTGCGCGCCGGGGCGACGCTGATAAACATGGAGTTCCTCCAGTTCCACCCGACCGGCATGGTCTGGCCGCCCTCGGTGAAGGGCATCCTGGTCACCGAGTCGGTCCGCGGTGACGGCGGGGTGCTGAAGAACTCCGAGGGCAAGCGGTTCATGTTCGACTACGTCCCCGACGTCTTCCGCAAGCAGTACGCGGAGACCGAGGAGGAGGCGGACCGCTGGTACACCGACCCGGACAACAACCGCCGCCCGCCGGAGCTGCTGCCCCGTGACGAGGTGGCCCGGGCGATCAACAGCGAGGTCAAGGCCGGTCGCGGCACCCCCGCGGGCGGCGTCTTCCTGGACATCGCGAGCCGCAAGTCGGCCGACGAGATCCGCCGCCGGCTCCCCTCGATGTACCACCAGTTCAAGGAGCTGGCCGACGTCGACATCACCGCCGAGCCGATGGAGGTCGGCCCGACCTGCCACTACGTGATGGGCGGCGTTGAGGTGGACCCGGACAGCGGGGCCGCGTTCGGCCACGTCCAGGGGCTCTTCGCCGCGGGCGAGGTCTCCGGCGGCATGCACGGCTCCAACCGGCTCGGCGGCAACTCCCTCTCCGACCTGCTGGTCTTCGGCAAGCGCGCGGGCGGCCACGCCGCCTCGTACGCCGACAGCCTCGCCGCCCGGCCCACCGTGGCCGTGCAGGCCGTCGAGGCCGCGGTGGAGACCGCGCTGGCGCCGCTGCAGCGGGACACCGGCGAGAACCCGTACACCCTGCAGCAGGACCTCCAGGCGGTCATGGGAGATCTGGTCGGGATCATCCGTCGGGAGGGCGAGCTGGCGGACTCCCTGGTCCGACTCGCCGAGCTGCGCGAGCGCGTGGCCAAGGTCAGCGCGGCCGGCGGGCGGCGCTACAACCCGGGCTGGCACCTCGCGCTGGACCTGCGCAACATGCTGGTGGTCTCGGAGTGCACCGCGAAGGCGGCGCTGGAGCGGCGGGAGTCCCGCGGCGGGCACACCCGGGAGGACTTCCCGGCCATGGACCCGCAGTGGCGCCGGGTGAACCTGGTCTGCTCGCTGGAGGGCGACACGGTCCGGCTGGCTCGTAAGCCGCTGCCGAAGATGCGCCCGGAGCTGATCAAGCTGTTCGACCGCACCGAGCTGGGCAAGTACCTGACGGACGAGGAGCTCGCGGAGTTCGACGCCCTCACCGAGGAGGCGGGCAACTGATGGGGACCAAGAGGCAGTTCCGCATCTGGCGGGGCGACGAGTCCGGTGGCGACCTGCAGGACTACACGGTCGAGGTGAACGAGGGCGAGGTCGTCCTCGACGTCATCCACCGTCTCCAGGCCACCGACGCGCCCGACCTGGCCTGCCGGTGGAACTGCAAGGCAGGCAAGTGCGGCTCCTGCTCGATGGAGATCAACGGCAAGCCGCGGCTCGGCTGCATGACCCGGATGTCCACCTTCGAGGAGGACGAGACGGTCACGGTCACGCCGCTGCGCACCTTCCCGGTCATCCGGGACCTGGTCACGGACGTCTCCTTCAACTACGAGAAGGCCCGGGAGACGCCGGCCTTCGCGCCACCGGCGGACGTCGCGCCCGGGGACTACCGGATGCAGCAGGTCGACGTGGAGCGCTCGCAGGAGTTCCGCAAGTGCATCGAGTGCTTCCTCTGCCAGAACGTGTGTCACGTGATCCGGGACCACGAGGAGAACAAGCCGGCCTTCTCCGGGCCGCGGTTCTTCATCCGCGCCTCGGAGCTGGACATGCACCCGCTGGATGCCCGGACCGACCGCAAGGAGTACGCGCAGTCGGACATGGGCCTCGGCTACTGCAACATCACCAAGTGCTGCACCGAGGTCTGCCCCGAGCACATCAAGATCACCGACAACGGGATCATCCCCATGAAGGAACGGGTCGTCGACCGCAGGTACGATCCCCTTGTGTGGCTTGGTAGCAAGATCTTCCGACGGGGTGAGACGCCCCAGACCAGCATGTCCAGTGCCCGGGCCGCCGGCCCGGTGACCGCCCCGGCCGGCCACGGCGGGGTGCACTCGCACGCGGGCGCATCGCATGACCCTCAGGCCGAGGCGCAGGCGCAGAGCGGGGTCAACTGGCACCGCGAGGTGCCGCACCCGACCGCACCCGCCGTGGACGAGCGGGGCAAGCTTCCGCTCACGGAGCTCACCTTCGACCGGGCCGCCGCGCCGTCGCCGTTCGGCGACGACGTCACGTTCCCGCTGCCCCCGGAGCACCTGAACTTCGCCCACCCGGAGCAGGACAAGCACTGACCACGTCGACGATGACGGGGGCCACGGCGACAGCCGTCGGCCCTCGTCCCGTTTCCGGCCCGGTGTCCGTCTCGCCCGCGACCACGCCGCGCCCCGTACGGTTGATCATGAAGTTGTCGCCGCCACGCCCGGCGTGTCGCGGCAACAACTTCATGATCAACCTGACGGCGGTGGGCCTTGGCGTGCGGTCAGCCGGCCGTCAGGAGGGGGCGCAGGGCGGCGACGATGGGGGCGTCGGCGGGCAGCCAGGTGACCGAGTCCAGCTCGGCGGCGGAGAGCCAGCGCAGCGCCGAGTGCTCCAGCGGCTGGGGCTGGTCGTCGTCGAGCAGGCGCGCGGCGTACACCTTCAGCACCGAGCGGCCGTGGGCCATCTTCACGTTGCGGCCGACCCGATCGCCGATCTCCACGCGTACGGCCAGCTCCTCGGCGCACTCACGGACCAGCGCGTCGGTCTCGGACTCCCCCGGCTCGACCTTCCCGCCGGGAAACTCCCACATGCCCGCGACCTCGGGCGGGGCGGACCGCGCACAGGCCAGCACCCGCCCGTCGCGGATGATCGCCGCGCCGACGATCACCTTGAGATCCCGTCGCGGCGGCTGCCCGCCGCTGTTCGCCCGTTCGGTTCGCACGGCCGTCCAGCGTGCCAGATCAATCGGCGGTTTGGGTACCGTAACCGGCCGCTTAGGTCAGGAGAACCCGGAAGTGTGGGCGTGGACACACGCGGCGTACGGCGGCAAGACTAGGGGCCACCGACAAGACACGGGATGGCGACGATTTGGCCACAAGCCGGGAACGGCGCCTGGGAGGTGCGGTGATGCGTGCGCTGTTCAACGGCCGAGCGAAGCAGGACTACCTCTCCGACGCGCTGACTCTGCTCTCCGGATGGACCAGGGAGGGTGAGCAGATCCGACGGACCCTCCGGATCGACGACAGCCAGCACGCCGCGCTCACCGAGCGGGTGAAGGTGGTCGCGGACGCCCTGCACCTGCGCCCGGAGATCAGCCGCCAGGCCGACCAGACCCAGATCCGGGTCGGCCACGGCAACAGCCCGTTGACCGAGGGCGAGGTCCTGCTCGCGGCTCGGATCGAGGACGCCTACCGGGCGGTCACCACATCCTGACGGCCGGACGGGCCGGACGGGCGCCGTGGCCCGCGCCTCGCCCAGCTGTTCCCGTCCGGCTCAGCCGTTCCCGTCCGGCTCAGCCGTTCCCGTCCGGCTCAGCCGTTCCCGTCCGGCTCAACCATCGGCGTCCTGGGGATACCAGCGAAGCTCGACGGAGTTGCCGTCCGGGTCGCGGACGTAGATCGAGGTGGCGGAACCCCGCGCGCCGAACCGGCCGACCGGCCCCTCCAGCACCGTGAAGCGCCCGGAGTCGACCACCGCCGCCCAGTCCAGCGGCGCGACCACGAGGCAGAAGTGGTCGACGTTCGACTCACCCCGCTCCCGGCGGACCAGGTCGATGATGGTGTCCGCGCTGGCGCGTACGGAGGGGAACGGCACCCGGCCGGCACGCCACTCGTCGACCCGGACCGGCGCCAGGCCGAGGCGGCCACAGTAGAAGTCCAGCGACCGTTCGACGTCGGCCACGTTGAGCACCAGGTGGTCGAATCCGATGACCCGCACGCTGCTCACCGCTCCTCCAGGTCGCGCGCCTGACGCAGCCAGTCGGTGACGAGCGCCGGGTCGACGTCGGCGACGGTACGCAGCTTGACCGAGGCCATCCGCCGGGCGCCCGGGGTCAGCCGCCCGGCCGGGTCGGCGACCTCCTGCCCGCGCCACAACCCGAAGGTGACGTACGCGCCGTACGCCTTGACCAGGCAGACCGGCCGCTGGCCCGGCTTGTCGCCGAGGCCCCAGACCGGATGGCCGTGCCACATCGCGGCGGCGGCGCCGGGCAGGGCCTCGTCGATGACCGGCCGGAGCTTCTCGCCGATCTCCCGCAGCGGCGGGTCGAGGTCGGCCAGGTAGTCGTCGATGGTGCTGCTCATGATGTGCGTGCCTCTCGCTCGGGTACGGCTCCACGATCCGCCGGGCGGCGAGGCGGACCAAGACGCGATCGGGCTACGATCGTTGACCCTGGCTCAACGACGGGACGACGGAATGCTGGAGCGGTACGAGGTCGAGACCTTCCTGACCCTCGCCGACGAGCTGCACTTCGGGCGGACCGCCGAGCGGCTGCGGGTGACGACCGGCCGGGTCAGTCACGTGATCAAGCGGCTGGAGCGCCGGATCGGCGCCCCGCTCTTCGCGCGGACCAGCCGGGTCGTCCGGCTCACCCCGATCGGCCAGCAGCTCGCCGACGATCTCCGGCCGCTGGTCGCCGGGATCGACGAGGCGGTCGCGCGGGCGGTGGACGCCGGCCGGGGGCTGACCGGGACGTTGCGGGTGGCGTTCCTCGGCGAGTGGACGGCCCCCGTGCTGCTCAGGGCCGTCGCCCTGTTCACCGAGCGCCACCCCGACTGTGAGGTCGAGGTACGCGAGGTGCAGCTGTTCAACTCCCGGCCGAGCCTGCTCGACGGGTCGGTCGACGT
This sequence comes from Micromonospora sp. WMMD812, assembly GCF_027497215.1. Lineage (NCBI taxonomy): Bacteria > Bacillati > Actinomycetota > Actinomycetes > Micromonosporales > Micromonosporaceae > Micromonospora > Micromonospora sp. WMMD812. The sequence continues at coordinate 5,564,096 of NZ_CP114904.1, read as the reverse complement.
GCTCATCGCCGCGTACCCCTTCGACGGCATGGCGACCGGGCCGGTGCTGCTCACGGAGGGTCGGGCGCTGGCCGTGCCGGCCGGGCACCCGCTGGCCGCCGCCGAGTCGGTCTCCCTGGAGGTGCTGGCCGACCACCCGGTGGTGCAGTATCCGGCGGCGACCTCGCTCGGGTTCAAGCGGGACCGCACGCCGGAGCACACCCCGTCCGGTCGCCCGGTGCCGCGCGGACCGGCCGGCAACACGTTCTCCGAGATGCTGTCGCTCGTGGCGCTGGGCCGCGGGGTCCTCCCGGTCGGCGAGCACACCCGGCGCTACTACCCCCGCCCGGACGTCGCGTACGTGCCGATCCACGACGCTCCACCCATCCAGCGCGGGCCGGTCTGGCTGGAGACCAACACCACGGCCCGGGTCCGCGAGTTCGTCCGGGCCGCCGGCGATTCGGTCGTACGCCCGCCGGCGCCGATCCGGACCGCTGGCGCATCCCACCTACCGTGAGGCGCATGGCCAACGCGACCTATGACCGCAAGGAGCAGCTCCAGCAGATCCAGTCCGGGCTGCTGGACGGGGAGCAGATCATCGCCGTCTACGACGCGGTCGGCACCGGCACCGGGTTCATCGGCGTCACCGACCGCCGCGTGATCATCCAGGACCGCTCGTTCATCGGCAAGCGGTACGCGATCACCAGCATCCCGTACTCGAAGATCACCAGCGTGAGCGTGGTCAGCAACAAGTCGTGGGGCGGCTCGTTCTTCTCCACCGGCGCGATCGCCATCCACGTCGGCACGCACACCTACGAGGTGGAATTCCGTGGCGCGCAGAAGAGCCACCACGTCCACAATGTGATCCTCCACTACATCTCCTGACGGCGGCCGGGCCACGCGTCGGGGCGGACGAGAGGCGGCGGCGTGGCACCCACCGGTGGGGGCGGATGAGGCACGGCGAGTTCGAGGACCCTCGGCTGGTCACCGTCTACGACGCCGAGTGTCCGTGGGGCCGGGACGACGACTTCTTCCGCGCCGTGGTCGGCGAGACACCCGGAGCCCGGGTGCTCGACCTCGGCTGCGGGACCGGCCGGCTGACCCTCGCCCTGGCGGCGGACGGCCATACCGTCACCGGCGTCGACCCGGCCCGCGCCTCCCTCGCCGCCGCCCGCGCGAAGCCGGGCGCCGACCGCGTCACCTGGATCGAGGGCACCTCGGCCGTACTGCCGAGCGGGGCGTACGACGTGGCGGTGCTGACCAGCCACGTGGCGCAGTTCCTCGTCACCGGCGCCGACTGGGCGGCAACCCTCGACGACCTCCGTCGGGCGCTGGTGACCGGCGGCCGGCTGGTCTTCGACAGCCGCGATCCCGCGGACCGCCGCTGGGAACGGTGGAACGCGGTCGACTCCCGGCGCCGCGTCACGTTGCCGGACGGGCGCGCGGTGCGGGCGTGGACCGAGGTGACGGCCGTCGTGAACGATGTCGTCAGCTTCGTCCACCGCTACGTCTTCCCCGACGGCGAGGAGCTGCTCAGCTCGGCCACCCTGCGCTTCCGTACCGAACCGGAGCTGCGCGACTCGCTGCGGACGGCCGGATTCGCCGTCGAACACCTCTTCGGCGGCTGGGGCCGGGAGGCGGTGGGCGCCGGCGACGGCGAGTTCCTGGTCGTCGCGCGGGCCGGGTGACCCCGCACGGACAGGTCACCGACCACGACACCCCGTCTCCGCTGGTGGGTCCCTTGACAGGGTTAGCAGTTAGTTTAGACTTACCGTTCGTGGCCACTTACCAAGGGCGGATGCTCGAAGCCCTCGGCGATCCGACCCGGCGGACCATCTTCGAGTCGCTGGCCGGCGGCCCGCGCTCGGTCGCGGAGATCGCGAGCGGTCTCCCGGTGAGCCGACCCGCCGTCTCCCAGCACCTCAAAGTGCTCCGGGACGTCGGGCTCGTCTCGTCGACGGCCGTGGGCACCCGCCGCCTCCACGCCGTCGACCCGCAGGGCCTGGCGGCGATCCGCGGCTACTTCGACCAGTTCTGGAGCCAGGCGTTGGCGGCTTTCGCACAGGCCGCCGAGAACCCACCGGAGGAGAAGACGTGACAGCACACACCGATCAGGACACCGTCGTGCGCAGCAGCATTCATGTCGCGGCCACACCCGAGCACGCGTTCGAGGTGTTCACCAACGGCATCGACCGCTGGTGGACCCGTTCCCACCACGTCCAGCCGGGCGAGCTGAAGCAGGTCGGCGTCGACCCGCACGTCGGCGGCCGGATGTGGGAGGAGAACGACGCCGGCGACGTGTGCGCCTGGGGCCGCGTCCTCACCTGGGACCCGCCGCGCACCTTCGCCTTCTCCTGGCTCGTCGGCCCGGACTGGAAGCCGCCCGCGCCGGACGCGGTCGGCAGCCGCGTCACCGTCACCTTCACGCCGACCGACACCGGCACCCAGGTCGACCTGGTGCACGACCGGCTCGACGTGCACGGGCCGGGCTGGGAGGGAATCCGCGGCGCCGTGGCCAGCGAGGGCGGCTGGCCGGGTGGCCTCCGCGACTTCGCCGCGGCGCTCTGACCGGCAGGGGTTCGACGGCGGGGAGCCGCACGCGGAGGTCGTGGTCGAGGTGGACCTGGCCGCCGGCGTAGCCCTCGCTGCCTCCTCGTGACCGGCCGCGCCGCAGGTGTCAGATGGTGGCCGGCGTGCCCGGACGGGCGTGGGCGCCGAGAAGGGCCAGGCAGTTCATCCACAGGGCGTCGAGGCGCTGGGTGTTGTTGTAGAGCTTGGCGAAGAGCACCTGGCCCTCGAGCTGGGCGACGACGGAGCGGGCGGCCTCGTGGGTATCGGTGATGGTGACCTCGCCGCGCTCCCGGGCGTCGGTGATGACCGCGTCGACCATGTCGACCTGGGCATCGAAGATCTGCTGCAGGCGTGCGCGGACGGCTTCGGTCTGGTTGCTCATCTCCAGGGTGAGGTTCCCGAACAGGCAGCCCGAGACGGTGCCGCAGCTCTGCTGCCCGGCGCGCTGGCCGGCCTCGGTCTCCTCGAACAGCTGCCGCAGCCGCTGTAGCGGCTCGGCGTCGCTGCGCAGGATGCGGATCCAGTCGCGCTGCTGGCTGGCCCAGTGCTCGTCGATGACCGCCAGCGCGAGTGCCTCCTTCGACTCGAAGAAGTAGTAGAAGCTTCCCTTCGGCACGCCTGCGGCCTTGCAGATCTCGGCCACGCCCAGGGCAGAGTAGCCGCGCAGCTCGATGAGCGACTGCGCGGCGGTGAGGATCTTCTCCCTGGCATCGCTGCTCCGTCCCATGCTGCGAGTGTACGACCGGTCGTCTGGCGATTACTCGACCGGTCGGCTAGTGGGTTCGCATCCGACTCAGGACGGACCCCTAGAAAGTGGCACGACCCGGGCATTTGAGCCGGCGATCTTGACGGCCGCTCGTCACCCCGCCGCCCTTGACGGTGCTCGACCGGTCGTCTAGCTTCATAGGCGACCGGTCGGCTAGTGATCGGTCGGCAGCATCCACCACCACCCGGAGAAGGTCATCATGAGCATCCAGGGTCAGAAGGTCGTGGTCATCACCGGTGCGTCGCAGGGCATCGGCGCCGGCGTGGTCGCCGCCTACCGCAAGCTCGGCTACGCCGTCGTCGCCACCTCGCGTACCGTCGCCGCGTCCGACGACGCCGACGTTTTGACCGTCCAGGGCGACATCGCCGACCCCGCCACCGCCGAGCGCGTCATCACCGCCGGCATCGAGCGGTTCGGCCGTATCGACACCCTGGTCAACAATGCGGGGATCTTCGTCGCGAAGCCCTTCACCGATTACACCGAGGACGAGTTCGCCTCCGTGGTCGGCGTGAACCTGGGCGGCTTCTTCCGCATCACCCAGCTGGCCATCACGCACATGCTCGCCCGTGGCGGCGGCCACATCGTGAACATCACCTCCAGCCTGGTCGACAACGCGAACTCCGACGTGCCCTCCGTGCTGGCCTCGCTGACCAAGGGTGGCCTGCAGTCCGCCACCAAGTCCCTGGCCATCGAGTACGCCACTCGCGGCATCCGCACCAACGCCGTCTCACCGGGCATCATCAAAACCCCCATGCACCCGGAGGAGCAGCACGAGGCCCTCGGCAGCCTGCTCCCGATCGGCCGGATGGGCGAGCTGGGCGACATCGTCGACGCGGTGATCTATCTGGAGAACGCCCCGTTCGTCACCGGCGAGATCCTCCACGTCGACGGCGGCCAGAGCGCCGGTCGCTGAAGCAGGCGGGCCTGATTCGGGCATCGGTGGCGGCCCGCACCGCCGCGAGCCATCGGATGGCGCGGTTTCCGGGCCGCCAGTACCCCCCGTTTCAGCAGCACCGGTAAGCGCGACTACTTCCGACGGCCCCGGGCACCCCGCCTGGGCGTCAGAAAAGGAGAAAGGCAATGAAGGAGTTCCTGGTCGAGATCACCACCAACATCCCCGAGGGCACCGACCCGGCCGAGGTCGGCCGCCGCCGCGCCGCCGAGGCCGTCCGCGCCAAGGAGCTGGCCGCCGCCGGTCACCTGGTACGGCTGTGGCGCCCGGTTGGCGAGCGGCGCAGCATCGGCGTGTGGCGCGCCGACGACGAGGCCGAGCTCCACGGGAAGGTCCTCGGAACTCTGCCGCTGCGTTCGTGGATGACCCTGATGGTCACCGCCATGGAGTCCCACCCCAACGACCCGGGCAAGGCCGACGCGACCGTGTGAGCGCCATTCTCGTTCAGCGCTGCGCTCCGCCCATCCGCTCAACAGCACGGGAGACCACCATGCCCAGCACCGAGACCGAGATCCTTCGTGGCGTCCTCGACCAGTGGAAGTCCGCCGTCGACGCCCACGACCCCGATCGCGTCGCGTCGCACTTCACCGACGATGCGATCTTCCAAGGCCTGCACCCGTACGGCGTCGGCCCCGGCAGCGTCGCCGAGTACTACCACGCCCAGCCGATCGGCATGACGGCCGCATACGACATCCGCGAGACCCGGCGCCTCGCCGACGACCTTGTCCTCGGTTACCTCAGCGTCGACTTCGCGTTCACCGACCGGCCGGCCCTGCCCGTCTCCCTCAGCGTGATCGTGCGCCGGATCGGCAACGCCTGGTACATCAGCCACTATCAGGTGTCGCGGCTCGGACAACCGTAGGCAGCCGGGCGCAGCCGCCCCCTGGCGGTAGCGGCATCAATCTCCTGACCTGCGACAACAGGCCGGATCAGACGTTGAAGCGGAACTCCACGACGTCGCCGTCCTGCATGACGTACTCCTTGCCCTCGATCCGGACCTTGCCGGCCGACTTGGCGGCGGCCATGCTGCCGGCGGCGACCAGGTCGTCGTAGGAGACGACCTCGGCCTTGATGAAGCCGCGCTGGAAGTCGGAGTGGATCACACCGGCGGCCTCCGGCGCGGTCGCGCCGACCGGGACCGTCCAGGCCCGGGCCTCCTTGGGGCCGGCGGTGAGGTACGTCTGGAGCCCGAGCGTGCGGAAGCCCACCCGGACCAACTGGTCCAGGCCCGGCTCACTCTGCCCGATGGACTCCAGCAGCTCGCGGGCCTCCTCCTCGGGCAGGTCCACCAGCTCCGACTCGATCTTGGCGTCCATGAAGATCGCCTCGGCCGGAGCGACCAGGGCGCGCAGCTCGTCGAGGAACTCGGCGTTGCCCAGCTCCGCCTCGTCGACGTTGAAGACGTAGAGGAACGGCTTGGTGGTGAGCAGGTGCAGCTCGCGCAGGTGCTCGACCTCGATGCCCGCGTCGGCGGCACCCGCGTAGAGGGTGACGCCGGTGTCCAGCAGCTCGACGGCCTTCTTCGCGGCGGTCGCGGCGGCGGCCCGGTCCTTGCGGAGCTTGGCCTCCTTCTCCAGCCGCGGCACCGCCTTCTCCAGCGTCTGGATGTCGGCCAGGATCAGCTCGGTGTTGATCGTCTCGATGTCGTCGGCCGGCGAGACCTTGCCATCGACGTGCACCACGTTCGGGTCGGAGAACGCGCGGACCACCTGGCAGATCGCCGAGGCGTCCCGGATGTTCGCGAGGAACGCGTTGCCACGGCCCTGGCCCTTCGAGGCGCCGCGCACCAGGCCGGCGATGTCGACGAACGACACGGGCGCCGGCAGCACCTTCTGGGAGGTGAAGATCTCGGCGAGCTTGTCCAGCCGCTCATCAGGCAGCCCGACGACGCCGACGTTGGGCTCGATGGTGGCGAACGGGTAGTTCGCCGCGAGCACGTCGTTCTTGGTCAGCGCGTTGAACAGCGTGCTCTTGCCCACGTTGGGCAGGCCGACGATGCCGATGGTGAGACTCACGACGAGCCAGCTTACGCCGTTGCGCTCCAGCACCGGCACGCAGTGCCACCCGCGCCGCCCCGCCCGCCGGTGTCCGTTGTTGCCCTACGATGCCGCACGGTGGCAGACATGCGGACGACGTTGCAGTTCCTCATCATGGTCGACGGCCCGCTGGAGGCGACGGAGCTGCTGGACCTGATCCGCGCCCGGCTGCCCGAGGCGGTGCCGTACCGGAGGGATTCGGTGGACGTCCGCGGCAATCTGCTGGAGATCAACCCGAACGAGGGCGCCGACCCGCGGCTCGCCGCCACCGACGGGGACGACTACCTCTACTTCCGCTGGCGGGTCGAGCTCACCCCGACGGACCGCACGGTCGACGAGGCACACCAGATCGCGCTGACCCGGGAGCTGCTGCGGGCGATCGAGGGGCCACAGGTGCAGGCGACCGTGTGCGCGGCGTTCGAGGACCGGGTCTGACGCGCGGCGTCAGCCCAGCCGGCGCGGGGCGATGACCGTCTCCCGGACGGTGCCGTCCTCGGCGCGGCTGACCTCGTACGCCGAGACGCCGTCCCGGTCCGCGACCGCCTCGACCAGCTTGTCGCCGCGGTAGACCAGGCCGACGCCGTCGTCGGTGCAGTGGGTGACCGGCAGCGTGCCGTCGCCGACGAGCCGGTGGATCAGCGGCCGGCGCTGCGCCTCGCTGTCGTAGTGCACCCCGTTGCCGTACGGCAGCCAACCGAGCCCGTCGGTGAACGGGCGCAGCTCGGGGCCGAAGCTGTCGGTGGCCCCGCCGCGGTGCCAGCAGATCGAGCCGGCGGACACCCCGCCCAGCACCACGCCGGCCTGCCAGCACTCGTGCAGGATCTCCTCGAGCCCGTGCACCCGCCAGACCGCGACCAGGTTGGCGACGCTGCCGCCACCGACCCAGATCACGTCCTGGGCGAGCAGGTGGGCGCGGACGTCGTCGACGTTCGGCATCGGGAACAGCGCCAGGTGGGACACGCGGAACCGGGTGCCGGCGAACGCTCCGTGGATGGCGGTGAGGTTGGTGGGCTGGTCACCCACGGCCTGACCCAGGTAGCAGATCCGCGGCTCGGGGCCGGCCTGCGCCAGCTCGGCCCCCAGGTCGAAAATCGGGCCGGGTCGCAGATCGTACGGGCCGCGGTGGCGGCTGAAGAAACCCATGCTGGTGGCGAGGATGGTCGGTTCGCTGGCAGGCACGGTCGTCCTTCCGTCGGAGGGCCGCCGCCCATCCTGCCGGACCCGGCTCGGGGCGTCGGGTCGGCACCCGTGGACGTGGGCGATCGAGGGCTCAGCGTCACCCGCCGGCAGCGGCGAGCAGCGTACGCAGCAGGTCGGCGAGGCGGTCCTGATCCTCGGGCGGCAGGGTGTCCAGTACCCGGCGCTGCACCGCGAGGCCCGCGTCGGCGGCCTCCTCGACCACCTGGCGGCCGGTCTCGGTGAGGGTGACTTGGAGACCACGCCGGTCGGACGGGTCCGGCGAGCGGCGCACCAGGCCGGCGCGCTCCAGCCGGTCCAGGCGGCCGGTCATACCGCCGGAGGTGAGCATCAGCGAGGCGGTGAGGGCCTTCGGCGCCAGGGTGTACGGCGTCCCGGAGCGGCGCAGCGCGGCGAGCACGTCGAACTCGCCCCGGCCGATCCCCCACCGCGCGTAGACCCGCTCCTGCTCGTCGCCGATCAGTCGGGCCAGCCGGTAGATCCGGCCGAACACCGCCATCGGTTCGGGGCGCATGCCGGGGCGCTCCCGCTGCCACTGGGCGACGATGCCGTCCACGTCGTCCCGGGTCACCCGTTCCGCCACAGCCGGATTGTGCCGTACGTCGGCCCTTCCCATCTCTCTCATGCTTAAGTATCTTAGCACTAAGCTACTTAGCCCTGAGGAGTTGCGATGGACCGCCGTTGGACCGACGTGCTGCTGACCGCCGCCGCACCCACCGCCTGGGGCACGACCTACCTCGTGACCACCGAGTTGCTGCCGCCCGGTCGACCGCTCTGGTCCGGCGTGATCCGGGCGCTGCCGGCCGGACTGCTGCTGCTCGCGCTGACCCGACGCCTCCCCCGCGGCAGCTGGTGGTGGCGGTCGGTGGTGCTCGGCGCGCTGAACATCGGCGCGTTCTTCCCGCTGCTCTTCCTCGCCGCGTACCGACTGCCGGGCGGCACCGCGGCCGTTCTGGGGGCGGCCCAGCCGCTGCTCGTCGCCGGCCTGACCGTGCTGGTGCTCGGGGAACGCCCCCGGGCCCTGGCCGCGGCCGTCGTCGCGCCCGTCGGCGTCACGCTCGTGGTGCTGCGCCCCGGCGCCGGGCTGGACGCGGTGGGCGTCGCCGCCGGGCTGGCCGGCACCGCGGCGATGGCGACCGGGCTGGTGCTGGCCCGGCGCTGGGGGCGACCGCCCGGGGTGACCACGCTCACCGTCACCGCGTGGCAGCTCACCGCCGGCGGCCTGATGGTGGTGCCGCTCGCCCTCGCCGTCGACGGCCGCCCACCCGTGCCGGACCTGCCCGCCCTGGCCGGGTACGCCTGGCTCACCCTGACCGGCACCGCGTTGGCGTACGCGCTCTGGTTCCGGGGTGCGGCCCTGCTGCCGGTTACCCAGGTGTCGCTGCTCGGCGCGCTCAGCCCGCTCACCGCCGCGATGCTCGGCTGGCTGGCGCTGGACCAGTCGTTCACCGGCTGGCAGCTCGCCGGGTTCGCCCTGGCGGTCGGGGCCACCGCACTCGGCCAGCGCCCGCCGCGGGCGGCCGGTCAGGCGCGGCGGAGCTGGCGGGGCACGACCGACCCGGCCGGGGACCAACCGGCCGGGGCTCGGGTGTCGGCCGCCAACTCGTCGGGCGAGATCACGCCGGGAGCCAGCTCGGCGGCGGCCGCGAGCGGGAGCGTGAAGCGCTCGCCGGCCGCCGGGCCGGCGGCCTGCGACTCGCGCAGCATCCAGCGCACCTCGTCGACCGTCCAGCCCAACCCCGACCGGCCGGCGAGCTCCCGGACCAGTCGCAGGCCCGCGCGGGTGTCGTCGTCGTAGAACCGCATGCACCAGTGGTGGGCCCACATGCCGAGGGCCCGCAACCCCGCGTCGTCGAGGGAACGGGCCAGGCGCCCGCAGGCGGTGTCGGCGAACGGGCGGCCGGGATCGTCGGCGAGGTCGCGCTCGATCGCCCCGACCGCGGCCGGCGCCACCGCCCGCATCCGGCGGTAGAACTCCTGGAGGACGGCCCGGTCCAGTGGAGGGTGCCCGCTCCGCGTCGCTCCCCGACCCGCCACGCTCGCCATCGCCGCACCCTTCTTGAGTTGGTGGCCGGACGGTACCGCCCACTACCGACACTTTCGGCCCGTTCGAACCCTTGTCGCAGGTCAGCGCGATCGTGGTCGGAAACCGCCCCCCGCGGGGCGCGCCACCGCCCCGCGGCGGCGGCACGTCACGCGATGCCGGCGGGCCGGCGGCGGTGGCTCCAGTCGATCAGCGGCTGGAGGAGCGTCATCAGCTCGCGCCCGTCCGGGCTCGGGGCGTACGTGATCTGGACCGGGGAGGTCGGGATCACCGTCCGCTCGATCAGCCCGTCGGCCTCCAGCTCCTTGAGCCGCTGAGCGAGCAGCCGGTCGGAGATCCCGGCCACCGCCGCCCGGTACTCCCCGAACCGGCGCGCGCCGCGCAGCCCGGCCAGCAGGATCGCTCCGGTCCACCGGCGGCCGACCAGCTCGAGCGCGTCCTGGAAGACGCGGCAACCCGTGTCGTTGATGTCCTGGTATCGCCGCATCACGGCAGCCTGTGCGCTCGTCACTTATCAAAGATTAGTAGCTAACCTCGGGTTTGCCCAGTCGGGCGACGCTGGCCACGCTTGACCCATGACCGACTACCGACACCCGATCACCTTCGGTCTGAGCCTCGATCCGTCCGCCGACAAGCTCGACGAGACGCGACACCTGGCCCGGGCCGCCGCCGACAGCGGCTTGGAGTACCTCGCCGTCCAGGACCACGTCTACCAGCCCGGCCACCTCGACAGCTGGACCATGATCAGTCACCTGGCCGCCGAGACCAGCCGGATCTCCTTCCTCACCGACGTGGCCGACCTGCAGCTGCGCCCACCGACCATGCTCGCCAAGGCCGGCGCGTCGCTCAGCGTGCTCACCGGCGGGCGGATCGTCCTCGGCGTGGGCGGGGGGCCGAGCGCGGACGCCGTCGCCGCCATGGGCGGCCCACGGCGCGACGGCGCGGAGACCGTCACGTACACCGCGGAGGCGCTGCAGATCATGCACCGGGCCCTGGCCGGCGACGTCGTCCAGTTCCAGAGCGACCAGCACGCCGTCGAGGGGTACGCCGGCGGGCCGGTGCCGCCGGCGCCGGTGCCGCTCTGGCTGGGCGGCCAGCGACCGCGCATGCTCACCGTGGCCGGCCGGTACGCCGACGGGTGGATCTCGCCCCTCAACATCTACGTGCCGCCGGCCGACGTGCCGTCCCGGCAGCAGATCATCGACGACGCGGCGCGCGCCGCGGGCCGGAACCCGGCGGACATCCGCCGGATCTACAACGTCATCGGCGCCATCGGGCCGCAGGGCGGCGGAACCGGGCTGGTCGGCGACGTGCGGCTCTGGGTGGACACGCTCACGCGCTGGGCGGTCGACCTCGGCTTCGACACGTTCATCTTCTGGCCGATCATGTCGCCGCGCGCACAGCTGCGAGCCTTCACCGACCGGGTGGTCCCGGCGGTCCGCGAGCAGGTACGCGAGATCAGGGAGCAGCGATGACCCGGAACCCGGTCCTCCCCGCGCCACTGACCGGCAAGCTCGTCACGCCCGGCGACCGCCGGTACGCGCAGCTCCGTTCGACGTACACCACACGGCACTCCCCCGCCGGCGTGCTGCTGCCGGAGACCACCGCACAGGTGGTCGCCGCGGTCCGCTACGCCCGGGAGCGAGGGCTGCCGATCGCCGTGCGCAGTGGCGGACACGGCCTCTCCGGCGCGTCGTCCAACGACGGCGGCCTGGTCATCGACCTCTCCGCCCTGAACCGGATCGACGTGCTCGACGAACGCGCGCGGCTGGTCCGGGTCGAGGCGGGCGCGCGCTGGGCGATGGTGGCGAAGGCGCTGGCCCCGTACGGGCTGGCGATCAGCTCCGGCGACCACGGCAACGTGGGCGTCGGCGGCCTCGCCACCGGGGGCGGTGTGGGCTGGCTGGTCCGCCGGTACGGGCTGACGATCGACCACGTCCGGGCGGTGGAGGTCGTGCTGGCGGACGGGACGGTCGTGCGGGCCGACGCCGAGCACGAGCCGGAGCTGTTCTGGGTGGTCCGCGGCGCGGGCGCCGGGGCGGGCATCGTGGTCGCGTTCGAGATCGAGGCGCTCGAGGTGCGCAACGTCGGGCTCGCGCAGATCGCCGTCGAGGCCACGCCGGACGGCGGCACGCTGCGGCGGTGGGCGGAATACCTCCGTGCCGCGCCCCGGGAGCTGTCCACCGCCGCGGTGCTGTTCCCGTACGGGCGCTCGGCCGTCATGCAGATCACCGCCGTGGTCGCCGCCGAGAGTCTGCGCCGGACCCGGCCGCTGGTGGAGCCACTGCTCGCGATCGGCAAGCAGCTCGAGCACCGGACCGACCTGGTGCCGTACGCGGCGCTCGTGCCGATGGCCCACCTGCACCCGAACGTCGGGCAGCAGGCCAGCACGACCACCAACAGCCTGCTCACGATGGACGACGGGAGCGCCCAGGCGATCATGCGGGCGGCGACCGGGCCGAATCGGGCGCTGGTCCAGCTGCGGTCGGTGGGCGGCGCGGTCAACGACGTGGACCCCGGGGCCACCGCGTACCCGCACCGGCGCCAGGACACGCTCGCCGTCGGCTCGGTCTTTCCGCCGCAGGGCGGGACGGCGCTGGACGCCGCGTGGCGGGGCGTCGCGGCACGGGCCGACGGCGCGTACGTGAACTTCGAGGCGCGGCCGGACCGGGCGGCGTTCGACCGGATCTACCCGGGCGAGACCGGCCGGCGCGTGGCCGAGCTGTGGCGGCGGTACGACCCGGACGGCGTGTTCCGGCCGGCCCTGCTCACCCGGCAACCGAGCCGCCGCTGACCGCAGGGGCCCGGTGGGCGCGGTCGCGCCGGCCGGGCCCCACCCACGCTCCGGCGGTCCGCACGCCCAGGTCCGATTCCCGCCAGCCGAGGCCGGTCCGGGCGGAGCATCATCGGTGACGTGGAGTTGGACTTCGAGCGGTGCTACCGAGCCGTCGACAGCCGTGACCAGCGGTTCGACGGCTGGTTCTACACGGGCGTGACGTCGACCGGGATCTACTGCCGGCCGTCCTGCCCGGCCACCACGCCGAAGCGGCAGAACGTCCGGTTCTTCCCGTCCGCGGCGGCGGCACAGGGGGCCGGCCTGCGGGCCTGCCGCCGCTGCCGCCCGGACGCGGCGCCCGGGTCGCCGCACTGGGACGTCCGCGCCGACGTGGTGGGACGGGCGATGCGGCTGATCGCCGACGGCGTGGTCGACCGGGACGGCATTCCCGGGCTGGCCGCCCGGCTCGGCTACACCGAGCGGCACCTGCACCGGATGCTGCGCGCCGAGATGGGCGCCGGGCCGCTCGCGCTGGCCCGGGCCCAGCGGGCGCAGACCGCCCGGATCCTGATCGAGACCACCGGCCTGGGGATGGCGGAGATCGCGTTCGCGGCCGGGTTCGGCAGTGTGCGGCAGTTCAACGACACGGTCCGGGAGGTGTTCGGGGTGGCGCCGAGCGAGCTGCGCCGGTCCCGGGGGCAGCACTCGGCGCCGGCCGGGGCCGGGACGATCTCGCTCCGGCTCGCGTACCGCCCGCCGCTGCACGCGGCGGCGTTGCTGGACTTCCTCGCGCTGCGGGCCCTGCCCGGGGTGGAGGAGGTGCGCGACGGCACGTACCGGCGCGGGCTGCGGCTGCCGCACGGCGCGGGCGAGGCGACGCTCACCCCGGCGGACGGGCACGTGGCCGCCACCCTGCACCTGGCCGACCTGCGGGACCTGTCCCCGGCCGTGGCCCGCTGCCGGCGCCTGCTGGACCTGGACGCGGACCCGGTGGCGGTGGACGCGACGCTCGCCGCGGACCCGGCGTTCGCCGCCGCTGTCGCGACCGAGCCCGGCGTCCGCCTGCCCCGCTCGGTGGACGGCTTCGAGATGGCCGTACGCGCCGTCGTCGGCCAGCAGGTCTCGGTGACGGCCGCCCGCACGACCCTGACCCGCCTCCTCGCCCACGTCCCCACCTCCACCGCCCCTGTTGATCATGAGGTTGTCGCGCTCGCCGGTAGCGTGTCCCGACAACAACTTCATGATCAACCGGACGGGTTCGGAGAGGCGGGTGGGCTGCGGGGATTTCCTACCGCAGCCGAGGTGGCGGGGCTGCCGGACGAGGCGTTCGGCATGCCGGCCGCGCGGCGCGAGACGATCCGCGGGCTGGCCCGGGCGGTGGCCGAGGGCGAGCTGGACCTGGCGCCCGGCGGTGACCGCGAGGAGACCGTACGCCGCCTGCGCGCCCTGCCCGGCATCGGCGCCTGGACCGCGGGCTACGTCGCGATGCGCGCGTTCGGCGACCCGGACGTCCTCCTCCCCACCGACCTGGCGGTCCGGCGCGGCGCGGCCGCGCTCGGCCTGCCCGACGACCCGACGACCCTCGACGCGTACGCGGACCGCTGGCGCCCCTGGCGGTCCTACGCGGTGATCCGACTCTGGAGAGCGGCATGACCACGATCGACATTGCGGTGCTGGCCACCCCGGCCGGGCCGCTGAGCATCCTGACCGGCCCGGACGGGGCGGTCCGGGCGGCCGGCTTCACCGCGGACCCGGAGGCGCTGCTGCCCCTGGTGCACCCCGACCTGCGGGCGCCCCTGCGTTCGCGGGGCGACCTCGGCCCGGTCACCGCGGCCGTCCGGTCCTATCTCGACGGTGACCTCGACGCGATCGACGGGGTGCCGGTCGAGCAGCACACCGGCGGCGTCTTCCTGGCGCACGCCTGGCAGGTGCTGCGCGAGGTGAAGCCGGGCGAGCCGGTCACCTACACCGGGTTCGCCGGGCTGGCCGGCCGGCCCCTGGCCGTACGCGCCGCCGCGGCGGCCTGCGCCCGCAACGCCGCCGCCCTCTTCGTGCCGTGTCACCGGGTGCTGCGCACCGACGGGACGCTGGGCGGCTACCGCTGGGGGCTGGACGTGAAGAAGTGGCTTCTCGGTCATGAGCGGCGGTTGACGGCAAGCTGACACCGGCGGCCCGCACTTTTGCGGCTACCGTCGGGTAGTGCCTGCGGAGAGCGACGGCGACCCGGCCGCCCGGGTCGCCGCGGGCCCCCACCCGGTGCACAACCTCTGGCGGCTGCGGCACTACCTGCGCCCGTACGCGGCCGAGTTCGGCTGGCTGCTGGTCGCGGCACTGGCCGCCACCGGGGCGAGCATCGCCGTGCCACTCGTGGTGCAGCGGGTCGTGGACGGTCCGGTCGCCCGGAACGACCCGGCCGGCCTGCTCCGCCTCGGCGGCCTGGCCCTGGCCCTCGGGCTCGTCGAGGCTGTGCTGATCTTCGTCCGCCGGTGGGTGCAGTCCTCGTCCGCGGTCGGCATGGAGGCGGCGCTGCGCGCCGACGTCTACGGCCACCTGCAACGGCTGCCGGCCAGCTTCCACGACCGGTGGCAGTCCGGCCAACTGCTCTCCCGGATCACCAGCGACCTGTCGGTGATCCGCCGGTTCCTCTCCTTCGGCCTGCTCTTCCTCGTGCTCAACCTGGTCACCTATGCCGTCGTGGTGGTGCTGCTCATCCGGCTGCACCCGGTGCTGGGCCTGCTGGTGGCGGCCAGCGCGGTGCCGCTGTTCCTGATCAGTCGCCGGTTCGCCCGGCACTACCACGCCGCGTCCCGCCGGATGCAGGACCAGCAGGGCGACGTGGCCACGCTGGTCGAGGAGACCGCGCAGGGCCTGCGGACCATGAAGGCGTACGGCCGCGGCCCCGAGCTGGCGACCCGGTTCGCCGGCGCCGCCCGCGCGCTGCACGACACCGGCGTCGGCAAGGGTCGGCTGCTCGCGAGCACGTCGGCGCTGCTCGACCTGGTGCCGAACCTGACCCTGGGGCTGGTGCTGGTGGCCGGGGCGGCCGCCGCGGCGCGGGGCGTGCTCACCATCGGCGAGTTGGTCGCGTTCGTCACCCTCCAGCTGATGCTGATCTGGCCGGTCCAGTCCCTCGGCTGGATCATCGCGAACGGGCAGGAGGCGGCGACCGCCGCGGACCGGATCCAGGAGGTGCTGGACACCCCGCCACAGATCGTGGACGCCCCGGCGGCGGTCGCGTTGGTCCGCTCGGCGGTGCGCGGGCGGCTCCGGTTCGAGCACGTCTCGTTCCGCTATCCCGGCACGCCGGAGCCGGTGCTCCGGGACGTCGAGCTGAGCGTGGAACCGGGCGAGACGCTGGCCCTGGTCGGCGCGACCGGCTCCGGCAAGAGCACCCTGCTCTCGCTGGTGCCCCGGCTGCACGACGTGACCGGCGGCCGGATCACCCTGGACGGGCACGACCTGCGCGACCTGCGGCTGGACTCGGTGCGCCGCCTGGTCGGGGTGGCGTTCGAGGAGCCGACGCTCTTCTCCATGTCGGTCCGGGAGAACCTCACCCTGGGTCGCCCCGAGGCCGGCGAGGAGGACGTCGCGGCCGCGCTCGCGCTCGCCCAGGCCGACTTCGCGTACGAGCTGCCGTGGGGACTGGGCACCCGCGTCGGCGAACAGGGGTTGTCCCTCTCCGGCGGGCAGCGGCAGCGGCTGGCGCTGGCCCGGGCGGTGCTCGGCCGGCCCGCGCTGCTCGTCCTCGACGACCCGCTCTCCGCGCTCGACGTGCAGACCGAGGCGCTCGTGGAGGCGGCGCTGAAGCGGGTGCTGCGGGAGACGACCGCGCTGCTGGTGGTGCACCGGCCGTCGACCATCGCGCTGGCCGACCGGGTGGCGCTCCTCGACGGCGGCCGGATCACCGCGGTCGGCCGCCACTCGGAGCTGCTCGCCACCGTCCCGGCGTACCGGGCGCTGCTCTCCGCCGAGCCGCCGACCGACGGCCCGCCGGCGCCCGGGCGGGCCGCCGGCCACCCGTCGGACGGGCGTGGGTTGGTGCGGTCGTGACGACCCGGGCGTCCGGCCGTGGTCGACCGTCCCGCGACGAACCCGGCCGGTCACGATGGCCGCTACGACAGCCCGACCGCCGGCGGTCGGCACACGGGCACGAGACCGCCCCGCCGTCGCGGGACGACCTCGCGAACGCGCGCGGGGACGACGCTCCCGGCGCGTACGGCGACGGCGCCGGGCCCCACGGCGACGGTGGACCACCCGGCGACGGCGGGGCGCACGGCGGCGAGCCGGAGCTGACCCGCTGGCGTGGACAGGCGACCGACCCGGACGCCGACCGCAGCCGCGCCGAGGACACGACGCCGGAGGCGGTCGCCCGGCTCCGCGCCCGGAGCCGGGCGCTCCTGGCCGACCTGCTGCGCCCGCACCGGCCCCGGCTCGCCGTGGCGGTGGCGCTGCTGCTGGCCCAGAACGGCGCCGCGATGGCCGGGCCGTACCTGGTCATGCTCGGCATCGACCGCGGCATCGCGCCGCTGCGGGCCGGCGACCCCGGGCCGCTGGCCGCCGTGGCCGGGGCGTTCGTCGCGGCGTCGCTGACCGAGTACGCGGCCCGCCGCGGCTTCCTCACCCTCTCCGCGCGGATCGGCCAGGCCGTCCTGCTCGACCTCCGCCGCCGGGTGTACGGGCACTTCCAGCGGCTGTCGGTGGCCTTCCACGAGCGGTACACCTCCGGCCGGATGGTCTCCCGGCTGACCAGCGACCTCGACTCGATCGCCGAACTGGTCGACGGCGGCATCGACAGCCTGGTGCTCGCCGCGCTCTCGATCCTGTCGGTGGCCGGCATCCTGCTCTGGCTGGACCTGCCGCTGGCCGCGGTGACCCTGCTGGCCTTCCCGTTCCTCTACTGGCTGTCCCGCTGGTTCGCCCGGGCGTCGGCCGGCGCGTACCGGCGCACCCGGGAGGCGGTGGCCCTGGTCATCGTCCACTTCGTCGAGTCGATGCGGGGCATCCGCGCGGTGCAGGCCTACCGGCGGGAACCGCGCAACCAGCGCATCTTCGTGGCGCTCAGCGACGACTACCGCCGGGCCAGCCTGCACGCGTTCCGGTTGATCGCCACGTACTCGCCGGGCATCAAGGTGATCGGGAACGTGACCGTGGCCGTGGTGCTCTGCTACGGCGGCTGGCGGGTCCTCCACGGGGACACCGAGATCGGGGTGCTCGCGGCGTTCCTGCTCTATCTGCGGCGCTTCTTCGAGCCGATGCAGGAGCTGAGCCAGTTCTACAACTCGTTGCAGTCCGCCACCGCGGCGCTGGAGAAGCTGGCCGGGGTGCTGGACGAGCGGCCCGCGGTCGCCGAGCCGGTCCGGCCGGTGCCGCTGACCCGCGGTGCCGTCCGCGGCGAACTGGCGTTCCGGGGGGTCTCGTTCGGCTACCGCCCGGACACGCCGATCCTCACCGACCTGGACCTGGCCGTGCCGGCCGGGCAGACCGTCGCGCTGATCGGGCCGACCGGTGCCGGCAAGTCGACCGTCGCCAAGCTGGTGGCGCGGTTCCACGACCCGGTCGCCGGCACGGTCAGCCTGGACGGGGTCGACCTGCGCGCGGTGGCCGACGCCGACCTCCGCCGGGCCGTGGTCCTGGTCACCCAGGAGAACCACCTGTTCAGCGGCACGGTCGAGGAGAACATCCGGTTCGGCCGGCCGGACGCGTCCGACGCGGCGGTGCGGGACGCGGCCCGGGCGATCGGCGCGCACGACTTCATCGCGGCGCTTCCCGACGGGTACGCCACCCAGGTGCACCGGCGCGGCGGCCGGCTCTCCGCCGGGCAGCGGCAGCTGGTCGCGTTCGCCCGCGCGTTCCTGGCCGACCCGACCGTGCTGATCCTCGACGAGGCGACCTCGTCGCTGGACGTGCCGACCGAACGGCTGGTGCAGCGGGCGCTCGGCACCATCCTGCGCGACCGGACCGCCCTGGTCATCGCGCACCGGCTCTCCACCGTGGAGATCGCCGACCGGGTGCTGGTCCTGGACGGCGGCCGGATCGTGGAGGACGGCCCACCGGACCGGCTCGCCGAGGCCGGCGGTCGCTACGCCGACCTGCACCGGCAGTGGCAGCAGTCCCTGCGCTGACCCACCCGCCCAGGTCGTGGCTACCACTGGTCGACGTGCAGCACCTCGTCCAGGGGCTGCCGGTTCGCCGGCCGGAAGCCCGCACCCGTGTACCAGGCGGTCGGGATCAGCGCCGCCTGGCGCACCTCCTCCGGGAGGCCGAGCAGCTCGGCCACCTCCGCCTCGTACGTCAGGTGCAGCGTGGTCCACGCGGTCCCCAGGCCGCGTGCCCGGGCGGCGAGCATGTAGCTCCAGACCGCCGGCAGCAGGGACCCCCAGAGCCCCGCCTGGTTGCCGGCCGCCAGCTCGCCGCCACCGTGCAGCCGCAGGCACGGGATCATGAGCACCGGCACCTGGCCCATCCGGTCGCCGAGCCAGGCCACGCTCTCCCCCACCCGGCGCTGCACCGCGGCCCGCGCCGGGTCCTCGGGGAACAGCCGCGCCGCCGACCCCTCCGAGGCGAGGTACGCGTGCACCGCCCGCTGGTAGAGCAGGCCGATCTCGGCCCGCAGCATCGGGTCGGTGACCACCACGAACTGCCAGCCCTGCCGGTTGGAGCCGCTGGGCGCCTGGAGCGCGATCTCCAGGCACTCGCGGATCAACTCCATCGGCACCGGCCGGGTCAGGTCCAGCCGGCGGCGGACCGTGCGGGTGGTGGTGAGCAGCTCGTCGGGGCTCAGCTGAGGCGTCGGCACGAATTCCATCGTGGCACGTGGGTTAACGCGTGGTCCCGCCGTTGGCGGCTGCCTACGATCGCAGGATGACTGATACGGCGAGGACGGCCCGCGCCGGCCTCCCCGAGCGTCCGACCCTGGACGGGCTCGAGGAGACCTGGGCGCGCCGCTGGCAGGAGGAGGGCACGTACGCGTTCGACCGCTCGAAGGAGCGCTCGGACGTATACGCGATCGACACGCCTCCGCCGACCGTATCGGGCGAGCTGCACATGGGGCACGTCTTCTCGTACACGCACACCGACACCGTCGCCCGGTTCCAGCGGATGCGCGGCCGGGCGGTGTTCTACCCGATGGGCTGGGACGACAACGGCCTGCCGACCGAGCGGCGGGTGCAGAACGTGTACGGGGTGCGCTGCGACCCGGCGCTGCCGTACGACCCGGTCTGGCGGCCGCCGGCCACCCCGGTCTCCGACGAGGTCCGGAAGAACCCGATCCCGATCTCCCGGCGCAACTTCATCGAGCTCTGCGAGCGGCTCACCGTCGCCGACGAGCAGGTCTTCGAGGCGCTCTGGCGTCGGCTCGGGCTGTCGGTCGACTGGTCGCTGACGTACACCACGATCGGCCGGGTCGCCCGGGCCACGAGCCAGCGCGCGTTCGTGCGCAGCCTGGCGCGCGGCGAGGCGTACCAGGCGGAGGCGCCGACCCTCTGGGACGTCGGCTTCGGCACCGCGGTGGCGCAGGCCGAGTTGGAGGACCGGGAGCGCCCCGGCGCCTACCACCGGCTGCGGTTCACCGGCCCGGGCGGGCGCGAGGTGCTGATCGACACCACCCGCCCGGAGCTGCTGCCGGCGTGCGTGGCCCTGGTCTGCCACCCGGACGACGAGCGCTACGCCGACCTGGTCGGCGTCACCGCGCGGAGCCCGCTCTTCGGAGTGGAGGTGCCGGTGCACGCCCATCCGCTCGCCGACCCGGCCAAGGGCACCGGCCTGGTGATGGTCTGCACGTTCGGCGACCTGACCGACGTGACCTGGTGGCGGGATCTGCGACTGGAGACCCGCGTCGTGATCGGCCGGGACGGGCGGCTGCTGCCGGAACCGCCGGCGGGCGTGCCGGCGCAGCCGTACGCGGCGCTGGCCGGGCAGACCGTCAACGGCGCCCGACGGGAGATCGTCGGGATGCTCGCCGACGCGGGCGACCTGGTCGGCGAGCCGCGCCCGATCACCCACCCGGTCAAGTTCTACGAGCGCGGCGACCGGCCGCTGGAGATCGTGTCGACCCGGCAGTGGTATCTGCGCAACGGCGGGCGCGATCCCGAGCTGCGCGCGGAGCTGCAGGCCCGCGGCCGGGAGCTGCACTGGGTGCCGGAGCACATGCGGCACCGCTACGAGCACTGGGTGAGCGGCCTGACCGGCGACTGGCTGGTCAGCCGGCAGCGCTACTTCGGCGTGCCGGTGCCGGTGTGGTACCGGCTCGACGACGCTGGCGAGCCGGTCTGGTCCCACCCTCTCACGCCGGACGAGTCCGCGCTGCCGGTCGACCCGTCCACCGACCCGCCGCCGGGCTACGACGAGTCCCAGCGCGGCCAGCCCGGGGGCTTCCTGGGCGACCCGGACGTGCTGGACACCTGGGCCACGTCCTCGCTGACGCCGCAGATCGTCGGCGGCTGGGAGACCGACCCGGACCTCTTCGCCCGGGTCTTCCCGATGGACCTGCGCCCGCAGGGGCACGACATCATCCGCACCTGGCTCTTCGCCACCATCGTCCGGTCCCACTTCGAGCACGGCGTGCTGCCCTGGCGGGACGCGGAACTCTCCGGCTGGATCCTCGACCCGGACCGGAAGAAGATGTCCAAGTCGAAGGGGAACGTGGTCACGCCGCTCGCGCTGCTGGAGCAGCACAGCTCGGACGCCGTGCGGTACTGGGCGGCGAGCGGCAAACCCGGCATGGACCTGGCCTTCGACCCCGCCCAGATCAAGATCGGCCGGCGGCTCGCCACCAAGCTGCTCAACGCGTCGAAGTTCGCCCTCGGGCTCGGCGCCGCCGACGCGTTGCGCGCCGCCGCGACCGAGCCACTGGACCGGGCCATGCTCGCCGAACTCTCCGGCGTGGTCACCGCCGCGACGTCCGCCTTCGAGGGGTACGACCACACGGCAGCCCTGCTGGCGACGGAGTCGTTCTTCTGGCGGTTCTGCGACGACTACATCGAGCTGGTCAAGGAACGCGCCTACGGCACCGGCCCGCGCGCCGACTCGGCCCGGGCGGCGCTGGCCACCGCCCTGTCGGTGCAGTTGCGGCTCTTCGCTCCGGTGCTGCCGTACGTCACCGAGGAGGTCTGGTCGTGGTGGCGGTACGGCTCGGTGCACCGCGCTCCGTGGCCGACCACGTACGAGGTGGGTCGCGCGATCGAGGGCGAGGGTGACCCGGAGCTGCTCCGGCTCGCCGGGGAGGCGCTCAGCCAGGTGCGGCGGGCCAAGTCGGAGCGGAAGCTCTCGATGCGGGCCGAGGTGCCGCTGGCCGAGGCGCTCGGCCCGGCGGCGATGCTGGCGAACCTCACGCTGATCGCCGACGACCTGCGGGCCGCCGGCCGGATCGGCAAGCTGGACCTGCTGCCCGACCGCACCACCGAGTTGGTGATCGCCTCCGCCTTCTGATTCCTGGTGATCCCCGGGGTCGCCTCGGGGATCACCAGCCGCGCAGGAAGCGGAGCCCGAGCAGGAACGCGACCGCGGCGGGCCCGACCAGCAGGGTGATGGCCTGAAGCCGGTACGGCATCCGGTGCCGGGTCAACTCGACCGCGTTGCCGAGCACGATCACCCCGGCCAGCATCAGGAACGCCCCCCACCAGCCGGTGTCGCCGAAGTCCACCAGACCGGCGCGGATCACCTGGAAGGTGGCGCCGAGCAGCGCCCCGGCCAGCGCGAGCAGGGCCACCGCCCGATGCAGCCCCCGGGCCAGCGGATGCGCCGGCCGCCACACGTAGGTGCCGGCCACCGCGAGGCAGGGCAGCATGATCATTACTGGCCAGCCCCGGGACATCACGCCGAACATGAGCAGCGCGCCGGTGGCGAAGACCAGGGTGCCGACGCAGGCGACGACGTACCCGGCGAAGGCCCGCCCGCCGCCCCGGGCCAGCAGGGGCCCGCCGCTCGCGGCGATCAGGGCGCCGGGGATCAGCACGAACCCCGCCCACCAGTGGAAGTGACCGCTGCCCTGGGCGACCGTAGTGGTCGCGGCGGCGGCCGACCCGGTCACGCCCAGGCTCACCAGCCAGTGCCGCGCGCCCGGATACGGCCGGCGTGCCAGCACCTGTCCCGCTTCTGCACTCACGCGTCCAGCCTCGCCGACCGGGCCGGCCCGGTCCATCCGGCCAGCCCTACCTTCCCAGGGCGGGTGAACCGCCCCCTGCCGGCCCGGCACCCCCGCCCCGTGTGCGCGGCGCGTGACGGCCGACGCCGGACGACGACGAGCGCCACCCCGGAGAGTCATCCGGTATGGCGCTCGTGACGGACGGACCGCGGCGCTCTCGGCTCAGCTCGTCTCGCCAGCGACGCTGAACGACCGCAACCGGTCGATCGCCAGCACGGTGAACCCGACGCTGACCAGCGCGCTCATCACCGCCGCCACCGGCACGGAGACGGTGGTCTCCAGCAACCCGCTCGGCGCCAACCGGTCGGCGAGGGCGATCACGTACTGCTGAATGGAGAGCACCTTGGTGCCGCTCACGAAGTTGCCCAGCAGGCCCTCCCAGATCAGCACGTAGACCAGGCCGAGCAGCACCGGCCGCCGGGTCAGCAGGCTGAGCGCGAGGAACAGCGCCGAGTACGCGAGCGCCCCGAGGCAGGCGGCGGCCGCGAGACCCAGGCCGAGGCGTACCGAATGGGCCAGCACGCCCGCGACGTAGAGCGGCACGGCGACGGTGACCGCGGTGACGCCGGTCGCCACCGCGAGCTTGGGCAGCACGATCTGCCAGCGCGGGAGCGGCTTGGTGAGGATGTGCACCACGGTGCCGTCGTCGATCTCGGCCCCGAGCACCCCGGTGCCGACGATCAGCGCGACCACCGGCAGCACCACGGCCAGCCCGAGACCGACCAACACCGGAGGGCCCCACTCGCCCGGGTCCACGCCGAGCCCGCGGGAGAGCACGGCGAGCAGCACCAGCACCACCGGGAGCGGGAACAGCAGCAGGAACCGGCGACGGCCGAAGAGACCGCGGGCGGTGATCCAGGAAACGGTCGACATCGGGCTCAGGCCTCCACCAGGTAGGAGAAGACGCTCTCCAGGGACTCGTCCTCGGGCACCAGTTGCTGGACCCGGATGCCCCGGGCCAGGGCGATCTTCGGCAGCGCCCGGGTGAAGGCGCCGTAGTCGCCCGCCCGCACGGTCAGCCCGGTGCGGCCCAGCTCGACCCCGGTCACCGACGCCTCGGCCATCAGGGCCACCGCCAGCGCCCGGTCGTCGGTGGAGCGCACCGCGAAGACGTGCGGGCGGTTCGTCATCAACCGGCGGATGGTCCGGAAGTCACCCGAGGCGGCCAGCCGGCCGGCGACCATCACCTGGACGGTGCCCGAGACCTGCTCGACCTCCTCCAGGATGTGCGAGCTGAACAGGATGGTCCGGCCGGCGCCACCGAGGCGGTGCAGCAGGTCCATCATGTGCAGCCGCTGGCGCGGGTCCATCCCGTTGAACGGCTCGTCGAGCAGCAGCACCTGCGGGTCGTGCACCAGCGCCGCGGCGACGCGGGCACGCTGCCGCATGCCCTTGGAGTATGTGCCGATCCGCCGGTCCTGCGCGCTCTCCAGCTCGACCAGCGCGATCGCCCGGCGGGCGGCCTCCTCGGGATCCGGCAGCCGGTGCAGCTTCGCGCTGGCCAGCACGAACTCGTACGCGCTGAGGAACGTGTGCACCGCCTCGCGCTCGCTGACCAGCCCGAGCCGACGGTAGACCTCCGGGTTGCGCCAGGTCGGCGCGCCGTCCAGGGTGACCGTGCCGCGCGACGCGGCGAGGAAGCCGGCCATCATGTGCAGCAGGGTGGTCTTGCCCGCGCCGTTCGGGCCGAGCAGCCCGGTGACGCCCGGGCCGAGGCGCATGCTGACGTCGTTGACCGCCACCACGTTGCCGTACCAGCGGGAGACGCCCGCCAGATCCAACGTGCTCACGGTCGGGGCGGTCGGCTCGCCGCCCGCCATCGTCCGGGTGTCGGCGCTCGTCGCGCTCATCGGGCGGCCACCTTCCGGTACCGGGCCAGCAGCAGGGTGACGCAGGCGGCCACGAGCAGCGCGGCGGCGACCGCGTAGACCGGGCCGAAGTCCCCGATCAGCGACTCGGACTGGTCGGCGCCGCCGTTGGTGATCAGCAGGTCGCCGAGGGACCAGACCCCGACCCCCTGCACCAGGGTGGACGGCGAGGCGAGGCCGGCCAGCTCGTTGACCGCCTGGGACGGCATGATCGACAGCGTGCCCACGATCGGCGTGGTCATCAGGAACACCGCCACGATCCCACCCGCGGCGAACGCCCGCTTGCCGGTGAGCGAGGCGACCAGCAGACCGACCGAGGCGAAGACCACCGCCCAGAGACCGGCGTAGAGCAGGCCGGGCACCAGGTCGAGCAGTTCGTTCCAGACCCCGGTCATGCCGTTGTCGGTGGTGAACGCGGCGCCGAGGAACATCACCAGCTGCGGCGCGCCGAGCAGCAGCCAGAGCGCGGTCACCAGGGCCAGCAGCTTGGCCAGCGGATAGTCGGAGCGCGGCAGCGGCCGGGAGAAGTAGAGCGGCAGCACCCCGCTGCGCAGGTCGCGGGAGACCAGCTCCGGGGCGACCACCGCGACGAAGAAGATGACCAGCCAGCTCATCGCGTCGGCGAACTGGGCGTACGTCATCACCACCTCGCCGATCTGGCTGCGCACCGCGGTGACCCCGGCGGCGACCACGGTGACGATGCCGACCACCAGCCAGGGGAAGATCTTCGCCTTGGCGCTGCGCCCCAGACCGAAGGCGGTCCGCAGCCCGTGCAGGTAGAGCGCGCCGAAGACGTGTCGGCGGCCCAGTCGCGGGCCGGTGTAGCGCTGGTAGCCGATGTCGTGGATGACACCGGTGGGCTCAGGCATGGCTGGGCTCCCTCGTGGCGAAGAGTTCGGCCACCCGGTGCCGGCGCTGGTCGAGCCGGTGCAGCGGCAGGTCCAGCTCGGCGACCGCGCCAAGGATGAGGTCGTAGGTGGCGTCGTCGGCGAGTTCGACGAGCAGCAGCCGCCCGTCCCTGCGCACCGGCAGGCGCAGCGCGGCGAGCCGGGCGGCCAGGTCCTCGGTGCCCTCACTCACCTCGACGGCGAGCACGTCGGTGGCGGAGGTCATCGCCGAGATGTGGTCGGCGCGCAGCAACCGGCCGCCGTCGATGGCGACCAGGGTGTCGCAGATCCGCTCCACCTCGCCGAGCAGGTGCGAACAGACCAGCACCGAGATGCCGAACTCGGTGCCGATCCGGTGCACCAGCGCGAGCATGGCGTCCCGGCCGGCCGGGTCGAGGCCGTTGGTCGGCTCGTCGAGCAGCAGCAGGTCCGGGTCGTGCACCAGCGCCTGGGCCAGCTTCACCCGCTGCTTCATACCGGTGGAGTAGCCGCCCACCGGGCGGTAGCGCTCCTCGTAGAGCCCGACGTGCCGCAGCGCCTCCGACGCCCGCTCGCGGGCGACCGTGCGCGGCAGACCGCTCATCCGCCCGAGGTGGGTGACCAGCTCGGCGGCGCTCAGGTCGGGCGGCAGGGCGTCGTGCTCGGGCATGTAACCGACGCGCGCGCGCACCGCGGCGGAGTCGGTGGTCGGGTCGAGGCCCAGGACCTGGACCCGGCCGCTCGTCGGCGGGAGCAGGCCGAGCAGGATTTTGATCAGGGTCGACTTGCCGGCGCCGTTCGCGCCCACCAGGCCGATGATCCCGGGCTCGACCGCGACGGTGAGGTCGGCCAGCGCGGTGACCCCACCCCCGTACGTCTTGGTCAGCGACTCGGTCGCGATCAGTGTCACGACGCCCAGCGTAGGCAGCCGGCGCCCGTCGCGGTGCCCGGCACGCCCCTGGTACTCCCCCGATCCTTGCCGGCGTCGACCCCTAGGGCGTGCCGTCGGCGCGCTGCCGGTAAGGCTTTGGTAACGCCCCGGAGGCCGCTGCGACGGCAGACTGTGCCCATGCTCCGTCGCCTGCCGCACACCCCGCTGACCTGGCTCGCGGTCGCCGCGATCGTCGCGGCGTCCGCCCTCGGGCTCTGGTGGTTCCAGCCGTGGAAGCTGGTCACCGATGCCGAGGTGGACGAGGAGTTGTCGGTGGTGGCCAGCGTTCCGGCGGTCGGGCCGACGTCGGTCGGGCCGGTGGCCGGCACGTCGGCGACCGCGGCCCCGGCCGGGCCGACGGTGGTCCGCAGCGGAACGTTCGTCACCCACGAGCACGACACCGAGGGCACTGCCCGGATCGTCCGGGACGCGGCCGGGCGGCACCGGTTGGAGCTCGTCGGCCTGGCCACGTCGAACGGGCCGGACCTCCGCGTCTGGCTCACCGACCAGCCGGTACGCGACGGCACGGCGGGCTGGCGCGTCTTCGACGACGGTCGCTGGGTGGAGCTGGGCCGGCTCAAGGGCAACCGGGGGGACCAGGGCTACGAGATACCGAGCGCCGTGGATCTGGCCGGCTTGACCAGCGTCTCGATCTGGTGCAAGCGATTCGCCGTGTCGTTCGGCGCGGCGCCCCTGGACCCCGTCGGCTGATCCCGCCGCACCCCGCACCCCACCGGTCACGTTTCGGTCGTGGAGTGGCACTCTCGACCGATCGGCGGTCGGCTGCGAAACTGTGTGCCGGCCAGCGAGTGGGGGAAGTGATGAGCAACGGGTGGGTGCTGCCCGACGAGGTGCTGCGGGATGCGCCGGCGTACACGCCGCGCCCGGGGGAGCTGGCTGACCTGGAACTCCTGCTGACCGGGGCGTACGCGCCGCTCACCGGCTTCATGACGCGGGCGGACCTGGTCTCGGTCAGCCGGCGCGGCCGGCTCGCCGACGGCGCCCCGTGGCAGGTCCCGGTGACCCTCCAGGTGCCGACCGCGCTCGCGCAGGGGCTCGACCCGCGCGACCCCGCGCGCCGCGCACTGGTGCTCACCGACGGCGAGGGCGCTCCGGTGGCCGGGCTGGACGTGGTCGACGCGTGGCCGGTCCGCGACGGGGTGACCGGCGTCGGTGGCGCCGTACGCCGGCTGGGCGACGGAGGGCACGGCCCGTTCCAGCGACTGCGCCGCACCCCCGAGGAGGTACGGTCGCTGCTGCCTCCGGGCCGGGTGCTCGGGGTGATCGCCGACCGTCCGCTGCACCGCCCGCAGCTCGCCCAGATCGCGCACGCCGCCCGCACCCTCGGGGCGCACCTGCTGGTCCTGATCCCGGTCGGCGAGGGGGGCTCGCGCGGGCTGCCGCCCGAGGCGCTGGTCCGGGCGATCTTCGCGGCCCGGGACCGGATGCCGCCGGCCACCCTGGTCGCCGTGCCCCTCTCCAGCCGCCCCGACGAGATCAGCGACGCGCTGCTGCGGGCCCGGGTGTCGGCCGCGTACGGCGTCACCCATTTGCTGTCGACCGGCGAGATGCTCTCCGGCGCCGGGCTGCGCGTGCTGGTGCCGCGCGAGCTGGCGTACGACAACCGGGACGGCCAGTGGCGCTGGCGGGAGGACATCCCGCCGCGCAACCGGCGACTGGCGCTGACCCAGGAGGAGATCGACGACCTGCTGGACCGGGGCTTCCCGCTGCCCGAGTGGCACACCCCACCGGCGGTGGCCAAGGAACTGGCCAAGGTCCGGCCGCCGCGGCGGCACCGGGGTCTGGTGGTCTTCCTGACCGGGCTCTCGGGGTCGGGCAAGTCGACCATCGCCCGAGGGCTGTCGGACGCCCTGCGCGAGACCGGCGACCGGACGGTCACCCTGCTCGACGGCGACGTGGTCCGCCGGGAACTCTCCGCCGGGCTCGGGTTCACCAAGACCGACCGGGACCTCAACGTCCGCCGCATCGGGTGGGTGGCGGCCGAGATCGCCCGGCACCGTGGCCTGTCCATCTGCTGCCCCATCGCCCCGTACGCGGCGGCCCGGGCCACCGCCCGGGAGATGGCGTTCGCGGCCGGGGCGGGTTTCGTGCTCGTTCACGTCGCCACCCCGCTGGAGGTCTGCGAGCGGCGCGACCGCAAGGGCCTGTACGCCCGGGCCCGGGCCGGCCAGCTCACCGGGATGACCGGCGTCGACGACCCGTACGAGGAGCCGACCGACGCCGACCTGGTGGTGGACACCAGCGACCTGGCCGTGGACGAGGCGGTGCAGGTGGTGCTGCGCCACCTGACCGAGACGGGCTGGGTCGAGCCCCGGCTCCAGTCCGCCTGACCCTCGGGACACCCCCGTTCCTTCCGCCGCTTCCGGCTACGCGCTAGTGTTCATTCTTGTTGGAACACGTTTGACCGCGTGAGAGTGCGTGGACGGCCCGGAGGTGCGGCGGATGCTGGCGCAGCAGCGGCAGGCGGCCATCCTGGAGCGGGTCCGGGCGGCCGGCGGGGTCCGGGTCACCGAACTGGCCGTCGAGTTCGGCGTCTCGGACATGACCATCCGGCGCGACCTCGAGTCGCTCCACGAGCGCGGCCTGCTCGCCAAGGTGCACGGCGGGGCCACCGTCGCGGGGCCCGGCTCGACCGACGAGCCCGGCTTCCGGGCGAAGTCGGTCCAGCAGCCGTCCGAGAAGGCCGCCATCGCCGACCACGCCGCGCGACTGGTCCGGCCGGGCGCGGCGATCGCGCTCTCGGCCGGCACCAC
This sequence comes from Micromonospora sp. WMMD812, assembly GCF_027497215.1. Lineage (NCBI taxonomy): Bacteria > Bacillati > Actinomycetota > Actinomycetes > Micromonosporales > Micromonosporaceae > Micromonospora > Micromonospora sp. WMMD812. The sequence continues at coordinate 5,535,195 of NZ_CP114904.1, read as the reverse complement.
CACCGCCGAGTTGGCCCGCCGGCTGGTGGACGTGCCCGGGCTGACCGTGGTGACCAACTCGCTTCCGGTCGCCGAGATCCTGCACGCCGGTGGCCGGCCGGACCAGACGGTGGTGCTCACCGGTGGGGTGCGGACGCCGTCCGACGCGCTGGTCGGGCCGCTGGCCGTCGGGGCGATCCGGTCGCTCCACCTGGACCTGCTCTTCCTTGGCGTGCACGGCATAAGCGAACGGGCCGGCTTCACCACCCCGAACCTGATGGAGGCGGAGACCGACCGGGCCCTGGTGGCCGCGGCGGACCGGCTGGTGGTGCTCGCCGACCACAGCAAGTGGAACACGGTGGGCATCTCCTCGATCGTCGAGCTCTCCGCGGCGCACGTGCTGGTCACCGACGACCGGTTGCCGCCGGAGGCGCGGCGGGTACTCGGCGAGCGGGTGGGCGAACTGGTGATGGTGACGAGGGCGGGCCGGGCGACGGGCACGCCGACGAGTGGAGGGGCTGCGGAGTGAAGCGCACCGCGATCGAACTGGCGGACGGCCGGGAACTGATCTACTTCGACGAGCGGGACGACGCCGCCCGCGACCAGCCGGACCGGCGCGAGCTGCCGCCCCCGCCGCCCGCGTCCCAGCTGCGCTACGACCCGCTGACCGACGAGTGGGTGGCGGTCGCGGTGCACCGGCAGACCCGCACCTTCCTGCCACCGGCCGACCAGTGCCCGCTCGACCCGTCGGTGGGTGACCGGCTCACCGAGATTCCGGCACCCGACTACGACGTGGTGGTCTTCGAGAACCGGTTCCCGTCGCTGAGCGGCCGGGTGGCCGACGAGCCCGGGGAGATAACCCCCTTCACCCCGCTGCGTCCGGGGCTCGGACGCTGCGAGGTGGTCTGCTTCACCTCCGACCACAACGCGTCGTTCGCCAGCCTCCCGCCCCACCGGGTCCGCACCGTGCTCGACGCGCTCGCCGACCGCACGGTGGCGCTGGGCGACCTGCCCGGCGTGGAGCAGGTGTTCTGCTTCGAGAACCGCGGCGTCGAGATCGGCGTGACCCTGCACCACCCGCACGGCCAGATCTACGCGTACCCGTTCGTCACGCCGCGGACCCGGGCGCTGCTGGCCGTCGCGCGCCGGCACGCCGAGCGCACCGGCGGTGGCAACCTCTACGCGGACGTGCTCGCCGCCGAGCGGGCCGCGGGCGACCGCGTGGTCGCGAGCAATGAGCACTGGACGGCGTACGTCCCCGCGGCCGCCCGCTGGCCGTTCGAGGTGCACGTGGCGCCGCACCGCCCGGTGCCGGACATCCCGGCGCTCGACGACGACGAGCGGGACGCGTTCGGCCCGCTCTACCTGGACCTGCTGCGCCGGTTCGACGGGCTGTTCGACCTGCCCATGCCGTACATCGCCGCCTGGCACCAGGCGCCGGTACGGATCGACCGCGAGTTGGGCCACCTGCATCTGCAGCTGTTCAGCATCCGACGGGCGAAGGACAAGCTGAAGTTCCTGGCCGGCTCCGAGTCCGGCATGGGCGTCTTCATCAACGACATCGCCCCGGAACGCGCCGCCGAACTGCTCCGCGCCGCCTGACCGCGGCCGGCTCGCTCCCGCCTGACGGGCAGGCCGCCCGACCGGCACGGCGGCCCGGGGTGGCCGACGCCGGAGGGACCTGGGAACAGGGCGCGGGGGGCCCGGGACAGGGCCCCCCGCAGGGAAGGGACGGCTGGCTGCGCTACGACAGCCGGGAAGGCTGGCTGATCGGCACTCGTGCCGCGAGGCGACCGCGGTCAACCTTCCTGGACGCGACTGGCATCTCGTCCATCCTGGTCAACGAGGCGCGCCGGACATGGTGACGGAGCGCGCCGACACGACGGGGCCCGCCGGCATGATGCCGGCGGGCCCGTGGGGTGCGTGACGAGGGTCAGGCGAGCTTGCGCGCCAGGTTCTCGTCGAGCGTGTTCATGAACTCGTCGGTGGTCAGCCACGGGGCGTCGCGCGAGATGAGCAGCGCCAGGTCCTTGGTCATCTGGCCGCCCTCGACGGTGTCGACGATGACCTGCTCCAGGGTGTTGGCGAACTCGGTCACCGCCGGGGTGCCGTCCAGCTTGCCCCGGTGGGCCAGGCCCCGGGTCCAGGCGTAGATCGACGCGATCGGGTTGGTCGAGGTCTTCTCGCCCTTCTGCCACTGCCGGTAGTGCCGGGTGACCGTGCCGTGCGCGGCCTCGGCCTCGACCGTGCGGCCGTCCGGGGAGAGCAGCACCGAGGTCATCAGGCCGAGCGAGCCGAAGCCCTGCGCGACGGTGTCGGACTGCACGTCACCGTCGTAGTTCTTGCAGGCCCAGACGTAGCCACCCTCCCACTTGAGGGCGGCGGCGACCATGTCGTCGATCAGCCGGTGCTCGTAGGTGATGCCGGCGGCGTCGAACTCGGCCTTGAACTCGTTCTCGAACACCTCGGCGAAGATGTCCTTGAACCGGCCGTCGTACGCCTTGAGGATGGTGTTCTTCGTCGACAGGTAGACCGGGTAGTTGCGGTCCAGGCCGTACCGGAACGACGCCCGGGCGAAGTCCCGGATCGACTCGTCGAAGTTGTACATGCCCATGGCGATGCCGCCGCCGGAGAAGTTGGCGACCTCCATCTCCATCGGCGCGGAGCCGTCGGCCGGGGTGTAGGTGACGGTCACCTTGCCGGGGCCGGGGACGACGAAGTCGGTGGCCTTGTACTGGTCGCCGTGGGCGTGCCGACCGATGATGATCGGCTTGGTCCAGCCGGGGACCAGCCGCGGCACGTTCGACATGATGATCGGCTCACGGAAGACGACGCCGCCGAGGATGTTGCGGATGGTGCCGTTCGGCGACCGCCACATCTTCTTGAGGCCGAACTCCTCGACCCGGGCCTCGTCCGGGGTGATCGTGGCGCACTTCACGCCGACGCCGTGCTCCTTGATGGCGTTGGCCGCGTCGACGGTGACCTGGTCATCGGTCTCGTCGCGGTGCTGGATCGACAGGTCGTAGTAGTGCAGGTCGACGTCGAGGTAGGGCAGGATCAGCTGCTCCCGGATCTGCTTCCAGATGATCCGGGTCATCTCGTCGCCGTCGAGCTCCACGACCGGGTTGTTTACCTTGATCTTCGCCATCGGCCGGCGCTCCTCTCGGGGGACACGTGCTCAAGCAGTACGAGCGTACTGGAACCGGCTGGCGTTCCCCACTCGGCCTCCGTCCTGCGGTTGAGCTGCCCGGACGAGGGCTTGGGCGGAACCGGGATGCCCGGCCGTCTGGATCAGTGGCACCATCACCCGATGCCGCCAAGTCGCACCCTCGGGTCTATCACGGTCACGCCGATCACCGACGGCGAGGGGCCCTTCTTCCAGCCCCGCACGGCCGCGTTCCCCGAGGCCACCGAGGAGCAGTGGCGTGCGGCGGACCGCCGCGACCCGGCGTCGGTCACCGCCGACGGGCGGTGGTGGCTTCGCTTCCGGAGCTTCGCCGTACGCGCCGGGGACGGGCCGGTCACCCTGGTCGACGCGGGGATCGGACCGGCCGGCTCCCCCGCGGCGAGCTGGGCCCCGGTGCCGGGCCGGCTACCGGAGGAGCTGGCCGCCGCCGGCATCGACCCGGACGACGTCCGGACGGTGGTGCTGACCCACCTGCACACCGACCACGTCGGCTGGGCGGTCACCGGGTCGCCGGGCACGCCGTACTTCCGGGAGGCGGAGTACCTGGTGCAGCGGGCGGAGCTGGCCGCCCTCGACGCCGTGAACCCGGAGCTGCGCGCCCGGCTGGTCGCCCCGTTGCGCGCCGCCGGCCAGCTCCGCGAGGTCGACGGCGAGGCCACGATCGGGCCGGGGATACGCCTGCTGCCGACGCCGGGGCACACGCCGGGGCACCAGTGCGTGCTGCTCGACGGCCACGACGAGCGACTGCTGCTCACCGGCGACCTGCTGGTGCACGCCGTCCAGCTGGTCGACCCGGAGCTGGCGTACGCCCACGAGGTGGACCCGGATCAGGCCCGCGCCTCCCGCACGACCCTCCTCCGCGCCCTGGCCACCCGACCCGGCCCCACCCTCCTGGCCACCCCCCACCTGGGCGCCCCCTTCACCCCCCTCTAGCCCCGGCCCCCTCCCCACCCCTCCCGACCACCGCGTCGATCATGAAGTTACTGCTGCGACACGCCGGCGCGGACGGCAATAACTTCATGATCGACGAGGTGGACGCCCGGATGGGGAGGAGACGCGGGAGGGGTACGCCGGTGGTGCCGGCGTACCCCTCCGCGAGGTGGTGCTCAGCTCACATGTTGGCGACGTCGGCCTGCTTGGCCCGGACGGCCTCGGCGGCCTCCTTGAGGCTGGCCAGCTCGTCGGCGTCCAGGTCGGTCTCGACGACCCGCTTGACGCCCTCGGCGCCGATCTGGGCCTCGACGCCGAGGTAGACGCCGGAGATGCCGTACTGGCCGTCGACCCAGGCGCAGACCGGCATGACCTCGCCCGAGTCCTCGGCGACGGCCTTCGCCATCTTGGCGGCGGCGGCGGACGGGGCGTAGTACGCCGAACCGGTCTTCAGCAACGCGACCACCTCGGCGCCACCGTTACGGGTCTTGACCACCAGCTCCTCGATCTGCGCGTCGGGCATGACCTCGCGCAGCGGCTTGCCGTTGACGGTGCTCTTCGACGGCACCGGCACCATCGTGTCGCCGTGCGAGCCGAGGGTGAGGGTCTTGACCGACTTCACCGGCACGTTCAGCGCCTCGGCCACGAAGTTGGTGAACCGGGCGGTGTCGAGCATGCCGGCCTGGCCGAGCACCCGGTTCTTCGGGAACTGCGTGGCGAGCTGGGCCAGCGCGGTCATCTCGTCCAGCGGGTTGGAGACCACGATGACGACCGCGTTGGGGGCGTACTTGGCGACGTTCTCGGAGACCTGACGGACGATCTTGGCGTTCGTCTCCAGCAGGTCCATCCGGCTCATGCCCGGCTTGCGAGGCAGACCGGCGGTGATGACCACGACGTCGGAGCCCTCGATCGCCTCGTAGCCCTCGCCGTTCGGGCCGGTGGTGACGCCGACGACCTTCGTCTCGAAGCCCTCGATCGGGCGCGACTGGTTGAGGTCCAGCGCGAGGCCCGCCGGCTTGCCCTCCACGATGTCGGTGATCACAACGGTGTCGAAGACGTCGTACTCGGCCAGGCGCTGTGCGGTGGTGGAGCCGTAGAAGCCGGCCCCGACGACAGTGACCTTCTTACCCATGGTCGTCCCACTCCCTGATACCAGTCGGTTTTCCGGACCGTATCAGTCATCCTGGCACCGATCCGGCCAGGGGCGGACGGTTATGACGCGACCGCTCAGGGCGGGAGCCGGCGGCTGCCGGATGCGGTGACCGGGCGGCTCAGCCCTCCTCCGCGCGTTCCACGACGTTGGTCAGCAGCATGGCGCGGGTCATCGGCCCGACGCCGCCGGGCATCGGCACCAGGGCGCCGGCCACCTCGGCCACGCCCGCGTCGACGTCACCGGTGTAGCGACCCTTGCCGTCCGACCCGACGACGCGGGTGATGCCGACGTCAACCACCACCGCGCCCGGGGTGATCATGTCGGCGGTGAGCAGGCCCGGTACGCCGGCCGCCACGATCACGATGTCGGCAGCCCGGGTGTGCGAGGCGAGGTCGAGGGTCCCGGTGTGGCAGAGCGTCACGGTCGCGTTCTCGCTGCGCCGGGTCAGCAGCAGGCCGAGCGGACGGCCGACCGTGTTGCCCCGGCCGACCACCGCCACCGTGGCGCCGCGCAGGGCCACGTCGTGCCGGCGGAGCAGCTCGACGATGCCCCGCGGAGTGCACGGCAGCGGGCCGGGGTAGCCGAGCACCAGCCGGCCCAGGTTGACCGGGTGCAGGCCGTCGGCGTCCTTCGTCGGGTCGATCAGCTCCAGCACGCGCTGGGTGTCCAGGTGGGCCGGGAGCGGCAGCTGGACGATGTAGCCGTGGCAGGCCGGGTCCGCGTTCAGCTCGGCGAGCACGTCGTCGACCTGCTGCTGGGTCGCGTCGGCCGGCAGCTCGCGGCGGATCGAGGCGATGCCCACCTCCGCGCAGTCGCGGTGCTTGCCGTTGACGTACGCCTGCGACCCCGGGTCGGAACCGACCAGGACGGTGCCGAGACCGGGAGTGATACCGCGTTCGGCCAGTGCCTTGACCCGCGCCCGCAGCTCGTCCTTGATATCGGCCGCGGTCGCCTTGCCGTCCAGAAGCGTCGCCGTCACGAACTGAATCGTCTCACGCCGGGCCTCCGCCGTTCGGACGACCCGGTTCCCGGGAGTCCGGAGGAGGGCCTCCGGTACCGCGATTTGATAACGATCTGTTACGTGTCGTAAGTCACTCTGCGTGTTGGAAAGTGGATTCCATCACGGCGGGAACGGACAGGGCGACAGCCGCCCCCATTACCCGGACGACCGGTCCGAGTAGCACCGGGCCGGCCCGAACGGGCACGGACCGCACCGGCCGGCCGAAGCAAAATGGCACTTCAGGGCCCATTAGGCGGCTCCTCGCTAGCAGGGCGAACGCCTCCCGGCAAGGGGGGACGGCGGGCAACGTTACGGAGTCGCAATCGGCTCGTTGCCGAAGCGAACCATCCGACCTACCGTTGCCGATCGTTGCGCAGCGTTACCCAACGCCGGGCCTGACTGCGCAGCGTGAGGAGATGAGGAGGCTCCATGCGAGTTCGTAGGCTCGCCGCCTGGACCGCCCTCCCGCTCGCGGTGACCCTGGGCCTCGCGGCCTGCGGCAGCGGCGGCGACGGCGGATCCGGCAGCAGCGACCCCAATGCGGCGGTCAGTATCCAGATCGCCGAGCCGCAGCACCTGGTTCCGACGAACACCACCGAGACGTCCGGCTCGCAGGTGCTCGCCGGCCTGTTCGCCCCGCTCGTCGACTACGACGCGCAGAACAAGCCGTACGAGGTCGCGGCCGACTCGGTGACGTCGACCGACCACAAGGTCTGGACGATCAAGCTCAAGGACGGCTTCACCTTCCACAACGGCGAGAAGGTCACGTCCGACGACTACATCAACGCCTGGAACTACGGCGCGTACGCGCCCAACGGTCAGGGCGCCAGCTACTTCTTCGAGAAGATCGCCGGCTACCAGGACCTCCAGGGCGACAAGCCGAAGGCCAAGGAGATGTCCGGCCTGGAGAAGGTCGACGACCTGACCTTCCAGGTGACGCTCTCCGCGCCGTACATCGACTTCGAGACGATGCTCGGCTACAACGCCTTCTACCCGCTGCCGGAGGCCGCGTTCTCGGCCCCGGGCGTGCTCAAGGACTCCTACGAGCAGGCGCCGATCGGCCAGGGCCCGTTCAAGATGAAGGGCACCTGGCAGCACGACAGCAAGATCGACGTCGAGCGGTACGACGCCTACCCGGGCGAGAAGCCCAAGGTGAAGAACATCGAGTTCCGGGTCTACCAGCAGCTCACCGCCGCGTACGCGGACGTGCTGGGTGACAACCTGGACGTGCTGCCGACGATCCCGACCGAGAGCCTGAGCACGGCGCCGACCGACCTGGGCGACCGGTACCAGACCAGCCCGATGTCGTCGTTCCAGTTCCTGGCGTTCCCGACGTTCGACAAGAACTTCAGCAACCCGGACGTGCGCAAGGCGATCTCGATGGCGATCGACCGGGACGAGATCACCAAGTCGATCTTCAAGGGCTCGCAGCAGTCGGCCCGCTCGTTCGTCTCGCCGGTGCTGCCGGGTTACCGGGAGAACACCGCGGGCGCGGCGGGTGAGTTCAACCCGACCGAGGCCAAGAAGCTGTACCAGGCCGCGGGCGGCCCGTCGAAGATCGTCATCTCCTACAACGGCGACGGCGGTCACAAGGACTGGGTCGACGCGACCGCCAACCAGCTGAAGGCCAACCTGGGCGTCGAGGTCGTCGGCTCGGCCGAGCCGAAGTTCGCCGACCTGCTCACCAAGGTCGAGAAGAAGCAGCCGGTCGGCCTGTTCCGGATGGGTTGGGTCATGGACTACCCGTCCATGGAGGACTACCTGGGCCCGCTGTACAGCACCAACGGCTCGTCGAACTACTACGGGTACAGCAACCCGGAGTTCGACAAGCTGGTGAAGGAGGGCTCCGCCGCTCCCACCCAGGAAGAGGCGATCAAGAAGTACCAGCAGGCCGAGGACATCCTGGCCAAGGACATGCCGGTGATCCCGCTCCGCTTCGGCGAGAACGTGTTCGGCCACTCGACCAAGGTCAAGAACGTCGAGATGGACCTGTTCCAGCGCGTCAACCTGGTCAAGATCGAGGCGGCCAGCTGAGCTGACCGCGGTCCGGGCCACCCGGGGACTTTCCCGGGTGGCCCGGGCGCACGCGGACCGACCCGGTCGCTGATCGTCCGGGCCGGTCTCCGCGCGGCCCCGCCGGGGGACCGACGACCAGGTCACGGATTTTTCCGGTACGACCAGAGACGTCGTCTTGCGACCCATTCGCATTTTTCCGGAGAGACTGGAAAGTATGTTCCGCTACATCCTGCGGCGCCTCCTGCAGATGGTCCTGGCGTTCTTCGGGACCACGCTGATCGTCTACGCGCTGATGTTCGCCGGGCAGGGCGACCCGATCCAGGCCCTCGCCGGCGAGCGGCCGGTGACACCGGCCCAGCGGGCATACCTGACGGAGAAGTTCCACCTCGACCAGACCGGCGTCGGTGGCTTCTTCTACCGCTACTTCGACTACGTGAAGAACCTCGTCCAGGGTGACCTGGGCCAGTCGCTCACCGGCCGGCAGATCGGCGACATCCTCGAGCAGGCCTGGCCGACCACGGTCAAGCTGGCCCTCATCGCGCTCGCCGTGGCCATCATCTTCGGCGTCACCGCCGGCGTGATCGCCGGCATCCGCCGGGCCGGCATCTTCGACAACGCGACCCTGGTGCTGACCCTGCTGGTGCTGGGCATTCCGACCATCGTGCTGGCGCCGCTCGCGCAGTTCTTCTTCGGCGTCAAGTGGCAGCTCTTCCCACCCACCGCGGGCGCGGAGCCCAGCTTCTACGCGCTGCTGCTGCCCGGCATCGTGCTCGGCTCGCTCTCGCTGGCGACGGCGCTGCGACTCACCCGCACCTCGGTGGCGGAGAACCTACGCGCCGACTACGTCCGCACCGCCCGGTCCAAGGGCCTGGTCAAACGGCGCATCGTCAGCGTCCACGTGCTGCGCAACTCGCTCATCCCGGTGGTGACCTTCCTCGGCGTCGAGCTGGGCAACCTGATGAGCGGCGCGATCATCACCGAGGGCGTCTTCAACATCCCCGGCGTGGGCTTCAACCTCTTCCGCGGCATCCGCACCGAGGACGGCCCCCTGGTGGTGGGAATCGTCAGCGTCCTCGTCGTCGTCTACCTGGTCTCGAACCTGGTGGTGGATGTCCTGTACGCCGTACTCGACCCGAGGATCCGCTATGAGTGAGCGCAGCGAACGAATCATCAACGCAGCGTGCTTGGACGCTCAGGCCGGCACCGAGCGGAGCGAGGTGCGGGCATGAGTGATTTTGAGACGGTGGCGGCCACCGAGAACCAGGCCGCGCGCCGTGGCCCCTCGGGTGAGCCCGGCAACCCGAACCAGCCCGGCACCCCCGGCAAGCCGCGCAGCCTGGCCGGTGACGCCTGGCGCGACCTGCGCCGCAACCCGATCTTCTGGGTCTCGCTCACGCTGGTGCTGATCGTCACCCTGATGGCGGTCGCCCCCGGCCTGTTCACCGCGAACGACCCGAAGGACTGCCTGCTCTCCCGGCAGCACGCCGGGCCGTCCGGTGGGGCCATCTTCGGGTACGGCTTCCAGGGCTGCGACACCTTCTCCCGGGCGGTCTACGGCACGCAGGCCTCGCTGCTCGTCGGCGCGCTCTCCGCGCTGTTCACCGGCGTGCTCGCGCTGATCGTCGGCATGCTCGCCGGTTACTTCGGCGGATGGGTCGACGCCGTGCTCTCCCGGGTGATCGACATCGTGCTCGGCATCCCGCTGCTGCTCGCCGCGATCGTCCTGCTCAAGCGGGTCGGCACGGAGAGCCCGAACTTCCGGCTCGGCGCGGTCGTGCTGGTCCTGGCCCTCCTCGGCTGGACCACGGCCGCCCGGGTGGTCCGCTCCTCGGTGATCACCGCCAAGGAGCAGGACTACGTCGCGGCGGCCCGGATGCTCGGCGCCGGCAACGGCCGGATCATGCTGCGGCACATCCTGCCGAACGCGCTCGCCCCCGCCATCGTGGTGCTGACCATCGCGCTCGGTTCGTTCATCGCCGCCGAGGCGACCCTCTCGTTCCTCGGCATCGGCCTGAGCCAGGAGACCATCTCGTGGGGCCAGGACATCGACACCGGCCGGGTCCACATGCGGGAGGCCGCGACCCCGCTGATCGTCCCGTCGGCCTTCCTCGCGCTGACCGTGCTGGCGTTCATCATGCTCGGCGACGCGATCCGTGACGCCTTCGACCCGAAGCTGCGGTGATCCCTCATGACTGACTCCGTCGTTCAGCCCACGCCCGCCTCCGCCACCCCGGAGGGCGGCCACCTGCTCGAGCTCCGGGACCTCTACGTCGAGTTCCGCACCGGCGAGGGTGTGGCCAAGGTGATCAACGGGGTGTCGTACCACCTGGACGCCGGCGAGACGCTCGCCGTCCTCGGCGAGTCCGGCTCCGGCAAGTCGGTGACCGCCCAGGCGATCATGGGCATCCTGGACACCCCGCCGGCGCACATCCGCTCCGGGCAGATCCTCTACCAGGGGCGCGACCTGCTCGCCCTGTCGGAGGAGCAGCGCCGGCAGGTGCGCGGCAAGGAGATCGCGATGATCTTCCAGGACGCGCTCTCCGCGCTGAACCCGGTCTTCCCGGTGGGCTGGCAGATCGGCGAGACCCTGCGCCAGCGGGAGGGGATGTCCCGCGCCGACGCCCGGCGCCGCGCCATCGAGCTGATGGACCTGGTGAAGATCCCGGCCGCCGCCCGGCGGATCGGCGACTACCCGCACCAGTTCTCCGGCGGCATGCGGCAGCGCGTCATGATCGCGATGGCGCTCGCGCTCAACCCGAAGGTGCTGATCGCCGACGAGCCGACCACCGCACTGGACGTCACCGTGCAGGCCCAGATCATGGACCTCCTCGCCGACCTGCGCCGGGACCTCGGCATGGCGATGATCCTGATCACCCATGACCTGGGCGTGGTGGCCGGCGTGGCGGACCGGATCGCGGTCATGTACGCCGGCCGGATCGTCGAGCACGCCGACGTCCGCTCGCTCTACCGGGCGCCCGCGCACCCGTACACCAAGGGCCTGCTGGAGTCGATCCCGCGCCTGGACGTCCGCGGCCAGGAGCTCTCCACGATCAAGGGACTGCCGCCGAACCTGATGAAAATCCCCTCCGGCTGCCCGTTCCACCCCCGGTGCCCGTACGTGCAGCAGGTCTGCATCGACGTGGTGCCGCACGACCTGGTCCTCGGCGACGGCCGGACCAGCGCATGCCACTTCGCGCAGGAGGTCCGTGATGACAGCGCCCGCTAGCAGCACCAAGGTCCGCGGCGAGACCATCCTCTCCGTCGACAACCTGGTCAAGCACTTCCCGATCTCGCAGGGCGTGCTGTTCAAGAAGCAGGTCGGCGCGGTCAAGGCCGTCGACGGGGTCAGCTTCGAGCTGCGCCGCGGCGAGACGCTCGGCATCGTCGGCGAGTCCGGCTGCGGCAAGTCGACGCTGGCCCGGCTGCTGATGCGGTTGGAGACACCGACCTCGGGCCGGGCCACCCTGGAGGGCAAGGACCTGTTCAAGTCCTCCGGCGGCGAGCTGCGCCGGCTGCGGCGGAACATGCAGATGGTCATGCAGGACCCGTACACCTCGCTGAACCCGCGGATGACGGTCGGCGACATCATCGGCGAGCCGTTCGAGATCCACCCGGACGCGGCCCCCAAGGGCAGCAAGCGCAAGCGGGTACAGGAACTGCTGGACGTGGTCGGGCTGAACCCGGAGCACATCAACCGGTACCCGCACCAGTTCTCCGGCGGCCAGCGGCAGCGCATCGGCATCGCCCGGGCGCTCGCCCTGCGTCCGGAGATCATCGTCTGCGACGAGCCGGTCTCCGCGCTGGATGTGTCGATCCAGGCGCAGGTGATCAACCTGCTGGAGCAGCTCCAGGACGAGTTCGGGCTCTCCTACATCTTCATCGCCCACGACCTGTCGGTGGTCCGGCACATCTCGGACCGGGTCGCGGTCATGTACCTCGGCCGGATCGTGGAGGTCGGCACCGAGGACGAGATCTACGAGCGGGCCACCCACCCGTACACCCAGGCGCTGCTCTCCGCGGTGCCGGTGCCGGACCCGGAGGCCCGCAACGACCGGAACATCATCCGGCTCGTCGGCGACGTGCCGTCGCCGGCCGACCCGCCCAGCGGGTGCCGCTTCCGCACCCGCTGCTGGAAGGCCCAGGAGATCTGCGCCGTCGAGGACCCGCAGACGGTCCCGCGGGCCGCCGACCCGCACCCCTCGGCGTGCCACTTCGCCGAGCTCCGCCCCACCGCGACGGCCTGACGCGGAGGCCGACCCCGTCGCGACCCGGCGCTCCCGGGCCCGTCGATCATGAAGTTGTTGCCGCGCGTATCGGCGTGTCGCGGCAACAACTTCATGATCAGCCCGTGAGGCGCGGGACGGCCCGGGGCGCGGGGGACGGCCGGGGCGCGGTTGGTCAGTGGAAGAAGTGACGGGTGCCGGTGAGGTACATCGTCACGCCGGCCTCCTTGGCGGCCGCGATGACCTCCTCGTCGCGGATCGAGCCGCCGGGCTGCACGATCGCGCGGACTCCCGCCTCGATGAGGATCCGCGGGCCGTCGGCGAACGGGAAGAACGCGTCCGAGGCGCAGACCGCACCCCGGGCCCGGTCGGCGCCGGCGCGGCTGACCGCCAGCCGCGCGGAGTCGACCCGGTTGACCTGGCCCATGCCGACGCCGACGGTCGCGCCGTCCCGGGCCAGCAGGATCGCGTTGCTCTTCACCGCGCGGATCGCCCGCCAGGCGAAGGTCAGGTCGCCCAGGGTCTCCTCGTCGGCCGGGTCGCCGGTGGCGAGGGTCCAGGTCGCCGGGTCGTCGCCCGGCGCGTCGACCCGGTCCGCCATCTGCACCAGCACCCCGCCGCTGACCTGCCGCCACTCCGCGGGCGGGGGGCTCCAGCCCGGGGCACGCAGCAGCCGGACGTTCTTCTTGCCCTGAAGGATCTCGACCGCGCCGGCCTCGAACTCCGGCGCCACCACCACCTCAGTGAAGATGTCGGCCACCTGACGGGCCATCTCGACCGAGACCGGGCGGTTCACCGCGATCACGCCCCCGTACGCGGAGACGGGATCGCAGGCGTGCGCCTTCCGGTGCGCCTCGGCCACGTCCGCGCCGACCGCGATGCCGCACGGGTTGGCGTGCTTGATGATCGCCACCGCCGGCTGGTCGGCGAAGTCGTTGGCGGCCCGCCACGCGGCGTCCGCGTCGACGTAGTTGTTGTAGGACATCTCCTTGCCGTGCAGCTGCTCGGCCTGGGCCAGCCCGGCCGGCGCGTCCGGGTCGGTGTAGAGCGCCGCCGCCTGGTGGGGGTTCTCGCCGTACCGCAGGGCCCGGTCCGCCCGCAGCGCCAGACCGGCGAAGCCCGGCCACTCCGGCTCCTCGCCGAGCTGCACCGCGCACCAGTTCGCCACCGCCACGTCGTACTCGGCGATGTCGGCGAACGCCCGCGCGGCCAGGGCGCGACGCTGCGTCAGGGTGAAGCCCCCCGCGTCGAGGGCGGCCCGCAGCGCCGGGTACGCCGACGGGTCGGTCACCACGGCGACCGAGGCGTGGTTCTTGGCCGCGGCCCGGACCATCGCCGGACCGCCGATGTCGATCTGCTCCACGCACTCGTCGAGGCTCGCGCCCGACGCGACGGTGGCCTGGAACGGGTAGAGATTGCTCACCAGCAGGTCGAACGGAGCCACCCCCAGCTCGTCGAGCTGGGCGACGTGCGAGTCCTTGCGCAGGTCCGCGAGGAGCCCGGCGTGCACCTTCGGGTGCAGGGTCTTGACCCGGCCGTCCAGGACCTCGGGAAACCCGGTGACCGTCTCCACGGCGGTGACCGGCACGCCGGCGTCGGCGATCGTCGCAGCCGTGCTCCCGGTCGAGACGATCTCCACCCCGGCGGCCTGCAGCGCCCGGGCCAGCTCGACCAGGCCGGTCTTGTCGTAGACGCTGACCAGCGCCCGGCGGATCGGACGGCGCTCGTCCTGAGTGGAGCTCACGGGATCGTGACCTTTCTTCCGGTGATCGTCCAACCGTCACGGACCAGGCGGCCGACCTGCTCGACGAGCTGGCGTCGCTCGGCCGACTTGATGCGCTCGGTGAGGGAATCGACATCGTCGTCGTCGCGCACCGGCACGGCGACCTGCGCGACGATGGGGCCGGTGTCCATACCGGCGTCGACGAAGAAGAGCGTGGCACCGGTGACCTTCACCCCGTAGGCGAGGGCGTCACGCGGGCCGTGGATGCCGGGGAACGCCGGCAGAAGAGTGTTGTGCGTGTTCAGGTAGCGGTCGCCGAAGGCGGCCAGGAACCGCGGCCCGACCAGCTTGAGGAACCCGGCGGAGATGACCAGGTCGGGCCGGTGCTCGGCGACCTGCGCGCTGAGCGCCCGGTCCCAGTCGTCGCGGGTGTCGTACGCCTTCAGCGGCGTCACGAAGCTCGGCACCCCGGCCGCGGCGGCCCGGTCCAGCCCGGCGATGCCGTCCCGGTCGGCGCCGACCGCCACCACGCGGGCGCCGTACGCCGGGTCGGCGCCGGCGTCGAGCAGCGCCTGCAGGTTGCTCCCGGACCCGGAGACGAGGACGACGATGCGGGCGGCGGACGCGGGCTCGGTCACCGGCTCACCCTATCGGGCAGGCGGGGAAGGGCCGCGTCCGGGCAGGTCGGGACGGACGACGTCGGATCGACGCGCGCGGCTGACAGCCAGGCTGGCGCCGAACCGGTACGCTGCCGGTCGCTCGGGCCCGGCGCGCGCGCCCGGCCCACACCCCCGAGAGTCGATGATCCGACACGCGAGTCGTGTCGGCGAGTGAGGAGCCCCCATGCAGCCCGGCTACCCGCCCCAGCAGCCGCCGATCAACAACAACATGACGATGTCGATCGTCGCCATCTTCCTCTTCTGGCCGCTGGCCATCCCGGCCATCCTCAACGCGTCCAAGGTGAACCCGCTGCTCCAGCAGGGTGACTACGCGGGCGCGCAGGCGGCCGCGACGGAGTCGAGGAAGTGGTCCAAGTGGGCCCTGATCGTCGGCATCGCGTGGTATGTGATCGTGCTGGTGTGCTGCGCGCTGGGCGGTATCGGCGCGATCATGAGTGGCGACACCAGCACGTACTGACGGACACAGCCAAGGAGCCTCGTCGAATGCAGCCCGGTAACCCAGGTCAGGACCCCTACGGCCAGCAGCCCAACCAGGATCCGACCGCGCCGCAGAACCCCTACGGTCAGCAGCCCACCTCCGGGCAGCCCTACGGCCAGCCGCAGGACCCCTACGCCGCGCCGCAGAACCCGTATGGTCAGCAGCCTCCGTACGGCCAGCAGCCGACCTCGGGTCAGCCCTACGGTCAGCAGCCGACCTCGGGTCAGCCCTACGGTCAGCAGCCGACCTCGGGTCAGCCCTACGGCCAGCCGTACCAGCAGGACCCGTACGCGCAGCAGCAGCCGTACGGCGCGCCCACGTACCCCAACGCCGGCTACCCCCAGGCGCAGGGGCAGAACAACACCCTCGGCCTCGTGTCGATGATCCTCGGCATCGCGTCGATTCCGCTGGTCTGCTGCCTCTACCTGGGCATCCCGGTCGGTATCGCGGGCATCATCACCGGCTACCTCGCCAAGCAGAAGGCGGACCAGGGGCAGGCGAGCAACGCCGGCCAGGCCAAGGCGGGTCTGATCTGCGGTGCCGTCGGCGCCGGGCTGGGCATCCTCGTGCTCATCCTCGGCATCGTGGCGAACGTGAACCTGCCGACCGAGCCCTGATCGGCCGGTGATCGGAAGGGGCGCCCCGCGAGCCGCGGGGCGCCCCTTCGGTGCCTGCGGCCCGTTGCTTCTCTCGCCCCGGCTCCTGCGCCCCGCCGGCCGGCGCGGCCGATGCCGTCGGGCGGGCGCCGGGCCTCAGCGTGCGGCGGTGCGGGTGAAGGCCCGGGTGGCGGCCGCGCCCAGCAGCGCGCCCGCCGCGACAACGGCGGTGGTCACCAGCGCCACCTGCCACGCGACCGGCCCCATCTGGGCCAGTCTGCCGCCGCCCAGCGGCCCGGCCGAGGCGGCCGCCACGGCGCCCAGCAGCGCTCCGGCCACCGGCCCGGCGATCGCCGCCGGCGCGAGCAGCGGCGCCCAGTTGAGCGGCGCCCGCTCGTCGACCGCGAGCCGGACCAGCCGGCGGGCGAGCAGCCAGCCGGCCGCCATGCCGGCCAGGACCGGCACCGCGAGCAGCGCGGCGCCCAGCCCGTCGACCGGGCCACGGGGCAGCCCGGCCAGCAGGGGTACGGCCGGCAGGGCGCCCACCGACACCTCACTGGTCCGCACGGCCGTGTCCGTCCCGACGGCGAAGCCCGGGCCGAGCAGGTAGCTGGTCGACCAGATCGCGGCGTTCGGCGCGTAGGCGAGGCTGATCAGGGTGATGCCGGCCTGCCCGGCCACCCCGGTCCGGTACGCCCCGATCATGTCGGCCGCGTCCCCGCCGCCGGTGGCCACGGCCAGCCCGGCCGCACCGGCCCCCGCGCCGAGCAGCAGCAGACCGGCGACGAGGCCGGTCCGGATCCCGTCCCGCAGCGCCACCGGGGCGCGCTCGGCGAGCAGGCCGCCCACGCCGGTGGTGCGCACCGCGCCGATCAGGGCGGCCAGCGCGCCGAGCAGCGCGAACGTCATCCCGGCACGGACCGGCGACACCGTCGGGCCGCCCACGCCGGCCAGCACCGCGCCGAGGACGCCGAGCAGCGCGTACGCGATGCCGACCGCGCCGGCAGCGGTGAGTGCCTGGCGCGGCGACCGGCCACCGCGGGCGCCGATCGCCCGGCTGACATGCACCCCGGCCCGGGCCAGCCGCAAGATCACCAGCGCGCTCAGCGCGAGCGGGGTGAGCCCGAGCGGACCCGCCTCGGTGCCCAGCGGGACGCCGTGGCCGAGCAGCCAGCCGGCCAGCCCGGCCCGCAGGGCGCCGGCGAAGGACCCGGCGTCCTCGCTGAGCTGGGCCAGGCCGAGCACGATCGCGACCGGCAGGTAGGACGTGAGCGCGGCCCCGAACGCGGCGACCGCCGCGGCCACGGCCAGCGGCGCGCGACCGCGCGGCGATCCGCCGGGCCGCGGGCGCGGCACCCGCCCGCCGGGCGTGCCACGGCCGGCCGGACGGTCGTCGGCGGTGACCGCACCGGACCGGCGGGGGTGATCGGGGGTGACGTCGGACATCGGGATCTACTCTGGCACGTCGAAGGCACGGAGGCAGTCCGATACCGCCCCGGCACGGCGGCGAGTCCCGCGATCCACGGTCGTCCCGCTCCCCGCCCCGTCTAGCCTCGGCACAGGACCCGACGTCATCGCGGCTCCGAACGTCGAGGAGGACGCCGTGACCACTCCGTACCCGCCGCCCCCTCCGCCGCCGGCCCGCGGGCGGAATCGCACGACGCTCTGGGGCGTGCTCGGCGTCGTGCTCGGGCTGATCTGCTGCGGCATCCTCGGCATCGTCTTCGGCTACCTGTCCATCCGGGACGCGCGGCGGTACGGCCAGTCGCCGGTGCTCGGCTACGTCGCCGTCGCGCTCGGCGTGGTCAACATCGTCGCCGGCACCTTCCTCCGCGCGACGGGCAACTATCCGTTCTTCCGGAACGGCTGAGGGGGCCGACCGACCGGTCGACCCCCTCAGCGCGAGACGCGATCGCTCAGCCGGCGGACATGATCTCCCGCATCAGGCGGGCGGTCTCGGTCGGCGTCTTGCCGACCTTGACGCCGACCGCCTCCAGCGCCGCCTTCTTCGCGTCGGCGGTGCCGGCCGAGCCGGAGATGATCGCGCCGGCGTGCCCCATGGTCTTGCCGGGCGGGGCGGTGAAGCCGGCGATGTAGCCGACCACCGGCTTGGTGACGTTGGCCTTGATGAACTCGGCGGCCCGCTCCTCGGCGTCGCCGCCGATCTCACCGATCATCACGATGGCGTCGGTGTCCGGGTCGGCCTCGAACGCGGCGAGCGCGTCGATGTGGGTGGTCCCGATGATCGGGTCACCGCCGATGCCGACGCAGGTCGAGAAGCCGATGTCGCGCAGCTCGTACATCATCTGGTAGGTCAGCGTGCCGCTCTTGCTGACCAGGCCGATGCGGCCGGAGCCGGTGATGTCGGCCGGGATGATGCCGGCGTTCGAGGCGCCCGGCGAGGCGATGCCGGGGCAGTTCGGCCCGATGATCCGGGTGCGCTCGCCCTTGGCCACGTTGTACGCCCAGAACGCGGCGGTGTCGTGCACCGGCACGCCCTCGGTGATCACTACGGCCAGCTCGATGCCGGCGTCGATCGCCTCGATCGCCGCGGCCTTGGTGAACTGCGGCGGCACGAAGATGACCGTGACGTCCGCCCCGGTCTCCTTCATCGCGTCGGCCACGGAGGCGAAGACCGGCAGCTCGGTGCCGTCGAAGTCGACCGTCTGGCCCGCCTTGCGCGGGTTGACGCCGCCGACCACGTTGGTGCCGGCGGCCAACATCCGCCGGGTGTGCTTCGAACCCTCGGAACCGGTCATCCCCTGAACGATGACCTTCGAGTCCTTGGTCAGCCAGATAGCCATGATCAGACCCCCGCAGCCGCCAGCTCGGCGGCCCGCTCGGCCGCGCCGTCCATGGTGTCGACCCGCTCGATCAGCGGGTTGTTGGCGCCGTCGAGGATCGCCCGACCGGCCTCCGCGTTGTTGCCGTCGAGCCGAACGACGAGCGGCTTGGTGACCTTCTCACCGCGCTGCTCGAGCAGGGCGAGCGCCTGCACGATGCCGTTGGCGACCGCGTCACAGGCGGTGATACCGCCGAAGACGTTGACGAAGACGCTCTTCACCGACGGGTCGGACAGGACGATCTCCAGCCCGTTCGCCATCACCGCGGCGCTGGCGCCGCCGCCGATGTCGAGGAAGTTGGCCGGCTTGACGCCGCCGTGCCGTTCACCGGCGTACGCGACCACGTCGAGGGTCGACATGACCAGACCCGCGCCGTTGCCGATGATGCCGACCTCGCCGTCGAGCTTGACGTAGTTGAGGTCCTTCTCCTTGGCGGCCTGCTCCAGCGGGTCCACCGCGGCCTGGTCGACCAGCGCCTCGTGGTCCGGGTGCCGGAAGCCGGCGTTCTCGTCCAGGCTGACCTTGGCGTCGAGCAGCAGCAGCTTACCCTCGCGGGTCGTCGCCAGCGGGTTCACCTCGACCAGGGTCGCGTCCTCGGCGACGAAGGCCTTCCAGAGCCCGACAGCGACCTCGACGACCTGGTCGGCGACCTCGGCGGGGAAGCCGGCGGCGGTGACGATCTCGCGCGCCTTGGCCTCGTCCACACCCGTGACCGCGTCGATCGGCGCCTTGACGACCTTGTCCGGGGTGTCCGCGGCGACCTGCTCGATGTCCATACCGCCGGCCACGCTGGCGATGCAGAGGAAGGTGCGGTTCGCCCGGTCGAGCAGGTAGGAGAAGTAGTACTCCTCGGCCACGTCCGCGGTCACGGTGATCATGACCTTGTGGACGGTGTGACCCTTGATGTCCATGCCGAGGATGTCGGTGGCGCGGGCCACCGTCTCCTCCGCGCCCTCGGCCAGCTTGACGCCGCCGGCCTTGCCGCGACCGCCGACCTTCACCTGCGCCTTGACGACCACCCGGCCGCCGAGGCGTTCGGCGATCGCGCGGGCCTCCTCCGGGGTAGTGGCGACGCCGCCGGCGAGCACGGGCAGCCCGTGCCGTTCGAACAGGTCCCGCCCCTGGTACTCGTACAGGTCCACGATTGCGCGTCCCGTCCCGTCTCCGCGGCGCGCCGTCGCGCCGCCACCAGCGTTCGAAAACAGTTTGACGCCTGTCATCAGTTGAAACAGGCCATTGGCCGCAGCCTAGCGAGGTGGGCACCGGGGGCAACCGAGCGGGTGCGCGGTGTGCGGTAATGCACAGCGCCTCCGGTGCGAGCCAGACCGCGTCCGGGCGGCACACCCCCGGGATGCCGGGCACCGGCTCGGGTCGGTGGACCGGTGAGGGCCGGCCACGTCAGCCGTCCGAGCGATGTTGCCGAAGGTGCGTAACCCCTCCGCGGGGGCGTCGTTGAGTCAGATGTCGGAGCGCTGGTAAGCGCGAAGACGGGAAACGGCCGATGCCCTGTCGGTCGAGGGGTGGCGGCGGGGCATCGTGCATAGAGGGGCCGGACGTGTGAGGGGTGCGTCCGGCCCCTCCCCCCGTGCCCGGCCACCGGACCATCGGCCCGGCGCGGTCGCTGGACCGCCGGCCTCAGCTGACCGGTTGCGCGACGTTCTGCCGCACCCACTCCACGATCGACTGCGTGGTCGCTCCCGGCGTGAAGATCTTGGCGACGCCCAGCTTCTCCAGCTCGGGAAGGTCGGCGTCCGGGATGATGCCGCCGCCGAACACCACGATGTCCCGAGCGTCGCGCTCGGTGAGCAGTTCGAGCACCTTCCGGAAGAGCGTCATGTGCGCGCCGGAGAGCACGGACAGGCCGACCGCGTCGGCGTCCTCCTGGATGGCGGTCTCGACGATCTGCTCCGGAGTCTGGTGCAGGCCGGTGTAGATGACCTCCATACCGGCGTCCCGGAGGGCGCGCGCGACCACCTTCGCGCCCCGGTCGTGGCCGTCCAGGCCTGGTTTGGCGACGACGACCCGAATACGAGAGCTCATCAGCGCACACCTTTCACCGGCTCCGCGGCCTTCACCTGAACGAACGGTAACCCGGCGGGCCGAGGTCGGGAAATCCGGGCCGGAAACTCGGCCGCCGACGGACCGGGCACGGAGGGCCGGCCGCGGGGGCGGCGGCTGCGGCCCTCGCTGGCAGCGCGTCGGCTATCGGACAAGAGGGTCGGCTCTCGACGCGACGGCTCGCGGACGCGGCGGCTCGACCCTCGACGCGGCGGCTCTCGGACGCGGCGGGCCGGCGGCGCGCCGAGGTCCGTCGTCAAGCCGGACGACTCCGCCGTATCGGTCACGCTCCGCGACGAACGGACAGTTACGGGGGCACCGGCCGACGGCGCAGGGCATGACAATCACGGACGCAAACGGACAGATCGACACGCCAATTCGGCGCTCCGGCTTGTGACTCGCCTGGTGGTTGGCTAACGTGTCCACGGTTGTCATCAGGTCCACCGACGGGTGACGACGCGACTCGCAGACGTTCACCGCGGCTTCACCCGGTGTCCGCGGGCCGCATCGGATCCCCGACAACGGAGGGTGTGCGTGCGCCAGCGCCTGTCGTCTGAGCCCGATAGATATCGCGGCCGCCGCCGCGTACCCACCCCACCGCGTAGCCGCTACGCCGCCGTCGTCACCACCGCCTTCGTCGGAGCCGGCGTCGTCGCG
The DNA here is from genome assembly GCF_027497215.1 of Micromonospora sp. WMMD812. Lineage (NCBI taxonomy): Bacteria > Bacillati > Actinomycetota > Actinomycetes > Micromonosporales > Micromonosporaceae > Micromonospora > Micromonospora sp. WMMD812. The sequence goes on along the minus strand of NZ_CP114904.1, from coordinate 5,513,672 downwards.
CTCGGCGCGGGCGCGCTGCCGGACGCCAAGAGCGTCAGCCCGTCGGTCCTCGACGAGCTCCGCCAGGCCTCGATCACCAGCCAGGACGCCCAGGCCCGCGCCGACGCCGCCGACCGCGCCTCCCGCGACAGCGGCCGGGACGAACAGGCCAGCGAGCAGGACCCCTGGCTGCTGCCGCTCCAGGGCTACGACTTCAGCTCGCCCTACGGCATGCGCTGGGGCAAGCTGCACACCGGCGTCGACCTGGTCGCGCCCGAGGGCACCCCGTACGTCGCGATCCATTCCGGCACCGTCACCAAGGCCGGCTGGTTCGGTGGCTACGGCTACGCGGTGATCGTGCAGCACGCGGACGGCAGCGAGGCGATCTACGGCCACTCCTCCGCCGTGAGCGTGCAGCAGGGGCAGCAGGTCAAGGCGGGCGACCAGCTCGGCCTGGTCGGCAACACCGGCCACTCCTACGGCTCCCACCTCCACCTGGAGGTGCATGTCAAGGGCGAGCCGGTCGACCCGGTGCCGTGGCTCCAGGAGCGCGGGGTGGACATCAAGCTGCAAGTCGAGGCAATCTACAACGAGGTAGCCGCGTCCTGACGCTGCGTACCGCCCGTTGACCGCCCGGATCGACCGATCCGGGCGGTTTTTCATTACTCGGGCACCGCGGAAGTCACCTGCGCCACACCGAGAGATGTGACCGGCGTCACGGCAGGCCATGATCACTTACCGGGTCAGACCGGCTGATCCCGCTCAGCACGGGACAGTCGTCGACACTGCGTCGGGCCGCCGGCCCGTCCCCCTTACCCGCCGGTACGTGGCGCGAACCAGGATCGGTCAGTCCGATCCCCTCGACACGTGAAGGTCTCCCGTGCAGGAAGAAGACAGCACCAGTCAGTACGAGCGGCGCGACGACGCCGGGGTGATCCGGCACCGGATGCGGGCCGGCCGGAGGACGCGGCTCCTCGTGGTCGGGGCGGTCGCCGTCGTCGGTCTCGCCGTCACCGGCGTGGCGGTTGCCGCGACCGGCGGTGACCAGACCCCGGCACCGGTCTCGCTCGACGCGCAGGCCCGGGCCGAGGCCGCCGCCCGCGCCGACCGCTCGGCCCGGGAGACGGCCACGCCGGTCACCCCCTCGGCCACGGCCTCGCCGGCCAGCCCCACGCCGAGCCCGTCGACGGCCAGCCCGTCCGCGTCGGCGACCACCGCAAAGCCGAAGCCCAAGAAGACCGTCAAGCCCAAGCCGACCTGGGTCATCCCCATGACGGGCGCCGAGGTCACCTCCTGCTACGGCCAGCGGTGGGGCACCCTGCACGCGGGTATCGACTTCGCCCTGCCCGCCGGCACCCCGATCCACGCCGCCGCCGCGGGCACCGTCGTCAAGGCCGGTGACGCCGGCGACGGGTACGGCAACTCGGTCTTCATCGACCACGGCAACGGCTACCTGACCCACTACGCCCACCAGAGCCGCCTGGTCGTGAGCGTGGGCGACAAGGTCGGCGTCGGCCAGGTGATCGGCTACGAGGGCTCCACCGGCGACTCCACCGGCCCGCACCTGCACTTCGAGGTGCACAAGGGCCAGATGTGGAACCAGATCGACCCGGCGCCGTTCCTGCGCGCCCGGGGCATCAACGTGGCCTGCTGACGGCCACGGCACGAGGAGGGCCCGGCCCGGCGGAACGCCGGGCCGGGCCCCGCCGTTCAGAGCTTGTCGATCGGGGCGTGCCGCAGCACCAGCCACATGGTCTGATCGCCGAAGTCGATCTGCGCGCGGGCGCCCGGGCCGTGCCCCTCGACGGCGAGCACCCGGCCCAGCCCGTAGCGCTGGTGGTTGACCCGGTCGCCGGCCGCCACCTTCGGCGCCTGCGGCAGTTCGCTGGCGGTGGTCAACCGGCTGCCGTCGACCCCGAGCCGTTTCGCCAGCTGCGCCGCCTTCGGCGTACCCCCGCTGAAGCCACCACGCCCGCCGGGCGCGCGGTCCGCGCGGCCTCCGACGCCACCGCCCCCGCCGGCCCACGAGGTGTACGACCCCTCGGTGCGCTCCCAGCGCACCAGCTCCGGCGGCAGCTCCTCCAGGAACCGGGAGGGCGGGTTGTAGGCGGGCTGCCCCCACGCCGAGCGGGTGACCGCCCGGGAGAGGTAGAGCCGCTGCCGCGCCCGGGTGATCCCCACGTACGCGAGCCGCCGCTCCTCCTCCAGCTCGCGGGTGTCGCCGAGCGAGCGCAGGTGCGGGAAGACCCCGTCCTCCAGGCCGCTCAGGAACACCACCGGGAATTCCAGGCCCTTCGCGGTGTGCAGCGTCATCAGGGTGACCACGCCCTGGTGGTCCGGGTCGTCGCTGGGCACCTGGTCGGCATCGGCGACCAGGGCGACCTGCTCCAGAAAACCGGCCAGTGTGGCCCGCTCCTCCTCGGCGCCCGTCGCCTCGATCCGCTCGGTGTACTCCCGGGCGACGCTGACCAGTTCCTGGAGGTTGTCGACCCGGCCGGCATCCTGCGGGTCGAGGCTCTCCTCCAGCTCGGTCAGGTAACCGGAGCGGGTGAGCAGCGCCTCCAGCACCTCCTCCGGGGTGCCGGTCTCGGCCAGCTCGCGGGCGCCGTCGAGCAGGGCCACGAACTCGGCGATGCCGTTGGCCGCCCGGGTCGAGATGCCCGGCGCGTCCTTCGCCCGGCGCAGCGCGGCGCCGAACGAGATCCGGTCTCGGCTGGCGAGCGCCTCCACGCACGCCTCGGCCCGCTCGCCGATGCCCCGGCGCGGCGTGTTCAGGATCCGGCGCAGGCTCACCGTGTCGTCGTCGTTGACCACCGCGCGCAGGTAGGCCAGCGCGTCGCGGACCTCCTTGCGCTCGTAGAAGCGCACCCCGCCGACCACCTTGTAGGGCAGGCCGACCCGGATGAACACCTCCTCGAAGACGCGGGACATGGCGTTGGTGCGGTAGAAGACCGCGACGTCGCCCGGTCGGGTGTCGCCCTCGTCGACCAGCCGGTCGATCTCCCGGGCCACCCAGTCCGCCTCGGCGTGCTCGGTGTCGGCCACGTAGCCGACGATCTGCTCGCCGGCCCCGGCGTCACTCCACAGCCGCTTCGGCTTGCGGGACGTGTTGCGGTCGATCACCGCGTTGGCGGCGTTGAGGATCGTCTGCGTGGAGCGGTAGTTCTGCTCCAGCAGGATCGTCCGGGCGTCGGTGAAGTCGCGCTCGAACTCCAGGATGTTGCGGATGGTCGCGCCGCGGAACGCGTAGATCGACTGGTCCGCGTCGCCGACCACGCAGAGCTCGGCCGGCGCCAGCCCCTCGGTGCCGGAGACCAGCTCCTTGATCAGGACGTACTGGGCGTGATTGGTGTCCTGGTACTCGTCCACCAGCACGTGCCGGAACCGCCGGCGGTAGGTCTCGGCGACGTGCGGGTGCGACTGGAGCAGGTGCACCGTGGTCATGATCAGATCGTCGAAGTCCAGCGCGTGCGCCTCGCGCAGCCGGCGCTGGTAGAGCGTGTAGGCCTCGGCCAGGGCCCGCTCGTTGGGGCCCTTGGCCCGGGCGGCGAACTGCTCGGGATCGACCAGCTCGTTCTTCAGGTTGGAGACCTGGGCGGCCAGCCCGCGCGCCGGGTAGCGCTTCGGGTCGAGATCCAGCTCGCGGGTGACCAGCTGCATCAGCCGGCGCGAGTCGTCGGCGTCGTAGATGGAGAAGGTCGACTTGAGCCCGGCGTGCTCGTGCTCGGCCCGCAGGATCCGGACACAGGCGGAGTGGAAGGTCGACACCCACATCAGCCGGGCCCGCGGCCCGACCAGCGCGGCGACCCGCTCCTTCATCTCGCCCGCAGCCTTGTTGGTGAAGGTGATCGCGATGATCTCTCCGGGGTGCACGTCCCGCGCGGCGAGCAGGTAGGCGATCCGGTGGGTGAGCACCCGGGTCTTGCCGGAGCCCGCGCCGGCCACGATCAGCAACGGCGAGCCGGCGTGCGTCACCGCGTCGCGCTGGGGCCCGTTCAAGCCGGTGAGCAGGGCCTGCGGGTCAAGGCGGCTGGACGCCGACCCGGGCCGGTGCGGACGGGCCGGCGCACGCTCGGGCGCAGGCGGGGACGCGGGGATGTCGAAGAGAGGATGCATCGCACGGCGAGTCTATGCCGCCGGCCGGACACTTCCCGACCGCGCACGCCCGCCGTGGTGCCGCGCGGCTCGGTGTTCACACCGATTTCCTTGCGCTCCGGCGCCCGCCCTGGGCATACTCGACGGCGTGTTCGGTCAGCGCTACTACTTTTACTACGGCACCGGGAGTCCGGCAGCCGTAGGTCGCGCCTGATCAACAGACCTGCGAAAAGCCCCGGGCTCCTGGAGCCCGGGGCTTTTTCGTCTCGGGATCCGGGCACCGGGCCCGATGTCCGAGGGGTACGGCGATGATGACAGACGTGGTGAAGAACGGCGGTCCGGCGCGGTCCGGTGCGTCCGGCGGGGCCGGGGCGGGATCGTCCGCCGAGGCGACGCCCGGCGACCCGGCGCCGGACGGGGCCACCGGCACGTCGAGCGGGGCCACCGGCGCTCCGAACGGGGCCGCCGGCACGCCGGCCGGTGGTGCGGCGGACGCGCTCTCCCCGGCCGGCGACGCGGCCGCCCCCCTCGCCGGGGAGACGGACGGGGCGGCGCCCGCCGGCGCCGTGGACGGCCGGCCAGCGGCGCGGCCGGTGGACGCCGGCACGCAGGAGCCGGTCGCGGCCGCCCAGATCGTCGCCATCCGCGAACGGATCGACCAGATCGACCAGGCGCTGATCGACCTGTGGCAGGAGCGGGCGAACCTGTCCCAGCAGGTCGGCGTGACCCGCATGGCGTCCGGCGGCACCCGGCTGGTGCTCTCCCGCGAGCGGGAGATCCTCGAGCGGTTCCGCCGCGCGCTCGGCTCCGACGGCACCCAGCTGGCGCTGCTGCTGCTCCGCGCCGGCCGCGGCCCCCTCTGACCCCCACCCCCACCCGTCCGGCCCTCCGGAACGGTTGATCATGAGGTTGACGGCACTTTCGATCTCCGAATCCGCCGTCAACCTCATGATCAACGGGCTGAGGGCGCGGGGCGGGGCGGGCGGGGGCGGGGGGCGCGGGGCGGCGGGCGGGCGCGGGCGGGATGGGGTGAGGTGGGGTGGGAAGACAGAACCGCCTGCCGGCGTCGCGGTGACGTCGGCAGGCGGTTCCGGAGTGGATCAGACCTCGTGGGTGGCCACGATCTCCCGCTTCTCGGCGAAGTGGCAGGCGCTCGGGTGGTCCGAGCCCTGCCGGATCTGCAGCAGCGGCACCTGCTGGGCGCAGATGTCCTGCGCCTTCCAGCAGCGGGTGCGGAACCGGCAGCCGGAGGGCGGGCTGACCGGCGACGGCACGTCACCAGTCAGGCGGATGATCGCCTTGTTCTGCCGGACGGTCGGGTCCGGCACCGGCACCGCGGAGAGCAGCGCCTGGGTGTACGGGTGGGTCGGCCGCTCGTAGATCTCGTCCTCGGTGCCGACCTCGACGATCTTGCCGAGGTACATCACCGCGACCCGGTCGGAGAGGTGCCGGACCACCGACAGGTCGTGGGCGATGAAGACGTACGACAGGCCGAACTCGTTCTGGAGCTGCTCCAGCAGGTTCATCACCTGCGCCTGGATCGACACGTCCAGGGCCGACACCGGCTCATCACAGACGATGATCTCCGGACGCAGGGCGAGCGCCCGGGCGATGCCGATACGCTGCCGCTGACCACCGGAGAACTGGTGCGGGTACCGGTTGATGTGCTCCGGGTTCAGGCCCACCAGGTCGAGCAGTTCCTTGACCTTCTTCCGGCGGCTACCCTTCGGCGCCACCTCGGGGTGGATCTCGAACGGCTCACCGACCAGGTCGCCGACCGTCATCCGCGGGTTCAGCGAGGTGTACGGGTCCTGCATGACCAGCTGGATCTGCCGGCGCAGCCGGCGCAGACCGCCACCGGACAGCTTGGAGATGTCCTGGCCCTTGTAGTGCACCTTGCCGCCGGTCGGCTTCTCCAGGTTCATCAGCACCCGGGCCAGCGTCGACTTGCCGCAGCCGGACTCACCCACCACGCCGAGTGTCTCGCCCTGACGCAGCTCGAAGGAGACCCCGTCGACGGCCTTGACCTGACCGATGGTCTTCTTGAACACCACGCCACGGGTGACGGGGTAGTGCTTGACCAGGTCGCGGACCTCGAGGATGTTCTCAGTCACGGTTCACCAGCTCCTCGGCGAAGTGGCAGGCGCTGGCCCGGCCCGCGCCGATCTGCAGCAGCGGCGGCACCTTCTCCCGGCAGACCGGCTGCGCCATGGGGCAGCGCGGGTTGAACGGGCAGCCCGGTGGAATGTTCATCAGGTTCGGCGGGAGGCCCTTGATCGTCCGGAGCTGCTGCCCCTTCTCGTCCAGCCGCGGGATCGAGTTGAGCAGGCCGAGAGTGTACGGGTGCGCCGGCTTCGCGTACAGGTCGTACACGTCGGCTTCCTCGACGATCCGGCCGGCGTACATGACCGCGATCCGGTCCGCGACGTCGGCGACCACGCCGAGGTCGTGGGTGATCAGGATCATGCCCATCTGCCGCTCGCGCTGGAGCTCGGCGAGCAGGTCCATGATCTGGGCCTGCACTGTCACGTCGAGCGCCGTGGTGGGCTCGTCCGCGATCAGCACCTCGGGGTCGAGCGCCAGCGACATGGCGATCATCGCCCGCTGCCGCATACCGCCGGAGAACTGGTGCGGGTAGTTGCTGAAGCGGCCCTTGGCGTTCGGGATCTTGACCTGGTCGAGCATCTCGATCGCGCGCTTCTTGGCGTCCGAGCGGCTCATGCCGCGCCGGACCCGGAACTGCTCGGCGATCTGGAACCCGACCGTGAAGACCGGGTTCAGGGCGGAGAGCGCGTCCTGGAAGATCATCGCGATGCCCTCGCCGCGGATGCGGCGGCGCTCCTCGAAGGACATCCGGAGCATGTCCTTGCCGTGGAAGCGCACCTGACCGCCGGACACGTGACCGGGCGGCGTGTCGAGGATGCCCATGATGGTCTGCGCGGTGACGCTCTTACCGGAGCCGGACTCGCCGAGCACGGCGAGGGTCTCCCCCGCGTCGACGTGGTACGTGACACCGTTGATGACCTTGGCGACGCCGTCGCGGGTACGGAACTCCACCCGGAGATCGTCGACCTCGAGCAGGCGGCCGGTGGGGCGCCCGGAGGCGCCCGCAGCGGACTGCTCGGACACGAGAATGTCGGACAACTGGATCGCCCCTAGCGGAGTTTCGGATCGAGGGCCTCGCGGACGGCCTCACCGAGCATGACGAAGCTCAGCACGGCGGCGACGAGGAACGCGGCGGGGAAGAAGAGCAGGTACGGGGCCACCCGGATCAGGTTCTGCGCCTCGTTGATGATGATGCCCCACGAGACCACCGGCGACTTCAGGCCGACGCCCAGGAAGGACAGCGTCGCCTCGGCGCCGATGAACGAACCCACCATGATCGTGCCGTACACCAGGATCGGGGCCAGGCAGTTCGGCAGCAGATGCTTGAGGATGATCCGGCCGGTGCCGGCACCCAGCGCCCGGGCCGCGACGATGTAGTCGGCTTCCTTGGTGGCCAGCACCGAGGAGCGCATCAGCCGCATGACCACCGGCCAGCTCAGCACGACGAGCGACGCGATGACTAGGAACTTGATCTCCCACTCGCTGTTGCTGGTGCCCGATCCGTTGAACGTCGTCAGGATGACGATCGCGCCGAGCACGAACGGCAGGCCGAAGAAGACGTCGGCGATCCGGGACAGCAGGGCGTCCACCCAGCCGCCGCGGTAGCCGGCGATGATGCCCATCGTGCCGCCGATCAGCAGCGTGCCGAACACCGAGAGCAGCGCCACCACGATCGAGGCGTTCGCGCCGTAGATGGTCCGGGCGAAGACGTCGCGTCCCTGGATGTCGTAGCCGAACCAGGCGTCGCCCGACGGCTTGCCCAGGCTCCGGCCCAGCTCTCCGTAGTCGGGGCTGGCCGAGGTGAAGAGCGACGGGAAGGCCGCCATCACGATGAAGACCACGATGAAGATCGCGGAGATCCAGAAGAGCGGCTTGCGCCGCAGGTCGTGCCACGCGTCGCCGAGCAGGCCGCGGGGCTTCTCCCGGCGGGCGCCGTCCGGCAGACCGGCGTTGGTCGGGCCCCCGATCTCGGTCGGCTGGTGCGCCGGCGGTGTCGAGACGATGGACGCGGTACTCGGGTCACTCATGCCGCCACCTCGTTACGCTCGGTGCCGGCATGGGTGGCCGGGCACGCCGCGGTGATGATTCGTTCGCTGCGCTCACTCATAGCGGATCCTCGGGTCGAGGGCGGCGTACAGCAGGTCCACCAGCAGGTTCATCAGGAGATAGACGAGAACCAGGATCACCACGACGGAGACCACGGTGGCGCTCTCCTTGGTGACGATCGACCGGAACACGATGCGACCGATGCCGTTGATCTGGAAGATGCCCTCGGTGACGATGGCGCCGCCCATCAGGGCACCGAGGTCGGTGCCGAGCAGCGTGACCACCGGGATCAGCGAGTTGCGGAGCAGGTGCACGCCGACCACCCGGCGCATCGGCAGGCCCTTGGCGATCGCCGTGCGCACGTAGTCGGAGCGGCGGTTCTCGGCGATGCTCGTCCGGGCCACCCGGGCGATGTACGCCATCGAGGCGCTGCCCAGCACGAAGCCGGGGACGATCAACTCGGAGATCCGCATCTCGTTCGAGACGGTGGGCTCGACGATGCCCCACTGCACACCGAGCACCCACTGGAGCACGAAGCCGATGACGAAGATCGGCAGCGCGATGAGGAAGAGCGTGGAGACCAGGACCAGGTTGTCCAGGAAGCCGTTACGCCGCAGGCCGGTCACGACACCGGCGGTGAGGCCGATGAGCGCCTCGATCGCCAGGGCCATCACGGCCAGCTTCAGCGTGTTCGGGTACGCCGTGGCGATGATGTCGTTGATCGAGCGGCCGCCGAAAGTGGTACCGAAGTCACCCTGGAAGAGGTTCTTCATGTAGCTGGCGTACTGCACGTAGAGGGGCTGGTCCAGCTGGAACTTCTCGGTCATCATCGCGACGAATCCGGGCGGGCACGGCCGCTCGCCGCACTTGCCGGCGAAGGGGTCACCGGGCACCGACCAGACCAGCCAGTAGATCAGGAATGTCGTTCCGATGAAGACCGGGACGAGTTGGAGCAGCCGTCTCAACAGATAACGGCCCATGGGGTGGTCCTCCAGACAGGGAGCGTGTCGGCGACCGGCACGCGTGACGACGTGTCGAGGGGTATTTTGCACCCCTCGCGGAACGGCCCCAGGTCGGGCTCACCTTGTAGGTGAGCCCGACCTGGGTCAGACCGTACGGATCAGAGCTCGACGGAGGTGATGTCGATCTCGCCGACGTTGGTCAGCTCCACCTTCTTGATCTTGTCCGAGTGGCCCGACTGCTGGCCCTGGAAGTAGATCGGCATGGACGGGACGTCCTGGTCGATGAGCGCGACGGCCTCGGCGAACTTGGCGTGCGAAGCCTCCAGGCTCGGCGCGCCGCTGGCCTCCTTGGCCAGCGCGTCGACCTGCTTGTTGCTGTACAGGCCGTCGTTCGAGGAACCGCCGGTCACGTAGAGCGGGTTGACCCAGTTCTCCACGTCCGGGTAGTCCTGCTGCCAACCGGCGCGGTACGGGCCCTTCATCTTGTGGGCGTTGATCTGCTCACGGAAGACCGCGAAGGTCGGGATGCCCTCGGCGCGAGCGTTGATGTTGAGCACGTTCTTCACGCTCTGCGCGACGGCCTCCATCCACTCCTTGTGGCTGGCGTCCGCGTTGTAGTAGAAGACCATCTCACCCTGGAAGCCACCGGCCTCGGCCAGGAGCTTCTTGGCCTCGTCCGGGTTGTAGGCGCAGGCGGTGCAGTTCTTCTCCTTGGCGCCCGGGGTCAGCGGGTTGGCCCAGCTGTCGGCCGGGACGCGGTTGCCGAAGAAGATCTTGTCGGTGATCTCCTGCCGGTTGACGGACAGCGAGACCGCCTTGCGCAGCTTCGGGTTCTTGAAGCGCGGGTCGTAGTCCGGGAAGGCGATGATGCCCGTGGACGGGGTCACGGACTGGATGGCCTTGTCACCCAGGTCGCTCTTCCACTTGTCGCCGGCGAGCGCCGACTGCGGAACCTGCTGCTGGAAGTCGAGGTTGCCCGCGAGCAGGTCGTTGTAGGCCGCCGTGTCCTGCTGGTACAGCTTGACGTCGACGTCCTTGATCTTCATCTTGTCGCGCAGGGTGTAGTCGTCGAAGCGCGTCAGCTTGATCATGACGTCGTCTTCCCACGACACGAACTTCACCGGGCCGTTACCGATCGGCTTCTTGCCGAAGTCTTCCGGCTTCTGGGTGAAGAACACGTCCGGCAGCGGCACGAAGGCGCTGTAGCCGAGCTTGGTCGGGAACACCGCGGTCGGCGCGCCCAGGGTGACCTCGAAGGTGTAGTCGTCGACGACCTTCAGGCCGGACATCTCCTTGGCCTTCGGCTCCGGAGCCTTCTGCGGGCCGTCCTCGTCCGGGTCCTGCGACTGGACGTCGTCGAAGCCCGCGATGTCGGCGAAGAAGCTGGAGTTCTGCGCGCCGTTCGGCGAGTAGGCCGCCCAGTTCCAGGCCTTGGTGAAGTTCGCGGCCTTGACCTCGGAGCCGTCGTGGAACTTCAGGCCCTTCTTGATCTTGATCGTGTAGACCTTGGAGTCCTTGGTCTCGATCGACTCCGCGACGGCGTTCTGCGGCGCGCCGCCGTTGTTCGGGTACTCGACCAGACCGGTCCACAGGTAGTCGATGATCGCGCCACCACCGGTCTCGGTGGTGTTCGCCGGAACCAGGGGAACCTCCGGCTGGGTGCCGTCGATGACGATGGCGCCGTCCGCGCTGTTGCCGGCGTCGCCGCCGTCACTGTCGCTGCCCGAGCAGCCGGAGGCGATGAGCGCGACTGCCGCGCCCAGCGCGACCGCGCTACTCGCCCGCTTCGAGACTCTCATTCCGAGGGGCCTCCTCTTTCTAACCTGGTTCCGTCGTGGGTTTCACGCACGTCTGGGGGTGACGCCAAGGCGACCCGCACGCGGGACGCCGAACACCACTGGAGAAATCGGGACACCCCTGATGTACCGATCCGCCGGGCCACCCCGCCCGATCGGGCTCGGCACCGCGCATGCGTCAGCCCCACGAGCCGCAGCCGGTGGCGGCGGTTTCGTGGTCGTCAGGTCGTGCGGAGTGCCTCACACCGGGGGGCGAGGTGCTGCCACTGTGACACCTACCGGCCGCTTCCGTGAAGGTGCCGTTATCAAGACGTTAGTTGGCCGCCACGTTGCCGATACTTGAGAAAAGATCATGAACCGCGCGTCTCGTGCCGCTCTGAGCAGGAAAGACATGCTCGAGCCGGTGTCCCGCTCGCCGCGTACGCTCAGGTCCTGTGAGCTTTCCCGCCTCCGCTCCGCTGCTATCCGACGTCCACCGCGCACTGGCCGTTTTTGCCCATCCGGACGATGTCGAGTTCGGCTGTGCGGGCACGATCGCCGGCTGGGTGGATGAGGGTATCGAGGTCGCGTACCTCATCGCCACCCGGGGTGATGCCGGCGGCTTCGACGAGACCGAGCGGGCGGAGATGCCCCGGCTCCGGGAGGCGGAGCAGCGGGCCGCCGCCGCGGCGGTCGGTGTCCGGCAGGTCGAGTTCCTCGACGGGTACGCCGACGGCACGCTGGCCCCCACCCTGGGGCTACGCCGCGACATCACCGCGATGATCCGCCGGTTCCGCCCCGACCGCGTGCTGACCAGCTCGCCGCTGCGCCGCTGGGAGCAGCTCACCGGGCCGAGCCACCCCGACCACCTGGCCATCGGCGAGGCCACCACCTGCGCCATCTACCCCGACGCGCGCAACCGGTTCGCCCACCCGGACCTCCTCGCCGAAGGGCTGGAGCCCTGGGTGGTCCGGGAGGTCTGGTACGCCGGCGGGCCCGGCCCGGACCACATCGTCGACATGACCGACCGGTTCGATCGCAAGGTCGCGGCGATGCGGGCGCACCGCTCGCAGACCGGGCACTTCGACGTCGAGACCTGGATCCGCGACCGGCTCACGACGGTGGCCGACAACGCGGGGCTGCCACCGGGCCGGCTGGCCGAGGCGTTCACCGTGCTGCGCACCGAGTGACGCCGGAGGCGGAAACGGCGCGGCCCCGGCACCCGCGGAGCGCGGATGCCGGGGCCGGGGCCGGGTCGGTCAGGCGGTGAAGCGGACCCTGCGGCGGCGCACCATCAGCACGGTGACCGCGCCGGCGGCGAGCAGCAGCACGCCGATCGTGATGGCGGTCGCGGTCGGCGAGCCGGTCAGCGGCAGCGCCCCGCCGTTGCTCGCCGGCGAGGTGGACGGCGCCGGGCTGTCACCCGGGGTCGACGGCGTCGCGGACGGCGTGGCGGTGGTCGACGGCGTCGGGGTGGCCGTCGGCGTGGGGGTCGTCGGCACGGCGGTGAAGCTGGCGCCGGCCTTGGCCGTCACCGTCTCGTCGGTGCTGCCACCAAGGATGAGCTTCTGGTGCTTGTCCTTGCCCTTGGCGAAGAGGAACACCCGGCCGAAGGAGACTGAACCCTTGGCGGACAGGGACACCTCGACCTTGCCGGCGTCGGTGGCGGTCAGCCAGAACTTCCCGCCGTTGGTGGTCGTGGTGACCGGCTTGCCGTCGGCGTCGACGGCGGTGCCGCCGGTGACCGCGAGGGCGATCTCGCCGGCCGGGCCGGTGACGGTGAACGGGCCGGCCTTGTCGCCGACCGTCGCGGTGGCGTTGGTCGGGTCGACCGTCAGCTCCGCGCGCGGCTCGGGCTGGTCGGTCGCGTTCTTCACCAGGTAGTCGTGGATCCCCTTGACCACGGCGTACTGCTGCTTGCCGAGCAGGTTCTTGCCGTTGACCCAGTCACCCAGAGTGATGTTGTCGCTGAAGTGCCAGACGGCGGTCTGGGTGCCGAAGTAGAGCAGCTTCTTCTCGTCCGCGCCGGCCGGCACGGTGACGCCGGCGGCGGCGAGCAGCTTCGCCGAGTCGGCGTTCGGGTAGCCGTGGGTCAGCACCCACTGCACCTTGCCGAGGTTCTTCACCTGGGACTCGTCCCAGGTTCCCTCCTTGTACTTCCCGTCCAGGGCGACCGGGGTGTGGAAGTCGATGCAGAAGACGACGAGCGACTTCTTCTCGACCTGCAGGGCCAGCGCGCCGACGCCCCGCGCCTTGCCGTCCAGCAGCAGCGTGACGTTGCTGCCCTTGACCGTCTTCGCGACGCCGGTGGCCGGCTCGTCCGCGGCGGCCGGGCCGGCGACGCCCAGCGCCAGCGCGCCGCCCGCGACGGCCGCCAGGGCGGCCCGCGCCCAGCGGCGTCCTCGTTGTCCGAACATCAGATTCGTGCCTCTCCGCAGGGGTGACCCGCCCGTGGCGGGCATGCGTGCGTCGCCGTTCCGCGGGGTTGTCGCACCACCCGCACGCGAGAACGTGACGACGCATTATGGGACGCGCGTTGATCGCCCGTCAGCCCCTGGGGGCGGCATCCGTCGCATGTGCCCTATTTGCCGGGGGAGAGGAATTGATCACACCAGCCGTCGGTCGGCGGCCCACCGGGAGAGCTCGTAGCGGTTGGACATTTGGAGCTTGCGCAGCACATTGGACACATGCGTCTCGACCGTCTTGATCGAGATGAACAGCTCCTTGGCGATCTCCTTGTACGCGTACCCCCGGGCCAGCAGCCGGAGCACCTCGCGCTCGCGGTTGGTGAGCTGGTCCAGCTCGGGGTCGGCGACCGGCGCGTCCGGCCGGGCCGCGAAGGCGTCCAGCACGAAGCCGGCCAGCCGAGGACTGAACACGGCGTCGCCGTCCGCCACCCGGCGGATCGCGGCGGTCAGCTCGTCCGGGGAGATGGTCTTGGTGACGTAGCCCCGGGCGCCCGCCCGGATCAGCCCGATCACGTCCTCCGCCGCGTCCGAGACGCTCAGGGCGAGGAACTTGACCTGCGGGTGGGTACGCCGCATGGCCTCCAGCACCGCCCGTCCACCGCCGTCGGGCATGTGCACGTCGAGCAGGACCACGTCCGGCAGGGTGGCCGCGATCCGGCTCACCGCCTCGGCCACCGTGCTCGCCTCGCCCACCACCTCGACGTGCGCGCCGAGTTCGGCGCGTACGCCGGCCCGGAACATCGCGTGGTCGTCCACGAGGAACACCCGCAGCCGCTCGGCGCGGACACCCGCTTCCTCGACCGGTTCCATCGACTGCTCGGCCATCGTCATCTGTCCCTTTCCGCCGTGGCCGAGTCCCGGGAGATCGGCAGGATCAACCGGACCTCGGTCCCCTCCCCCGGCCCGGACCGGATCTCGGCCCGGCCGCCGTGCCGCTTCATCCGCCCGATGATCGAACCGCGGACGCCGTGCCGGTGGTCCTCCACCGTATCGGGGTCGAAGCCCTTACCCCGGTCTCGGACGAAGACGCTGACCTGATCGGGCTCCACCTCGGCGTAGAGCGAGACGGTCTGCACCCCGGCGTGCCGGGCGGCGTTCACCAGCGCCTCCCGGGCCGCGGCGACCAGCGCGCCGACCCGCTCGTCGGTCTCCCGGTCGCCGACCACCACCGCCTCGACGGTGATCGCGAACGTGTCCTCGACCTCGGCCGCGGCCTGTTCCAAGGCCGCCGCGAACCGCTCCGTGGGCGAGGCGGTGGGCTTGTAGAGCCAGTTGCGCAGCGACCGCTCCTGGCCCCGGGCCAACCGCTGGACCGTCTTGACGTCGCCGGCGTTGCGCTGGATCAGGGCGAGGGTGTGCAGCACCTGGTCGTGCACCATGGCGGCCAGCTCGGCCCGCTCCTGCTCGCGGATTCGCCCCTCGCGCTCGGAGCGGAGCTGGTTGTACGTCCGCCAGAGCACCGGCGCCGCGACCACGAACACCCCGGCGAGGCCGACCAGCGCGAAGATCACGCCGTTGATCACCGCGTCGAAGTTCTGGGCCGGGGAGTAGACCGCCGCCACACCGATGATGCCGACCGCGACCAGCACCCCACCGCCGATGAAGCGCAGCACGAAGGCGCGCCGGTCGCTCTCCTCGACCACCGCGCCGAGCCAGGGCACCGGCAGTGCCTCACCCCACTGGCGGCGCCGCTCCGGAGCCGACTGGTGCCAGATCACCCCGGCGCCGACCGCGATGATCGCCACCAACCAGCCGGCGGTGCCCGCCGCGCCCACCGAGTCGAAGACCATCACCTGGACCAGCAGGACGCCGAGGCCGATCGCCACGAACGGCAGCAACTGCGCCACGTCCCGCCGTGGCGGCACTCCGGGGTCGCCCGGCCGCAGCGGCACCACGGCCCAGAAGGCCGCGTAGAGCAGGAGACCGAGCCCGCTCAGCCCGAGCAGGACCATGAAGGCGACCCGTACCCGCAGCACCGAGATGCCGAGATGGTCGGCGATGCCGGCGGCCACCCCGGCGGCCATCCGGTGTTCGGGGGCGCGGTACAGGCGCGGTGGCGGGCTCGTGGTGGTGATCAGAAACTCCCTGGTCAGGGTGGCGGTGCCGGTGGTGCCCGGCGGCAGCGGTCGCGGCGGCCGGCGCGCGGCGCCGGACCTGGTTCGATCGTCACACGGTGCGCCACCCGCCGACCACGGGGACGCCCCCGACATTCCGGCGCCCGGGATCTCAGGGTGGGGTCAGGGTCGGTTCCTGAGGCCGGTCGGGCGGGTCGGGCAGCAGGATCGAGGCATGACCGAGGAAGCTGCCCCGCCGCCCCGCCCACAGGCGGGACAGCCGGGTGAACCATCGCCGCCCCCACCGGCCGCGTCCACCGACCGGACCGGTCCCGCCACGTTCGGCCCGCCGGCCCCGAGCGGCCCGCACCCGGCCGGCGCGGAGGAGCCGACCCGCGCCGGGTTGGCGGCCGCGTCCGAGCCGGTGGCCCACACCGGCTGGGAGACCGGCGGCGGTCTCGGCGCCGGCCCGGCCGCCTACGGGCCGGGGCCGGACGCGACCGCCCGCGGCGGGTCCGCGGGCGTCAGCGGCCCGACCGGCGCGAGCGGTGCCGGCTTCGGCGCTCCGGGCGGTGCCGGCTTCGGCGGTCCGGGCGGTGCCGGCGTCGGCGCTCCGGGCGGTGCCGGCGTCGGCGCTCCGGGCGGTGCCGGCGTCGGCGCTCCGGGCGGTGCCGGCGTCGGCGCTCCGGGCGGTGCCGGCGTCGGCGGTCCGGGCGGTGCCGGCGTCGGCTTCGGCGGTCCGGGCGGTGCCGGCTTCGGCGCCGGCGCTCCGGGCGGCGCGGGTGGCACGCCCCCGCCGTTCGGCGTGCCGCCCGGCGCGACCGCCGGCCCGCCGCCCGGCGCCGCCGGATTCACCTCGCGGTACGGGCTGGTCCGCCCGCGCGAGGGGCGTTACCTGGCCGGCGTCTGCGCGGCCATCGGCCGCGCCACCAACACGGACCCGGTGCTGTGGCGGGTGCTGCTCGCGGTGCTCGGCTTCTTCGGCGGGATCGGCATCCTGGTGTACGTCACCGCCTGGCTGATCATCCCCGGCGAGGGCGACACCGCGTCGCCGGTCGAGTCGATGCTCGGGCGCGGCCGGTCCAGCATGTCCCCGGTCACCGTGATCGTGCTCAGCATCCTGGTCGCGGTCAGCTTCGGCTACATCGTCACCGACGCCTTCCGGGCGGTCCTGCTCGGCGCGGCGATCCTGATCGGCGGTGCGCTGCTGCTCAACCGGAACAGCCGGGCGGACCAGCCCGCCCCTCCGCCCGGCCCGACCCCGGCCGCCGCGCCACCCGGCCCGGTGCCCCCGGTCAGCTACCCGGCGCCGGACCGCTACGCCGCGCCGCCCACCGCCGACCTGTCCGCGGCGGCCGGCGCACCGGCGCCCGGGGTAGGCCCGACGTCTGCCCTGCCGCCCGTCGGCGGCCACCCGGTCAGCGCTCCGCACGGGGGGAGCGCGGCGTACGGTGGCACCCCGGTCTCCGGCGGGGCTCCGGTCCCCGGCCCCGCGCCGGTCTCCGGGCAGCCGGCCGAGCCCACCGCCGAAATGCCCACCTGGTCACCGGCCGGCGCGACGGCGGAGCGGCCGAGCACCCACGCGACGACCTCGAGCTGGCCGCTGGCGCCCGGCGAGGCGGTGGCGAGCGGCGCACCGGCCGGCGCCAGCTACCCGCCGACCGCGCCGCTGCCGCCGGCCGGCTACCGCCCGCCGTTCGCCCCGCACGGCCCGTACGCGTCGCAGTCCGCCGGCTACCCGCCGGCGCGGCCGCCGAAGCCCGCCAAACCACCCAAGCGGCCGAAGGAACGCTCCCCGCTCGGGGCGGTGACCTTCTCGCTGATCTTCCTCGCTCTGGGCGTGGTGGCCGTCCTCGACCTGCTGAACGTGTTCGACGTCGGCGCGTCGGCGTACTTCGCGGCGGCGCTGGCCACCATCGGCCTCGGACTGGTGGTGGGCACCTGGTTCGGCCGGGCTCGCTGGCTGATCGCGCTCGGCCTGGTGACCGCCGCCGCGCTCGCCGTCGGGACGGTGGCCGAGTCGTACGACCGGGTCCGGGGCGTCGACGGGGCGGTGACCTGGGCCCCGGCCAGCTACCAGGACCTCGCCCTCCGCTACGAGAACAGCTTCGGCGACGCGGTGCTCGACCTGCGGGCGGTGGACTTCGACAAGAAGAACACGGAGGTCACCGTGTCGATCAACTTCGGACAGGGCACCGTCGTGGTGCCGCCGAACGTCGACGTGACCACGGTGGCCGACGTCAACGCCGGCGACGCGACGATCTTCGGCCGGCACTACGCCGGCCCGGCCGGACGGTCCCGAGAGATCACCGACCTAGGCCCGGACGGGGCCGGGGGCGGAACGCTCCGCCTCTTCATCCACGTGAACGCCGGCAACCTGGAGGTGACCCGGTGAAGGCGCACCGCACGGACCTGGTCTCGTTCGCCTTCGGGCTGGTCTTCCTGGCCCTCGCCGCCTGGTGGCTCTCGGCCCAACTGCTCGGGCTGGCGCTGCCACCCGTCGGCTGGTTCCTGGCCAGCGCGCTGATCCTGATCGGGGTCCTCGGCCTGGTCGGCGCGCTCCGGTCCGGCCGGCCCACCACCGACGACGGGGCTGCCGCGTCCCCGTCCGGCGCCGGCCCGGAGGTCGCCGGCGCGGGCCCGAACGCGCCGATCTCCGGGGCCGGCGTGCCGGTCGCCGCGGACCGGCCGTCCTGGGACGCCGCGCTACCCGCCTGGGGCTCGGGCTGGACAGAGCCGGGCACGCGCAGTCCCGAATCAGGACACCAGCCGGGCGGCGTCGCCCCGCAGCCCGCGGACGCGCCGGCCGGTGCGATCCACCCCGCCTGGCAGGCTGACCAGCCGACCTCCGGCGGCATCCACCCCGCCTGGCAGGCTGAGGGCCCGGCCTCGGCCGGCGACACCGCGGCCGCAGGCGAGGCCACGACCGCCGGCGAGGCCACGACCGACGTCGGGGCTGCGACCACCGACCGGACTGCGGCCGCCGACGGGGCCGCGGACACCGTCGCGACCGTGCGCACCGGCGGGGCCGAGAAGATCGACCGGAACGCGACCACCGACGGGACCGCGGCCACCGACGGGGTGGCGGCCACCGACGGGGTGGACGAGCGACCGACCGAGGCGGTCACCGACAACCCGGTCGAGGCGGTCGAGGACCGGCCGCGCAGCGGCCCGGGCGGCGGGGTCGACCCCTGGCCCGCCACGCCCGCCACCGAGCGGGCCGACGAGGACCCGAACCGGCACTGACCGGGGGCCCGTTCGGCGGCGAACCGCGCACCGTTTGCCGCTCGCCGGCCGGACCACCGCGCCCCGCCGGCCGGCCGATCATCCGGCCCGACCGGACCGGCTCCCCGGGCACGCCGTCGCCCGCCCCGACGCACCGCCGCCGCGCGGGTCGGGGCGGGCGACGGCGGCCGACCCGGGCCGGCGGCGAACCGGGCTCGGCCGGCGGCGGGGCGACCGGTGCGGCTGCCGCGCATGGACGCCTATGCTGGCCGGTGGAGGACCGGCCTTCGCCGGCCGGCCCACGCCGCCGTCGCGGCGGCCCCCTCGCGCTTCCGTGTCTACCCCGTCAGGAGCCCGTCCGACATGACCCAGTCCCCCGCCGTGCGCACCCCCGGCCGGCCCGGTCCGGTCCGCATCGGCGAGCGAGCCGCCCGTACCCTCGTCACCGAACTCGCCCGGCTCAACGACGCGAAGGCCGCGCTGCTGGTCGGAGCGGAGCCGCAGTCCGCGGTGCTGGCTGCGGCGATCGACGCGCTGCTGCCCGGCGACCGGCTCACCGTGGTGCCGGCCGAGGGGTCGTCGGCCACCGCGCTGCGCGAACACGTCACGGCCCAGGGCCGGTGGGTCGCCGACCGGGTCCGCGTGGTCGACTCGCTCGCCGAGGCGGAGGCCGCCGAGGTGGTGATCGCCGCCGAGCCGCTCCTCGGCACCGCCGACGAGACCCGCACCGCGATCGATGGTCTGGCCAAGTACCTCGTCGAGGGTGCGGTGCTGAGCGTGGCGACGGCGGCCACCCCCGGCCGGACCGCCGGGGCGACGGCCGAGCTGGAGCGGCAGGGGGCCCTCTACGGGGTCGGCACCGACCTGGTGGTGCGCAACTCGCCGCCGGTGCGGCTGTACCGGCTCCGGTTCACCCCGGCGAGCCCGGCCGCGGCGGACCGGCTGGCGCCGGCCCACCGGCCGTCCAGCGTGCCGCTGACCCGGAGCATGCACATCGACTCCAACGGGGTGGCCGCGGCCGGCATCGCCCTCGGCCTGGCCGCGCTGGCCCGGCTGACCCGGCCGAAGTCGAAGCTCTGGCTGCTGCCCGCGCTCGCGGCGGCCCCGGTCGCCGCGTTCTTCCGCGACCCGGAGCGGGACGTGCCCGAGGACCCGTCGGCCGTGGTCGCCGCGGCGGACGGGCAGGTCCTGTCGGTGCAGCGGCTGCACGACGAGCGCTTCGGCGACGGCGAGTGGCTGCGGATCGCGGTGTTCCTGTCGGTGCTGGACGTGCACGTCAACCGCGCACCGGTCGCCGGCAAGGTGGTCGACTACTTCGTGGCCGACGGCGGCTTCGTCAACGCCATGAAGCCGGACGCCGAGCACAACGTGGCCGCGTACACGGTGCTGGACACCGCGCGGGGCACGGTGGTGGTGGCGCAGCGGACGGGGCTCATCGCCCGGCGGATCGTACAGCGGGCACCGATCGGGGCGCTGCTGGCCAAGGGCGAGCGCTTCGGGTTGATCCGGTTCGGCTCGCGGACCGACGTCTACCTGCCCGCCGAGGCGGCCGACCCGCTGGTCGGCCCGGGCGACAAGGTGGTCGGCGGGTCGACCGTCATCGCCCGCTGGCGCTGAGCCGGACAGCACGCGAAAGGGGCGCCGCGGATCGCGGCGCCCCTTTCCACGTACGGAGTCAGGCGGTGCGACGCTGGCGCAGCCAGAGCACCGGCCCGCTGACCAGGTAACCCACCACGATCAGGGCGAACGTGAGCCGGATGTCGATCAGCGCGCCGACGACCGGGGCGAGCCAGAGCCACGGCGGAAGCTTCACCAGCCGGGCGAGCTTCGCGTAGGGGAAGCTGGACACCATCGCGAAGGCCAGCAGCGCCACCCCGGCCAACAGCACCGGGCCGGGGACCGGCACGCGGATGGCGACGGTCACGGCGAGCACGGCGGCGGCCATGGTGGTGGGCACACCGCAGAAGAACCGGCCGTCCTTCGGCGAGACGTTGAACCGGGCGAGCCGGATCGCGGCGCAGGCCGCGACCAGGGCGCAGGCGACGGCCGCGGCCGCCGTCGACACCGAGCCGGCGAGCGAAGCGTAGACGACAACCGGCGCGGCGAGGCCGAACGAGCACATGTCGGCCAGCGAGTCCATCTGCGCCCCGAACGGGCTGGCCACGCCCAGCTTGCGCGCGAGCGCGCCGTCCAGGCCGTCGAACGCGACGCAGGCGATCAGGCAGAGCGCGGCGACCCGCACCTCGCCCTGCATGGCCAGGAAGATGGCCAGCATGCCCAGCAGCAGGCTACTCAGGGTGCACGCGTTGACCAGGGCAAACTTCATCCGCCGGGTGGCGGTGCGCTCGCCCGGGAGCAGCGGGATCGACCGGGCCGAGGCCTCCTCGTCGGGCTCGATCACCGGCGCCAGGGCCGGGCTGACCGGCATGACCGCCTCAATCCCGCCCCGGTTGAACCGGTCGAAGCCGTAGCGGCGGCGGCGCCGCTCGGTGTAGCGGGGCTCGGTGAGCGCCGTCTCGGCGCCACCGTGCAGGTCACCGTCGCGGCGGCCCACCCGGACCAGCAGCACCTGCCGGGCGAACGTGCTGCTGCGGCGCAGCGGGCCCGCCCAACGTCGCCCTGCGGGGCGCGGACTGTCAGTAGTACGACGCCGGCGCCAAGGGGCTCTCGGCACGTTTCCTCCATCACCGGATCGGCTGACCGCCGCGAAGGCGGTTGTCCGGCTGTCTCGTGCCGGACCTCGCAGGCCCAGCAGCCGTTGTGCGGAGTACACCATTGCATAGGGGAACGGGGCTTGGCGATAGCTGCCGGCGGTAGTTATATCTCCCTTAAACCGCGCGAACCGCTCTCATATTCCCATCCCGGGCCTCATCGCCCGTTACTCCATCATTCCCCACCTCGACTGTACCGGAGTAGGTCGATGCCGGCTCGGGTGGTGGGTGTTATCCGACCCGGCCTCCCATTGACCAGGTCGCTATCTCCGTCAGCGGCAGCCCGGCGAGCTGATCCGGGGTGAACCAGGCGGCTTGCGCGGTCGAGCCGCCGGCCAGCTCGGTGACCCGGGGCTCGGTCGGCACGTCGACGGCCACCCGGTAGACCACCCGTACGCCGTGCCAGTCCAGCGGGCGACCCTCCGGCCCGAGCGCGGCCGGATTGTGCAGGTTGTCCACCCCGATCAGCTCGATCACCCGGCCCAACTGACCGGACTCCTCGACCAGCTCCCGCAGCAGCGCCGGCACCGGCTGCTCGCCGTGGTCCGTGCCACCACCCGGCAGGTGCCACCGCCCCGCGCCCGGGTACCCCTCCGCGATCATCGTGAGCAGCACCCGGCCGGCCGGGTCGGTGACCAGCCCGTACACCCCGAAGCGAAGCCGGCGGTCGGCCGGTGGCGGCGGGAAGGCGGCCGGCCCCGCCGCGCTGGCCGGCAGCGGGGTGACCGGCAGGCCGAGCAGCTCGGCGGTGAACGGGATCAGCGGCACGCCGGCCGCCTCGTCCGTGGTGAACCAGCGGGCCTCGTCGGTCGTGCCGGCCCGCTCGTTCCGCAGCGATCGCCCGACCACGGTCAGGTCGAAGACGAGCCGATCGGTGTGCACGGCCAGGTCCGCCGCCGGGAACGGGATCACGTCGGCGACCACGGCGCGCAGCCCCGCCACCTCGACGGTCAGCCCGGTCTCCTCGGTGACCTCACGGACCACCGCGTGCGCGGGATGTTCGGCGTGCTCCACACCACCGCCGGGCAGCTGCCAGATCCCGGGGAACTGGGCGCTGGCGGAGCCGCGCACGAGCAGCAGCCGCCCGTCGTCCCGGCAGACCCCGTACGCACCCACCCGCCGCCGTTGCTGCATTCCCGTGGCCCCCGCCCGCGTCCCGTCCGGATCGTCCCCGTCGATCATGAAGTTATCGCCGTGCGTGTCGGCGTGTCCCGACAATAACTTCATGATCAACGCGGGCGACCCGCTGGCCGGGGAGGGGTCGGGGTCAGGGGGTCAGGCGGGCGGCTTGGACGGCCTCGGCGGTGACCTCGGTGAGGCGTTCGGCCGGGAGGGCGCCCAGCTCGGCCGGCGCGAACCAGCGGGCCTCGCAGGTGGAGCCGCCGACGTCGGCGACCGTGGGCGGGGCGGGCTGGTCGACGACGACCCGGTAGAAGGCGCGGACGCCGTGCCAGTCGATCGGGTAGCCCTCGGGGCCGAGCGAGGCGGCGTCGCGGTGGCTGGCCACCCCGAGCAGCTCGACCAGGCGACCGGTCTGCCCGGTCTCCTCGACCAACTCCCGGATCAGCGCCGCGCCCGGCTGCTCGCCGTAGTCGGTGCCGCCGCCGGGCAGGTGCCAGCAGCCGGCGCCCGGGTAGCCGTCGGCGACCCGGGTCAGCAGCACCCGGCCGGCCGGGTCGGTGCACACCGCGTACGCGGCGAAGCGCTGCGCCCGGTGCAGCCCGTCCGGGCCGGGCACGGCGTAGAACGAGGGGAACTCGGGCGGCTCGTCCGGGACCACATCGCCGGACGAGGCCGGCAGGTCGAGGGCGCGGGCGGTGAAGGACCGCAGCGGCAGCGCGGCCGCCTCCTCGCGGGTGAACCACCGGGCCAGGTCGGTCGGCCGGCCGACCCGGTCGGTGAGCGTCCCGCCCCGCACCGAGACCCGGTAGACGAGGCGGTCGGTGTGGATCGTGATGCCCCGCTCGGGCAGCGCCCGCATGTCGGCCAGCACGTCGTGCAGGCCGGTGACGGCCACCGAGAGGCCGGTCTCGGCCGCGGTCTCCCGGACGACGGTGTGGTTCGGATCCTCGCCGTGGTCGACCGCGCCGCCGGGCAGCGACCAGGTGCCGGGAGTGCCGGAGCGCGTCGACGCGCGCACCAGCAGGACCCGGCCGTGCGAGTCGGCACAGACTGCGTATGCCGCGATCCTGCGCAGCGGCGTCAGCGTGGTGGTCACGGAACCAAATTCTCCCCGGGGCGGGTTACCGGTATCGAGAAGAGTCAGATTCCTGACTCAAGCCTCCCCGCTCAGGGGGCGATCAGGGTAGGGATCCGGGCGGTCACCGAGGCCACTCCACCGCCCCGCGCGGAGGGTGGAGACATGACAGCCACCACTCCTCCCCACGCCCCGTACAAGCAGCTCCGCCGACCGACCACCGACCGCATGGTGGCCGGCGTCGCGAGCGGTGTCGGTCGCTACTTCGGCGTCGACCCCACCCTGGTCCGGGTGATCTTCGCGGTCACCGGGCTGCTCACCGGCGGGCTCGCGCTGATCGCGTACCCGATCATGTGGTTCCTGATGCCCGAGGAGCCGGCCGGCGCGCCCGCCTGGCCGCACCCGCCGGGCGCCGCGCCACACGGCCCGCCGCCCGCCTCCCGGCCCTCGTCGCAACAGGCGCAGCCGACGTACGCCCCGACGGCGACCTACCCGCCGACCACGCCGGGCGCGGCCGGCCCGGTGCCGCCGAGCGGGCCGACGCCGCCGACCGCGGCCTGAGCCACGGTCACTCCCACTCGATGGTGCCCGGCGGCTTGCTGGTCACGTCCAGCACCACCCGGTTGACCTCGGCCACCTCGTTGGTGATCCGCGTGGAGATCTTCGCGACCACGTCGTAGGGCAGCCGGGACCAGTCGGCGGTCATCGCGTCCTCGCTGGAGACCGGGCGCAGCACCACGGGATGCCCGTAGCTGCGCCCGTCGCCCTGCACGCCGACGCTGCGGACGTCGGCCAGGAGCACCACCGGGAACTGCCAGACGCCCCGGTCGAGGCCGGCGGCGCTGAGCTCCTGCCGGGCGATCAGGTCGGCCCTGCGGAGCACGGCCAGCCGCTCCTCGTCGACCGCGCCGATGATGCGGATGGCCAGCCCGGGGCCCGGGAACGGGTGCCGCCAGACCATCGCCTCGGGCAGGCCCAGCTGCAGGCCGAGCGTGCGGACCTCGTCCTTGAAGAGCGTGCGCAGCGGCTCCACCAGGGCGAACTTCAGGTCCTCCGGCAGGCCGCCCACGTTGTGGTGGCTCTTGATGTTGGCCGTGCCGGTGCCGCCGCCGGACTCCACCACGTCCGGGTAGAGGGTGCCCTGCACCAGGAACTCGACGTCGCCGTGCGCGGCGACCTCCCGGGCGGCGGCCTCGAAGACCCGGATGAACTCCCGGCCGATGATCTTGCGCTTCTGTTCCGGGTCGGTCACCCCGGCCAGGGCACCGAGGAACCGCTCCCGAGCGTCGACCACCTTGAGCTTGATGCCGGTGGCGGCGACGTAGTCCTTCTCCACCTGCTCGGCCTCGCCGGCCCGGAGCAGCCCGTGGTCGACGAAGACGCAGGTGAGCTGGTCGCCGACGGCCTTGTGCACGAGCGCGGCGGCGACCGCGGAGTCCACCCCGCCGCTGAGGCCGCAGATGACCTCCTTGTCACCCACCTGCTCGCGGATCCGGGCCACCTGCTCGTCGATGATGTTCTCCGGCGTCCAGGTGGGCTCGATGCCGGCGATGTCGTAGAGGAACCGCGTGAGCATCTCCTGGCCGTGCGCGGTGTGCCCGACCTCCGGGTGGAACTGCACCCCGGCCCGCCGGCCGGTCACGTCCTCGAACGCCGCCACCGGCGCGCCCGCCGACTCGGCGGTGACCGTGAAGCCGGCCGGGGCCTCGGTGACACAGTCGCCGTGGCTCATCCAGACCGGCAGGTCGTCCGGGAGGTCGCGGAGCAGCACGCCCGCTTCCGGCCGGGCGTGCAGCGGGGTGCCGCCGTACTCACGGTTGCCGGTGCGGGCCACCGTGCCGCCGAGCGCCTGGGCCATCGCCTGGAAGCCGTAGCAGATGCCGAAGACCGGCACCCCGGCGGTGAACATGCCGGCGTCGATCTGCGGGGCACCCGGTGCGTAGACGCTCGACGGGCCGCCGGAGAGGATGATCGCGGCCGGATCCTTCGCCAGCATCTCGGCGACCGGCATGCTGTGCGGCACGATCTCCGAGTAGACGTTCGCCTCGCGCACCCGGCGCGCGATGAGCTGGGCGTACTGGGCTCCGAAGTCCACCACGAGGACGGGGCGAGGCGTGCTCATGTGCAGAAAGCCTACCGACAGTCACCGCCGGGCCTGACCCGCCCCGCCGCACCACGCCCACTTTCCGCGATCTTGCACTTTCCGCCCCGACAGAACGGGACCTGTGCCGCAGAACGACTGCCGGAAGTGCAAGATCGCCGGGGTGACCGGATCACGGGCGCAACGCTGCGGGGGCGTGGGCGGGGACGGCGGGGGTTTTGGGCGGGACCGGGGACAGGCGGCGGTAGGGGGTGCCGAGGGGCGGGCGTGGGTCGGTCTCGCCCTTGTTGGGCCAGAGGGACATGGCTCGCTCGGCCTGGGCGGTGATGGTCAGCGACGGGTTCACCCCGAGGTTCGCCGAGACCGCCGCCCCGTCCACCACATGCAGCCCGGGGTGCCCGAAGACCCGGTGGTACGGGTCGATCACGCCGTCCTCGGGTCCGGCCCCGATCACCGCTCCGCCGAGGATGTGCGCGGTCATCGGGATGTTGAACGGCTCGGTCAGCGCGCCGCCCGGCACGCCGTCGATCTCCTCGGCCAGCAGCCGGGCGGCCTGGTTGCCGGCGGGGATCCAGGTGGGGTTGGGCACGCCGTGGCCCGGGCCGGACACCAACCGGCGCCCGAGCGGGCCCCGTCCGAGCCGGGTGGTCAGCGAGTTGTCCACCGACTGCATGACCAGGGCGATGACGGTCCGCTCCGACCAGCCGCGGACGGAGAGCATCTGCGCCGCCAGCCGCGGCTGCCGCAACAGTGTGGCCACCCACCGGCGGAGCCGGTGCGGCCCGCCGTCGACCAGCAGCGACTGGAGCAGCCCCATGGCGTTGGAGCCCCGCCCGTACCGGACGGGCTCGATGTGGGTCTGCGGGTCGGGGTGGAACGAGCTGGTGATGGCCACCCCCTCGGTGAGGTCGAGCCGCTCGGCGCGGGCCCGCTGTCGGGGCACCGAGGCGCCGAGGATCGCCTCGGAATTGGTCCGGGTCAGCTCGCCCAGCCGGGGCGACAGCGCGGGCAGCGCGCCGGTCGCCCGCATCTCGTGCAGCAGCCGCTGGGTGCCGAGCGCCCCGGCGGCGAAGACCACCTGGTCGGCGTGGAACACCTGGCGCCGCCGGCGCAGCCAGGCGCCGGTCCGCTCGGTGTGCACCGCGTACCCGCCGTCCGCGGCGGGGCGTACGGCGGTCACCGTGGTCAGCGGGTGCACCCGCGCGCCGAGCCGCTCGGCGAGCCAGAGGTAGTTCTTGACCAGCGTGTTCTTGGCACCGTGCCGGCAGCCGGTCATGCAGGAGCCGCAGTGCGTGCAGCCGGTGCGCTCCGGGCCGGCGCCGCCGAAGTACGGGTCGGCGACCCGCTCGCCGGGCCGGCCGATGTGCACCCCGACCGGGGTGGGGTGGAAGGTGTGCGCGACCCCCATCCGCCCGGCCACCCCCCGCATCGCCCGGTCCGCGCCGGTGTCCCGCGGGTACGTGGTGACGCCGAGCATCCGCTTCGCCTGGTCGTAGTGGCGGGCCAGTTCGTCGCGCCAGTCGGTGATGTCCCGCCACTGCGGGTCGGTGTAGAACGCGGGCAGCGGCTCGTAGAGCGTGTTCGCGTACACCAGCGAGCCGCCGCCCACCCCGGTGCCGGAGAGCACCAGCACCCCGCCGCCGGCCCGGCGGTCGGCCGCCCGCAGCAGCGTGATGCGCTGGATGCCGTAGCAGCCGAGCCGGGGCGCCCAGAGGAAGCGCCGGACCCGCCACGAGGTCTCCGGGAACTCGTCGTCGGCGAAGCGCCGCCCGGCCTCCAGGACGCCGACCGAGTAGCCCTTCTCCGCCAGCCGCAGCGCGGTGACGCTGCCCCCGAACCCGGACCCGATGACGAGCACGTCGTACCGCATCACCGCATCATTACCGGTCGGTAGCTGTCGCGCCAGAGGCGGTCGTCGCGCGATCATGCACACCGGCCGATCACCCGGCGCCCGCGGTGGCAACCGGACACAGTCGCCGAAGCGTCGTCCCAGTACGGGTGGAAGGTGGTCGCACAATGAACCTCGGGACAGGCACGGCTCGCCGGCGCTGGTTGCTGGGGCTTCTCCTCGCCGCGGTCGTGCTGGTCGCCGCGGGCGGCATCGTGGCCGTCCGGCTGGTCGGCGACCGGAGCCCGACGCCGACGGCCGCGCCGACGACCGGCGCGAGCCCGACGCCGGCGCCCACGCTCACACCGAGCGCCGCACCGAGCCCGACGCCACCACCGGGCGCCGACATCACCGGTCCGCTCAACCTGCTGCTGGTCGGGGTGGACACCCGGGTGAGCGTCCCTGGCTGGGAGCCGCACGCCGACGCCGTGCTGGTCCTGCACGTGCCGCGGGGGCTCGGCCGCGCGTACCTCTTCTCGCTGCCCCGCGACCTGGTGGTCGACATCCCGGCCTTCCCCAAGGCGGGCTACCGGGGCGGGAAGACCAAGCTGACCCACGCGATGAGCTACGGCAGCCGGGTGCCGAGCCGGCCGAAGCAGCCGAACACGGCCCAGGGGTACGAGCTGCTGCGCAGCACCGTGAGTGGCTACACCGGGCTGCGCATCGACGCCGGCGCGGTGGTCACGTTCGCCGGCTTCGACCGGCTCGTGGACAGCCTCGGCGGGGTGGACATCTACGTCGACCAGCGGGTCGCGTCGCAGCACCGGCAGCCCGACGGCCGGCACCGGGAGAGCGGGCGGGGCGGCTACATCGGCCCACAGATGGTCTACGAGAAGGGCAACCGGCACCTGACCGGGTGGCAGGCGCTGGACTACGCCCGGCAGCGCTACGTCTCCGGCGGTGACTACAGCCGGCAGCGCCACCAGCAGCAGCTGATCCGGGCGCTGGTCCGGAAGATCCTGGACCAGGGACTGGCCCGCGACCCGGACCGGGTGCAGCAGGTCGCCGACGCGCTCGGTGACACGCTGATCTTCGCCGGCGGCGGGCGGCGGTTGATCGACTTCGCGTACGCCCTGGGTGGGCTGCCGGCGGACCGGTTCGTCCTGGTCGGCCTGCCCGGCTCGTCGGTCGGCTCCGGCGGTGGATACCGCGGCGAGCAGCTCACCTCGGTCGGCCGCCGCTTCCTCACCGAGCTACGCGCCGGCCGCGCCGACGCCTACCTGGCCGCCCACCCCACCCTCCGCGTCAAGACCTGACCCCATCCCCGGCCTTCCCCGATGATCATGAGGTCTGCGGCGGGATCGGAGATCGACGTCGCCGCAAACCTCATGATCAACCGGGCTGGGCCCGGGGGTCGGGGCCGGGCGGGCGGGCGCGGTTAGAGGGGTTTCGGCTCGGTGGGGCGGGTGGTGCCGTAGAGCCAGGCGTCGAAGAGGGCGTCGAGCTTCTTGCCGGACACGCGCTCGGCGAGCGCGATGAACTCGGCGGTGGTGCCGTTGGCGTTGCGCTTCTCCGCCGCCCAGGTCTTCAGGATCTCGAAGAACGCCTTGTCCCCGACGGCCACCCGCAGCGCGTGCACGGTCATCCCGCCGCGCTGGTAGACCGACTGGCTGAACAGGTTCTCCACCCCCGGCTTGCCGGGGGGGGTCCGCCAGAGCGAGGCCGGCGAGCCGGAGTACCGGGTGGCGAAGGCGGATTCGGCCTTCCGGCCCGCGCTGTGCTCGGCCCAGAGCCACTCGGCGTACGTGGCCAGCCCCTCGTTGAGCCAGATGTCCTGCCACTTCGTCAGCGCGACGCTGTCGCCGAACCACTGGTGCGCCAGCTCGTGCGCGACCACCTCGGTGTTCGCCCCCTGGCGGAAGAACCCGGCGGAGTAGACCGGGCGGGACTGCGTCTCCAGCGCGTAGCCGATCCGGTTGTCGGAGACCACCACGCCGCCGTACGCGTCGAACGGGTACGGCCCGAAGACGCTCTCCAGGTAGTCGGCCACCTCGACGGTGTCGGCGATCGCCTCGTCCGCCGCCCCCTTGGGCAGGTCGACGTCGACCGCGCTGAACACGGGCCGTCCCTTGTGCTCGCCGGTGGTCACCCGGAGCTTGCCGATCACAACGAAGCTCAGGTAGCTGGCCATCGGCTGGCGCTCGGACCACTTCCAGGTGGTCCAGCCGCCGCTGGCGGACTTCCCCGCCGGCACCCCGTTGCTGACGGCCGTCACCCCGTCCGGGACGGTGACCTCGAGGTCGTACGTCGCCTTGTCCGACGGGTGGTCGTTGACCGGGAACCAGGTGCTCGCCGACTCCGGTTGGCCGAGCGCGATCGCGCCGTCGTCGGTGTGGAGGAAGCCACCCACTCCGAGCACCTCGTTCTCCAGCGGCTCGGGCCGGCCCTCGTACGCGATCTCGGCGACGAAGCCGTTGCCCGCGATCAGGCCATGCGGCGGGGTTACCACCAGCTCGTCGGCCTTGCGGGTGTGCTTCGCCGGGGCGCCGTCCACCTTCACCGATCGGACGGTCAGCCCGGCCAGGTCCAGGTTGAACGACGACAAATCGTTGGTCGCGGCCGCCTGGACGCTGGCGGTGCCGGTGAGCTTGTCGGTCTTCGGGTCGTACCGGACCTTCACGGTGTACCGGCCGACGTCGTAACCCCCGTTGCCATAGCTCGGGAAGTAGGCGTCGCCAGCACCCGCCGCGCCCGGCTTGAACTCCCGGGGGGCGATCGGCGACGGGGCCGCAGCCGAGGAGCCCGACTCGGCCCCCGTCGAGTCGCAGCCGACCAGCAGCGCCCCGGTCAGCAGCAGACCGGCACCCGTCCGCAACGCCCGCCGTGGCAGCGTCATCGCTTCGCCCTCCCCTGTGCCGACGGGATCCGCGCCCGTCCGTCCGTTCGACGCACCGGGCCTACCTGGCCCAGCCCACCGGGCGCGACCGACGGGTCGCCCGAGTCGTCCGCGGCAGCCTACCGAGCGACCATCACGGGCCCGTCACGGCAGGGCGGGTGCACTGCCGCCCACCAGCCAGGCGTCGAACAGCGACCGCAGCTGCCGGCCGGCGACCCGTTCGGCGTGGGTGATCAGGTCGTCGGTCGTGGCGTTGCCGTCCCGCCGCCCGACCGTCCACTCGCGCAGGATGCGGAAGAAGGTGTCGTCGCCGACGGTCCGGCGCAGCGCGTGCACGGCGAGCGCGCCCCGCCGGTAGACGGCGTTGCCGAACATCGCCTCCCGACCCGGATCCACGGCGGGCGCCGACCAGTCGGTGGTCGCGTACTGAGCCTCGAAGGCACGCTGGGCGGTGCGGCCGCCGTCGTGCTCCGCCCAGAGCCATTCGGCGTACGTGGCGAAGCCCTCGTTGAGCCAGATGTCGCGCCACCGGGTCAGCGAGACGCTGTCACCGAACCACTGGTGGGCCAGTTCGTGTGCCACCACCGACGGGTTGGGCCGGCCGGCGGAGAAGAAGGCCGGCCCGTACACCGGCCGGGACTGCGTCTCCAGCGCGTACCCGATCCGCGGGTCGGCGACCACGATCCCGCCGTACGACTCGAACGGGTACGGCCCGAAGCGGCTGGCCAGGAAGTCCACGATCGCCCCGGTGCGGGCCAGCGAGGCGGCGGCGGCACCGGTCGCCGGCTCGCTCGCCGGCACCGCGGTCACCATCGGTCGGCCGGCGTGCGTACCGGTGGTCACCTGGTAGTCGCCGATCACCAGGGTGGTCAGGTAGCTGGCCATCGGGGCCCGCTCGGACCACCGCCAGGTGGTCCAGCCGTCGGCGCTGCGCTTCGGCCCCGGCGCGCCGTTGCTCAACGCGGCGAGCCCCTCGGGGACGGTCACCGCGAGGTCGTAGGTCGCCTTGTCCGACGGGTGGTCGTTGACCGGGAACCAGGTGGCCGCCGAGTCGGGCTGGCCGAGCGCGATCGCGCCGTCGTCGGTGTGCAGGAAG
Organism: Micromonospora sp. WMMD812; assembly: GCF_027497215.1. Classification (NCBI taxonomy): domain Bacteria; kingdom Bacillati; phylum Actinomycetota; class Actinomycetes; order Micromonosporales; family Micromonosporaceae; genus Micromonospora; species Micromonospora sp. WMMD812. The sequence goes on along the minus strand of NZ_CP114904.1, from coordinate 5,482,133 downwards.
CCGCCGCTGCCCAACGCGCCCCCGACGACCGGGGCCGGCACACCGGCGTACGCCACCTCGATCGTGAACCGGGCGCCCCGGGCCAGCCCGCGCGCCGGGGTGACCACCAGTTCGTCGCCGGTCCGCCGGTGCGTGGCGGAGGCCCCGTCGACCACCACCCGGTCGACCTCCAGCCCGGCGAGGTCCAGGTTGAACCGGGACAACCCGGTGGTGGTCGTCGCGGTGAGCACCGCGCGCCCGGTCAACCGGTCGGTAGCCGGGTCGTACCGCACGTCGAGGTCGTAGTGCCCGACGTCGTACCCGCCGTTGCCACGCCCGGGGACGTACGGGTCGCCGAGGTCGGTGCTGCCCGGGCGGAAGCCATCCTCCTCATCGGACCGGGTACAGCCGCCGAGCGCGAGCGCGATCGCCAGGGCGACGCCCAGCGCCGGCCTCAACAGTGGGGAGATACGTCGCACCGGCCGAGCCTAGCGGCGCGGCCGGTGCGATCGGAGCAGGTTGGCGCAGGTCAGCGGTCCAGGACCAGGCCGACCTTCTGGAACTCCTTGAGGTCGCGGTAGCCGCACTTGGCCATCGCCCGGCGCAGCCCGCCGAAGAGGTTGAGCTGGCCGTCCGGCTCGTCGGCCGGGCCGAAGAGGAGCTGCTCCATCGAGCCGAGCGGCTCGCTGGCGACCTCGAAGGCGCCACGGGGCAGCGACGGGTGGCTTGCCGCCGAGTGCCACCAGGCGCCACCGGCCGGGGCCTCCGCGCAGAGCGACAGCGGCTCGCCGAGCATCACCGCGTCCGCCCCGCAGCCGAGCGCCTTGGCGATGTCGCCGGAGGTCTGCAGGTCGCCGTCGGCGATCAGGTGCACGTACCGGCCGCCGGTCTCGTCCAGGTAGTCCCGGCGGGCCGCCGCCGCGTCGGCGATCGCGGTCGCCATCGGCACCCGGATGCCGAGCACCGACTCGGTGGTCGACCACTCGTCGCCGCCGATGCCGACGATGACGCCGGCCGCGCCGGTGCGCATCAGGTGCAGCGCGGTCTTGTAGTCGGTGCACCCGCCGACGATGACCGGCAGGTCGAGGTCGGCGATGAACTCCTTGAGGTTCAGCGGCTCGTCGGTGGTCGAGACGTGCTCGGCGGAGACGATCGTGCCCTGGATGACCAGGATGTCCACGCCGGCGTCCAGGATCACCGGGGCGAGCGCCAGGGTGTGCTGCGGGGAGACGCGCACCGCCACCGTGCCGCCGCCGGTTCGCAGCTCGCGGACCCGCTCCGCGATCAGGTCGGGACGGATCGGCTCGGCGTACACCTCCTGGAGGCGCTTGGTGGCGCGGGCGCCCTCGTCCAGGCCGGCCAGCTCCTCCAGGATCTTGGTCGGGTTCTCGTAGCGGGTCCAGAGCCCCTCGACGTTGAGCACGCCCAGACCGCCGTGCTCGCCGAGCCGGACGGCGGAGGCGGGGCTCATGGTCGCGTCGGAGGGATGCCCGACGCACGGGATGCCGAACTGGTAGGCGTCGAGCTGCCAGGCGGTCGAGACGTCGTCGACGTCCCGGGTCCGGCGGCTCGGCACGATCGCGATGTCGTCCAGGTGGTAACCGCGCTGCGCGGTCTTGCCCAACCCGATCTCGACCACGTCACGCATGGGTCACTCCAGGTGTCTTCGGGGGTGGTGGGGGGAGTCAGCGGGTGTGGTAGTTGGGCGCCTCGACGGTCATCTGGATGTCGTGCGGGTGGCTCTCCTTGAGCCCGGCCGCGGTGATCCGGATCAGCTGCCCACGCTCGTGCAGGTCGGGGATGTTCTCCGCACCGGCGTATCCCATGGCCAGTCGCAGCCCGCCGACCAGCTGGTGCGCCACCCGGGACAGCGGCCCCCGGTAGGGCACCTGGCCCTCCACACCCTCCGGGACCAGCTTCTCGTCGCTGGTCACGTCCTGCTGGAAGTAACGGTCCTTGGAGTACGACTTGGCCTGCCCACGGGACTGCATCGCGCCGAGCGAGCCCATCCCGCGGTACGCCTTGAACTGCTTGCCGTTGACGAAGATCAGCTCGCCGGGGCTCTCCTCGCAGCCGGCCAGCAGGCTGCCGAGCATCACCGTGTCGGCGCCGGCGACCAGCGCTTTGGCGATGTCGCCCGAGTACTGGATGCCGCCGTCGCCGATCACCGGCACGCCGGCCGGCCGGGCGGCCCGGGCCGCCTCCATGATCGCGGTGATCTGCGGTACGCCGACTCCGGCCACGATCCGGGTGGTGCAGATCGCGCCCGGGCCGACGCCGACCTTGATCCCGTCGGCGCCCGCCTCGACCAGCGCCCGGGCCCCGGCGTACGTGGCGATGTTGCCGCCGACGACGTCGACGCTCACGTCCTTCTTGAGCCGGCGGACCATGTCGAGCACGGCCCGCTGGTGCCCGTGCGCGGTGTCCACGATCAGCACGTCCACGCCCGCGTCGACCAGCGCCCGGGCCCGCTTGTACGAGTCCTCGCCGACGCCGATCGCAGCGGCCACCCGGAGCCGGCCCGCGTCGTCCTTGGTGGCGTCCGGGTACTGCTCGCTCTTGGTGAAGTCCTTGACGGTGATCAGCCCGCGCAGCCGGCCCGAGCCGTCCACGATCGGCAGCTTCTCCACCTTGTGCTGGCGCAGCAGCGCCAGCGCCTCGTCCTTGCTCACGCCGACCGGCGCGGTGACCAGCGGGGCGCGGGTCATGATCTCGCGGACCGGGGTGGCCGGGTCGGAGACGAACCGCATGTCGCGGTTGGTCACGATGCCGACCAGCTCGCCGTCGCCGTCGACCACCGGGACGCCGGAGATCCGGTAGCGGCCACAGAGCGCGTCGACGTCACGCAGCGTGTCGTCCGGGCTGGCGGTCACCGGGTTGGTGATCATGCCGGACTCGGAGCGCTTGACGAGGTCGACCTGGAGCGCCTGGTCCTCGACCGAGAGGTTGCGGTGCAGCACGCCGATGCCGCCCTGACGGGCCATCGCGATCGCCATCCGCGCCTCGGTCACCGTGTCCATCGCGCTCGACAGCAGCGGCACGGAGAGGGTGACGTTGCGGGTCATCCGGGTGACGGTGTTCACCCGGCTGGGCACCACATCCGACTCGCCGGGCTGGAGCAGCACGTCGTCGAAGGTGAGACCGAGCGGCACCACCCGGGCCGAACCGGCCGGCAGCTCCGGCAGGTGGCCGCCCAGCTCGCCGTGGTCGGCGCCGGTCGGACGAGCGCTGCTGGGCGAATTTTCCACGATTGCTCCCCTGAGCTGTTCGGTTCGGCTTCAGCGAGGTGGCGCGGTGGGCACCGGAGGAGCGCCGCACGCGGCGCTCCTCCCATCGTACCCAGCGTGCGGGGCGAGCCCACGTCGCGTCGCGCCGAGTGACCCGCGTCCCCGGCGCGCCGGGGACGACGGGCCGGCGCGGGTGCGGCCGCGGGCGGGCCGGCACGCGGGTGCCGGGCGGGCCGGCCCGCGCGCGGGGGCGGGCGTCGCCGCGCCGTTGGGTCTACGGTGAGGGAGTGCACGAGGAGCCCATCGACCCGTTCAACGGCGACCCGGCCGACCCGGCCGCGGGCCTGCACGATCCGGGCGACGAAGCACCGCTCGACCCGCTGACCGACGTCGAGCGGCAGGACGTCCTGGAGGACCTGGCCGACCTGGAGATCTACCAGGCGCTGCTGGCGCCCATCGGGGTCCGCGGGTTGGTGATCGAGTGCGAGGACTGCCGGGAGCCGCACTACTTCGACTGGGACCTGCTCCGGGGCAACCTGCGCCACCTGCTCAGCTCGGGTCGGCCCCGCGTGCACGAGCCGGCGTACGACCCCGACCCGGACCACTACGTCACCTGGGAATACGCGCGCGGCTACGCCGACGGCGTGCACGACACGCTGACCGAGGGCAACGACGAGGAGCCCGGCACCGGGACGTGACCCCGGCCGGCGCGCACCCCGCGAGACGGGCGGTCCCGCCGACACCCGCGCTGTGCGACGCCCGCCCGCCCGGCCGGAGGTATCCGGGCCGGTCGGAGTCGTCAGGCCACCAGGCCGGCGCGGAAGCCGGCGGCTACCGCGTGCGCCCGGTCGCGGGCGCCGAGCTTGCGGAACAGCCGGCGGGCGTGCGTCTTCACGGTGTCCTCCGAGACGAACAGCTCACGGCCGATCTCGGCGTTGCTCTTGCCCTCCGCCATGCCGAGCAGCACCTGGAGCTCGCGCTCGGTCAGCCCGATGGCCGCCCGGGCGGCCCGGACGTTCGCCGCCGGCCGCTGCCCGTCCGGTGGCGCTCCCTCGGCCTCGCCACCGCCCGTCTCGGGTCCGTCGTCGCCGCGCTGCACCGGCACCATCGCCGGTCCGCCGCCCGGCTCCTCCTCGGTGCCTGCGGTCCAGCCGGCGCCCGGTTCTCCGGAGGGCCGGCCGGCCTGCGCGGGGCGGTTCGGTCCGCCTACCGCCGCGGTGTTCCGGGCCGGGTCGGTGACCCGGTGCCGGGCCGCCCGGCCGGGGGCGGAGAGCAGCAGCAGCGCCTTGGCGACCGCGCTGGTCAGGTCATGGTCGGCGCCCTGGATCAAACCCCGGGCGCCGGCGCTGATGGTGGCAGCGGCCGCCTCGGACTCCTCCGCGCCGAACAGCAGCACCGCGGCCTGTGGCGCGCGAGCCAGCACCCGGCGGACAAAACCGGCGCTGTCCGGCCGGGTGAGGGCGGTGTCGGCCAGGATGACGTCGGGCTGGCGCTCGGCGAGACGCAGCATCACCTCGGGATCGGAGACCGCGGTACGGACGACCGCGGACAGTCCCAACCGGGCGGCCGCGGAGGTCAGGTGCTGCGCCGCGAGCGGTGTCCGGACGCACACGAGAACGTTACGCACTGTGCTCTCCTCTCCGCCAACGAGCAGACCATGACGGGGTCGGCTGGGGAGGAGGTTCCCGGCAATCCTCCGAACTTTTCCGACAGATGGGGCATATGCCGCAAGTTGTCCGACGTTTTCGATCAAAGACGTGTGAGCGCAGGAAAGCCCGGGTACCGGGAGACCCAGGCCGGGAACGGTGCGCCTGTGCGGCCCGCCGCCCGTAAGCCGGCCACAAGTATCTCGCGGTGCCGCGCGGGAGGAGGGGTGCTGATGTCGAACGTACGTAGACTGCCCGGACCCATCGTCGATCTCTGGGACTGGCAGCGACTCGGCGCCTGCCGGGGCCGCGACAGCGCCCAGTTCTTCCACCCCGACGGCGAGCGGGGCTCGTCCCGGTTGCGCCGCGAGTCCGCCGCCAAGACCGTCTGCCGCGCCTGCCCGGTGCGGGCCGAGTGCGCCGCCCATGCGCTGTCGGTCCGCGAGCCGTACGGCGTCTGGGGCGGCTTCAGCGAGTCCGAGCGGCTGCGGCTGCTGGCCATCGGCTGGGAGGACCTGGCCGACCGGCGGCAGACGCGGGTCGACGTCGCCCGGCTGGAAGCCCGCCTGGGCCGCCCGCACAAGTCGACCGTGCCGGCCCAGCGCAACGTCGCCTGAGCGCACCCCAACCCCACGGAACCGCGCCCCCACCTGCCCCATCCCGTTGATCATGAGGTCTGCGGCGTCTTCGATCTCCGGATCTGCCGCAGACCTCATGATCAACCGGGGAGAGAATGGGGGCTAGGTGACGCGCACTCTGACCGTGTGCCAGCCGGTGGCGCCGTCGGGTGCCACGTCCTGCTCGCGCTCGGTCTGTGGTTCGCCCGTGGCGTCGGTGGCCCGGACCTGGAGGCGGTGCTCGCCCGGCGTGGCGTCCCAGCTCCACGACCACTGCACCCAGGTGTCCACCGAGACCGTCGGGGCCAGCTCGGCCTCCTGCCACGGACCGTCGTCGACGCGTACCTCCACACGCCGGATGCCCCGCTGCTGCGCCCAGGCCACCCCCGCCACCACCACCCGGCCGGCGGTCAGCCGGTTGCGCGCGCGGGGCGTGTCGATCCGCGACTGGGTCTTGATCGGCCCCTGGGCCGACCACCCCCGCGGCACCCAGTACGCGTCGAAGTCGGCGAAGCCGGTCAGCTCCAGCTCGGTCACCCACTTGCAGGCCGACACGTAGCCGTAGAGGCCGGGCACCACCATCCGGACCGGGAACCCGTGCTCCACGGGCAGTGGCTCGCCGTTCATCCCCACCGCCAGCAGCGCGTCCCGCCCGTCGCGCAGGGCGGCGGTCGGGGTGCCGCAGGTCCAGCCGTCGACCGAGCGGCCCACCACCTGGTCCGCCCCCTCCTCCGGCTCCGCCTCGTCCAGCAGGTCCCGGATCGGTACGCCCAGCCAGCGGGCATTGCCGATCAGGTCCCCGCCGACCTCGTTGGAGACGCAGGCGAGCGTGACGTAGCGCTCCACCATCGGCCGGGCCAACAGGTCCGCGAAGCTGAGCGTGATCGGGTTGCGCACCCGGCCGTGGATGCGCAACTGCCAGGTCTCGGGGTCCACCTGGGGCACCACCAGGGCGGTGTCGATCCGGTAGAAGCCGAAGTTCGAGGTGACGTACGGCGCGAGCTGGGTGAGGGAGAGGTCGGCCCCGGCCGGCACCGCGGGAGCGGGCGAGGCCGGAGCGGGCAGCACCACCGCGTCCCGGGCCGCCGACACCCCGCGCCGACCGGCCAGCCAGCGACCGCCGAAGCCGGCCACCGCCGCCGCGCCGAGCAGCACCCCCGTCCCGGTCAGGAACCGCCGCCGGGACTCCGGGTCGGTGCTCTCCAGCGACACCCCCACGGCCGCCGGTCCGGCGCCGGGGTGGGCCGGCGCGGCCGGTGGGTTGCCGGGTTCCTGTCGGGCGGCACCCTCGTCCCCAGCGAGCGGCGGGACCATCGGCTCGCCCGGCCTCGCCGCTGACAAGGGCGTGACGGGCCGGCGGCCCGGGCTGGGCGGGGTCCACGGCCACGGGTCGAGCTCCAGCGGGCCCGCGACGAACGCCCACAGCACGATCGCGCCGAGCCCGCCGCCGACCAGCGAGGGCAGCGCGTCCAGGGCGTCCGCGCCGGCTCGGGTCAGGGCGGCGGCCACGCCGAGCGCGGCGAAGCCGGCGATCCCGGCGAGGCCCACCGCCAGCCGGCGCACCGAGAGCGCGCCCAACAACGCGGCGAAGCCGGCGAGCAGCAGCGCCGTCCCGATCAGGAGGGCGAGCTTGTCGTGCCGACCGAAGAGGTCGATCGCGAACTGCTTGAGCGGCTCCGGAACGGTGTCCACGACCACGCCGCCGACCGCGACCAGCGGTGCCGATCGGGGGCCGGTCAGCACGGCCACCAGCTCGGCGGTGCCGATCGCCACCGTGGCGGCGGTGATCCCGGCCAGGGCGCCGTACCGGCGCGTGGTGGTGCTCATGGGCCCCAGTGTTTCCGATCGGCCCGGGCGGCCGGTAGTGACGTCAGCGACCGGTAATGACCTTCGCCGGATACGCGTCGGGGCGCACCGCCGGCTGGCGGTGCGCCCCGACCGGGCGAACGAGCTACGTCAGAAGCCCGGGCCGTGCTGGTGACCGTGGCCGTGCGAGTGGCCGTGCCCGCCGGCGGCGGCCGGCTCCGGCTCGGCCGGCTTCTCCACCACGAGGCTCTCGGTGGTGAGCAGCAGACCGGCGATGGAAGCGGCGTTGGAGACCGCGTTGCGGGTCACCTTCACCGGGTCCAGGATGCCGGCCTTGGCCAGGTCGACGTACTGGCCGGTGGCGGCGTCGAGGCCGTGGCCCCACTCCTTGCCGACGACCTTCTGCACCACGACGTAGCCGTCGTGGCCGGCGTTCTGGGCGATCCAGCGCAGCGGCTCGACCAGCGCCTTGCGCACGATCGAGACGCCGACCTTCTCGTCACCGGTGAAGCCGAGGTCGTCGTCGAGCACCGGCAGGATCTGCGCCAGGGCGGCACCGCCGCCGGGCACCGTGCCCTCCTCGACCGCGGCCTTGGTCGCCGCGATGGCGTCCTCGATGCGGTGCTTGCGCTCCTTCATCTCGACCTCGGTGGCCGCACCCGCCTTGATCACGGCGATGCCGCCGGAGAGCTTCGCCAGCCGCTCGGCCAGCTTCTCCCGGTCCCACTCGGAGTCCGAGGCCTCGATCTCCTTGCGGATCTGGGCCACCCGGTCGGCGACGTCGGAGGACTGGCCGCCACCGTCGACGATCGTGGTGTTCTCCTTGTCGACCACGATGCGCCGGGCGGTGCCGAGCACCTCCAGGCCGACCTGGTCGAGCTTGTAGCCCAGCTCCGGGGCGACCAGCTCGGCGCCGGTGGAGATCGCGATGTCCTGGAGCATCGCCTTGCGCCGGTCGCCGAAGCCCGGGGCCTTGACCGCGCAGACCTTGAGGGTCTTGCGGATCGAGTTGACCACGAGGGTGGAGAGCGCCTGGCCCTCCACGTCCTCCGCGATGATCAGCAGCGGCTTGCTGTTCTGGAGGACCTTCTCCAGCAGCGGCAGCAGCTCCTCGATCGCGGAGATCTTCTGCGTGGTGATCAGGATGTACGCGTCCTCGAGGACGGACTCCTGCGCCTCGGCGTCGGTGACGAAGTTCGGCGAGATGAAGCCCTTGTCGAACTGGAGACCCTCGGTCACGTCCAGCTCGGTGGTGAGGGTGGAGCCCTCCTCGACGGTGATCACACCGTCGCGGCCGACCCGCTCCATCGCCTCGGCGATCAGCTCACCGATGGTGGCGTCCTGCGCGGAGATCGTCGCGACGTGCGCGATCGACTCCTTGGCGGCGACCTCGACGGCCCGGCCGAGCAGCGCCTCGGAGACCTTGGCGGCCGCCGCGTCGATGCCCCGCTTGAGGCCGGCCGGGTTGGCCCCGGCGGTCACGTTGCGCAGGCCCTCGCGGACCATCGCCTGGGCCAGCACGGTCGCGGTGGTGGTCCCGTCGCCGGCGACGTCGTTGGTCTTCGTCGCCACCTCCTTGACCAGCTGCGCGCCGAGGTTCTCGTAGGGGTTGGTGAGCTCGATCTCCTTGGCGATGGTCACGCCATCGTTGGTGATCGTCGGCGCACCGAATTTCTTGTCCAAGACGACGTTGCGCCCGCGCGGGCCGAGGGTGACCTTGACCGCGTCCGCGAGGGCGTTGACACCGTGCTCCAGCTGGTGCCGGGCGTCGTCCGAGAAGCTCAGGATCTTCGCCATGAATGTCCCTTCAAGCGACGGCGCCCCGGCCCGGCGAGCCGGACCGGGGCACCGACACTGATCGGTTGCTTACTTCTCGATGACCGCGAGGACGTCGCGGGCGGAGAGCACCAGGTACTCCTCGCCGGCGTACTTGACCTCGGTGCCGCCGTACTTCGAGTAGATGACGGTGTCGCCGACCTTGACGTCAACCGGGATGCGGTTGCCGTTGTCGTCGACGCGCCCCGGGCCGACAGCGAGGACGGTGCCCTCCTGCGGCTTCTCCTTGGCGGTGTCGGGGATCACGATGCCCGACGCCGTGGTGGTCTCAGCCTCGTTCGCCTGGACCAGGATCCGGTCCTCGAGCGGCTTGATCGCAACCTTGGTCGCGGTAGTCACGGGCATACCCTCCTGGGGTACTGGTTTCTGTGCCGGTCGACTGGGCCGACCAGCGTCAATCTGCCACATGCCACCGGGCGGGGCCGTCGTCGCGGGTGCCGGTCCGCCTGGCGTTCAGCGCCCGGGTCGCGGGACCCGGAAGCTGGCACCCTCAGGGTGAGAGTGCTAATCGCAGGTTATTCCGTGGCTAGCACTCCGTCAAGGAGAGTGCCAACGGGCCCGGCTCCGTGTCGCCACAGCTCCGCCGGCACCCGGCCGGGCGCCCCAGCCCGACCCCGGCCGGACGCCCCGCACCCCCACAGCCCGGCCGGGCTGCTCCGCACCCCGACACCCCGGGCCGGGCACCCTGGTCGAGCCCGGACAATGGGCGGGTGGATCTCGACCAGCTCGCCGCCCTGCGTACCGCCGAGGGGGCGACCGCGCTCGCCGCGGCGGCCCGGGTGGCCGGCGGCGATCCACTGGCCGCGGCGTCCGCCCTGCGGTCGGCCGGCGTGCCCGCCGGGCTGGCCGCCGCGGCGCTGACCCAGTCGGAGCTGCGCCGGCGGGCCGCGACCAAGTTCGGGCCGGCGGCGGCCGGGATGTTCCTCACCCGGGCCGGCCTGGAGCAGGCGACCCGGGGCGTGGTCGCGACGCGGCGCGCCGAGCGGCTGCGCGCCGCCGGGGTGCGCACGCTCGCCGACCTCGGCTGCGGCTTGGGCGCCGACGCGCTCGCCGCCGCCCGCGCCGGCATCCGGGTGTACGGGGTGGAGGCCGACCAGGTGACCGCGGCGATGGCCGCCGCCAACGCCGAGGCGGCCGGGCTGGCCGACCTCTTCACGGTGGAGTGCGGGGACGCCACCGCGTTCGACGTGACCCGGGTGGAGGCGGTCTTCTGCGATCCGGCCCGGCGCACCGCCGGCACCGGCCGCCGGATCTTCGACCCGAACGCCTACTCGCCGCCGTGGGACTTCGTCACCGGGCTGGCCGAACGGGTGCCGCGCACGGTGGTGAAGGTGGCGCCCGGCCTCGACCACGGGCTCATCCCCGACGGCGCCGAGGCCGAGTGGGTCAGCGTCGACGGCGACCTGGTCGAGGCGGCGCTCTGGTGCGGCCGGCTCGCCGAGGTGCCCCGCCGGTCCACGCTGCTGCGCGAGGGGTCGCCGTCCACGCTGCTGCGCGAGGGGTCGCCGTCCACGCTGCTGCGCGAGGGGTCGCCGGACAACGCCCACCAGCTCACCGGCACCGGTGACCGCGAAGCGCCGGTCGGGCCGGTGCGGCGCTTCGTGCACGACCCCGACCCGGCGGTGGTGCGCGCCCACCTGGTCGCCGAACTGGCCGACCGCCTCGACGCCACCCTGGCCGACCCGAGCATCGCCTACCTCTACGCCGACACCCCGGCGGAGAGCCCGTACACCCGCTGTCTGGCCGTCACCGACGTGCTGCCGTTCTCGCTGAAGCGACTTCGCGCCCTGCTCCGGGAGCGTGGCGTGGGCCGGGTGGAGATCCTCAAGCGCGGCTCGGCGCTCACCCCGGAGCAGCTCCGACGGGACCTGCGGCTGGCCGGCGACGCGGCGGCCAGCCTGGTGCTCACCCGGGTGGCCGGTGCGCCCACCGTGCTGGTGTGCCAGCCGGTGCGGGGCTAGGTTGTCGATCGTGGCGGGACAGGGCACACCAGCGACGGCGCTGCTGGCGAAGCGGAAGATCGTCCACCGCACCCACCCGTACGACATCGACCCGGGCGCGTCGAACTACGGAGCGCTGGTCGCGGCGGCCCTCGGCGTACCGCCGGAGCGGGTGTTCAAGTCGCTGGTCACCGACGTCGACGGGGCGCTCACCGTGGCGGTGGTGCCGGTGACCGGTGAGCTGGACCTCAAGGCGCTGGCCGCGGCGGTCGGCGGCAAGCGGGCGGCGCTCGCCGACCGGTCGGTCGCCGAGCGGGCCACGGGCTACGTCCGAGGCGGGATCAGCCCGCTGGGCCAGCGCAAGCGGCTGCCCACCGTCCTCGACTCCTCGGCGCTGGACTTCCCCACCGTCTACGTCTCGGCCGGCCGGCGTGGCCTCCAACTCGAACTCGCCCCGGCCGACCTGGTCGCGCTGACCGACGCGCGCACGGCACCGGTCGCGGCCCGCTGACCCTTTCCCCCGCACCGTGCGACTCCACTGTGGATAGTGTCGTGGCGCTGGACGCCCTCCGGCTCGTGACGCCGGTCACCGCCAGATTTCACGCTGAGGCCGGCGCTTTTTTCCGGGACGGATGTGGCGACCGGAGAGCGTTTTCTCGTTCGGTGACCTGGGAGTGACGGCCACGTTGCTGAATTGTTACCGCCGCCAACAAACTCGCCACCTCGGCACTCTTGTGCCCCACATCGGCGCCGGAATACGTTGCCGGACACAACAAAACAAACACCTTCCCCCACCCCGAAAGGACCCTGCACATGCGTAAGGGGCTCCTCACCTTCGCCGCCGTGGGCCTCCTGGCCACCGGCAGCATGGCCGCCTGTGGCGACGACTCCGGTGGTAGCGAGGCCGGCGCGGACAAGACCCCCAAGATCGGCGTGATCCTGCCGGACAGCAAGTCCTCCGCCCGCTGGGAGGGCGCGGACCGGAAGTTCCTGGAGGAGGCCTTCAAGGCCGCCGGCGTCCAGTACGACATCCAGAACGCCCAGGGCGACAAGACCGCCTTCCAGACCATCGCCGACCAGATGATCACCAACGGCGTGACCGCCCTGATGATCGTCAACCTCGACTCCGGCACCGGCAAGGCCGTGCTGGACAAGGCGAAGTCCCAGGGCGTCGCGACCATCGACTACGACCGGCTGACCCTCGGCGGCTCGGCCGAGTACTACGTCAGCTTCGACAACGAGGCGGTCGGCAAGCTTCAGGGCGAGGGCCTGGTCAAGTGCCTGACCGACAAGGCCGCCAAGAACCCGTCGATCGCCTACCTCAACGGCTCGCCGACCGACAACAACGCGACCCTCTTCAAAAACGGGTACGACTCGGTGCTCAAGCCGAAGTTCGACTCGAAGGAGTACACCAAGGTCGCGGACGACTCGGTGCCGGACTGGGACAACGCCCAGGCCGCCACGATCTTCGAGCAGCAGCTCACCAAGGCCGGCGGCAAGATCGACGGGGTGCTCGCCGCGAACGACGGCCTGGGCAACGCCGCCATCTCGATCCTGAAGAAGAACAAGCTCAACGGGAAGGTCCCGGTCACCGGTCAGGACGCCACCCCCGAGGGCCTGCAGAACATCCTCGCCGGTGACCAGTGCATGACCGTCTACAAGGCGATCCGGGAGGAGGCGAAGGCCGCCTCCGACCTGGCCATCGCGCTCGCCAAGGGAGAGCGGAAGGAGACCGGTCAGACGGTCAAGGACCCCGAGGGCGGCCGGGACGTCGCGTCCGTGCTGCTGACTCCGAAGGCGATCTACAAGGAGAACGTCAAGGACGTCATCGCCGACGGCTTCGTCACCAAGGACGAGATCTGCACGGGGACCTTCGCCAAGCTCTGCACCGACGCCGGCATCAGCTGACCTGACGCCGCACCCGCCGAGGCGCAGCCCGCCGCCCGGCACGGGAGTCCCCCTCCCGTGCCGGGCGGCACTCGCCGGTCAGGCCCTGAGATCCCCCTCCACCCGAAGGAGACCCCCGTGTCCGCAACACCCCTGCTGGAGCTACGCGGGATCGACAAGAGCTTCGGTCCCGTCCAGGTTCTCCACGACGTCGCCTTCTCGGCCCACCCCGGCGAGGTGACCGCGCTGGTCGGCGACAACGGCGCCGGCAAGTCGACCCTGGTCAAGTGCATCAGCGGCATCTACCCGACCGACGCCGGCGAGTTCCACTTCGACGGCCAGCCGGTGAGCATCCACAGCCCCCGGGACGCCGCCGCGCTCGGCATCGAGGTCGTCTACCAGGACCTCGCGCTCTGCGACAACCTCGACATCGTGCAGAACATGTTCCTCGGCCGGGAGAAGCGCAGCGGCATCGTCCTCGACGAGCCGACCATGGAGCAGATGGCCGCGGAGACACTCGCCGGTCTCTCCGTCCGCACTGTGAAGTCGCTGCGACAGCACGTCTCCAGCCTCTCGGGTGGTCAGCGGCAGACGGTGGCGATCGCCAAGGCGGTGCTCTGGAACAGCAGGCTCGTCATCCTGGACGAGCCCACCGCCGCGCTGGGCGTGGCGCAGACCGCGCAGGTCCTCGAGCTGGTCCGCCGGCTCGCCGACAACGGTCTGGCCGTGGTGCTCATCTCGCACAACATGAACGACGTCTTCGCGGTCTCCGACCGGATCGCCGCGCTCTATCTCGGCCAGATGGTCGCCCAGGTGAAGACCAGCGACATCACCCACTCGCAGGTGGTCGAGCTGATCACCGCCGGCCGCTCCGGCAGGCTCGGTCTCGCCGCCGAGTCCGCTCCGGCGGGCGGCAACGGCAACGGCGCGGAGCCGGCCGACTCGTCCACAGGAGGCACTCGATGACCACGACCGTCGTGCAGAACGAAGGCCCGGCGGCCGTCACCCCGGCGCCGACCGTCGGCAGCCACGTACGCAACTACTGGAGCCGGGTACGCGGCGGCGACATCGGCGCGCTGCCGGCCGTCCTCGGGCTGCTCGTGCTCTGCACGGTCTTCTCCATCGCGCGGCCGTCGTTCCTCACCGCCGGCAACTTCGCCAACCTCTTCACCCAGGGCGCGGCGGTCACCCTGATCGCGATGGGGCTGGTCTTCGTCCTGCTGCTGGGCGAGATCGACCTCTCCGCCGGCTACGCGAGCGGCGTCTGCGCGGCCGTGCTGGCCAACGTGGTGACCGTGCTCGGCTATCCCTGGTACGTGGCGGTGCTCGCCGCGATCGTCACCGGCGTGGTCATCGGCACCGCGCTCGGCTTCCTGGTGGCCAAGGTCGGCATCCCGTCCTTCGTGGTCACCCTCGCCGGCTTCCTCGCCTTCCAGGGCATCGCGCTGATGCTCATGAAGGAGGGCAGCAACATCTCCATCCGCGACGAGACGCTGGTGGCCATCGCCAACCGCAACCTGCCCCCGCTGCTCGGCTGGGTGCTGGTTCTCGTGGCGGTCGCCGGGTACGCGGCCGTCCAACTGCTCCGGCACCGCAACCGGGCCGCCCGCGGGCTGATCACCGACCCGATCGCCGTGGTGTTCGCCCGGATCGGCGGCCTGGCACTGGTCCTCGGTGTGGCGGTGTTCATCCTCAACCTGGAGCGCAGTCGCAACGTCCTGATCACCTCGCTCAAGGGCGTGCCGATCGTGGTGCCGATCATCGCGCTGCTCCTGGTCGTGTGGACGTTCGTGCTCCAGCGCACGAGCTACGGCCGGCACATCTACGCCGTCGGCGGCAACAAGGAGGCGGCCCGCCGGGCCGGTATCGACGTCGACCGGATCCGCATCTCGGTCTTCGTGATCTGCTCCTCGATGGCGGCCGTCGGCGGCATCGTGGCGGCCAGCCGGGCCAACTCGGTCGACCCGAACACCGGCGGCAGCAGCGTCCTGCTCTACGCCGTGGGCGCGGCGGTCATCGGCGGCACCAGCCTGTTCGGCGGCAAGGGCCGGGTGCTCGACGCGGTGCTCGGCGGTGCGGTGATCGCCGTCATCGACAACGGCATGGGCCTGATGGGTTACAGCTCGGGCGTCAAGTACGTGCTCACCGGCGCGGTGCTGCTCCTCGCCGCGAGCGTCGACGCCTTCTCCCGCCGCCGCTCGACGGCGACCGGCACCCGTTGACCCACGCCCCGCCCGGAGTGCCACCCATGCGCACAGGACCGAGCCAGGACGAGATCCGTCGGCAGAACCTCGGCGCCCTGCTGCGTCACGTGCACGTCCACGGGGCGACCTCGCGCGCGGAGTTGACGACCGCGCTCGGGTTGAACCGGAGCACGATCGGCGCGCTCACGGCCGACCTGGCCGGCGCCGGCCTGGTCAGCGAGGGGCCACCGAAGGAGACCGGCCGGGCCGGGCGACCGTCGCTGGTCGTCCGGCCCGAGTCGGGCCGCATCTACGCGTACGCGTACAGCATCGAGGTCGACCGGCTGCGGGCCGCGCGGGTCGGTCTCGGCGGCGCGGTGCTCGACCGCCGGGAGCTGGACCGACCCCGGGGGCTGGTGGCCGCGGACGCCGCACCGCTGCTGGCCGGCGCGGCCAAGGACATGCAGCAGGCGGTGCCCGCCGACGCGGTCTGCGTCGGCACCGGGGTGGCGGTCTGCGGGATGGTCCGCCGGGACGACGGGCTGGTGCGGCTCGCGCCCACCACCGGCTGGGTGGACGAGCCGATCGGGGCGGCGCTCGGGGCCGAGCTGGGCATCGACGCGCCGGTCACGGTGGGCAACGTGGCCGACGTGGCGGCCTTCGCCGAGCACGCCAGGGGCGCCGCCGCCGGCTGCGACAACGTCATCTACCTCTACGGCGACGTCGGGGTCGGTGCCGGCATCATCGCCGGCGGGCGTCGGTTGACCGGGCACGGCGGGTACGGCGGCGAGGTCGGCCACATGAAGGTGGTCCTCGACGGCAAGCGCTGCGAGTGCGGCTCCCGGGGCTGCTGGGAGACGGAGGTCGGCGAGCACGGCCTGCTGCGCAACGCCGGCCGCTCCGACGCGCGGGGCCGCGACGCGCTGCTGGCCGTCTTCGACGCCGCCGACCGCGGCGACGCCCGGGCCACCGCGGCGGTCCGCCAGGCCGGCGACTGGCTCGGTTTCGGCGTGGCCAACCTGGTCAACATCTTCAACCCCGAGATGGTCATCTTCGGCGGCACCATGCGCGACCTTTACCTCGCCGCGGCCGCCCAGATCCGCAGCCGGCTCAACGCCAACGCGCTGCCCGCCTGCCTGGAGCACGTCCGGCTGCGCACCCCGAAGCTCGGCGGGGACGCGGCCCTGGTCGGCGCCGCCGAACTGGCCTTCGAGCGGCTCCTCGCCGACCCCCTCGACGTCGGCTGACCGGCAGCCCGGGACCGACCCGCGGCCTCGGACCGACCGGCTGGCGGCCCGGCCGACCGGCGGAGCCCGCGGACGGCCGGCGCTGCGTACCCTGTCCGACGTGGACGTCGAGCTGCGCGCCTCGGATGACGACCGGCACCGCGTGGTCGCCCAGTTGCAGGGGCACACCGAGGCCGGCCGGCTCACCCTGGACGAGTTCTCCGACCGGGTGGGCGCGGTCTGGGCCGCCCGGACGCTCGGCGATCTCGCCGCGCTGACCCGCGACCTGCCCGCGCCGGCCACACCGACCGGGGCCGAGGGGGCGACCGGTCACCACCGGCGGGAGCTGCTGGTCGTCTTCGCGGTCGCCGCGCTCACGTTGCTCCTGCTCGTCCTCTTCATGGCCGTCACCCGCTGATCGGCGGCGCCCCTCTCCGGCCGGTAGTCACCCAGGACGGTGAACTGATCGCGCGATCAGTCCGTACCAGTGGGCGGATGGGCGGCCGGCGGGTGGCCGCCCACTCAGAGACGTTCGGCCCGGACCGAGGAGGCACCGCAGACATGGCACCGCTCACTTCCGCCCGTCGCCGGTCGGGACACCGGGTTCACCGCGCGGCGGTGCTCCTCATCGCGATCGTGGCGGCGGTCGCCGTGCTGCCCGGCACGGCGGTGGCCGCGCCGGCGGGGCAGCAGCTGAACGCCGCCGACATGACACTGCTGAACGGGGTGCGGCTGGCCGGGCTGTGGGAGATGCCCGCCGGGCAGATGGCGGCCGAGAAGGGCCAGTCCGCCAAGGTACGGGAGATCGGGGCGGGCATCGCGTCCGAGCACCAGGAGCTGGACCAGCTCGTGGTGGACGCGGCCAACAAGCTCGGCACGGCCATCCCGACCGAGCCGACCGCCGAGCAGAAGGGCTGGCTGGCGGAGATGCAGAACGCCTCCGGCGCCCGCTTCGACCAGATCTTCGTCACCCGGCTCCGGGTCGCCCACGGCAAGATCTTCCCGGTGATCGGCGCGGTCCGCGCCAGCACCCGGGACGCCACGGTGCGCAAGCTCTGCGACGACGCCAACCGGTTCGTGATGCACCACATGCAGATGCTGGAGAGCACCGGCCTGGTCCGCTGGCCCGAGCTGCCGCCGGCCGCGCTCCCCGCGCCCGGCAACGACGGGCTGCTGGCCGCGGCGTCCGCCAACAGCGGCCCGGGGGCCGGGGTGAGCAGCACCGTGGTCTGGCTGGTCTTCCTGGCCGCCCTGGGAACGGGCGGCCTGGCCACCTACCGCCTGCTCCGCCGCACCTGACCCCCGGCCGGCGGTACCGCCTCGTCGATCATGAAGTTGTTGCCCGGCGGCACGGCGTGTCGCGGCAACAACTTCATGATCAACGCGAGAGGTCCGGGCCGTGCCAGGAGCGCCAGAGGGCGGCGTACGAGCCGTCGGCCGCGACCAGCTCGTCGTGCGAGCCCAGCTCGGTGATCCGGCCGTCCTCGACCACGGCCACCCGGTCCGCGTCGTGGGCGGAGAAGAGCCGGTGCGCGATGGCGATCACCGTCCGCCCGTCGAGGACGGCCGCCAGCGAGCGCTCCAGCTCCCGGGCGGCCCGCGGGTCGATCAGCGAGGTGGCCTCGTCCAGCACCAGCGTGTGCGGGTCGGCCAGCACCAGCCGGGCCAGCGCCAGCTGCTGCGCCTGCGCCGGGGAGAGCGGGTGCCCGCCGGAGCCGACCACCGTGTCCAGGCCGTCCGGCAGCGCGTCCGCCCAGTCGAGTGCCGCCACCGCGGCCAGCGCCGCCCGCACGTCCGCCTCGGTCGCCGCCGGGCGGACCATCGCCACGTTCTCGCGGAGCGTACCGATGAAGACGTGGTGTTCCTGGGTGACCAGCGCGACGTGCGAGCGCAGCTCGGCCAGGGGCAGCGTGTCCAGCCGCTGGCCGGCCACGGTGACCGAGCCGCCGCGTGGCGCGTGCACCCCGGCGAGCAGCCGGCCGAGCGTCGACTTGCCGGCGCCGGACGGACCCACCATGGCCAGCTTCTCCCCCGGCTCGGGCACCAGGGTCACCCCGTGCAGCACGTCCCGGCCCGCCCGGTACGCGTAGCGCACGTCCCGGGCGACCAACTGCCGGTCCCGGCCGTCCACCGATTCCGCGCCGGGGCCCGAAACACCGACGGCGCCGGCAGCGGCAGCGACGGCTGCGGTGGGCGCGGCAGCGACGACGCCGACCGGGCTGCCCGCGATCGCGCCGGCCGTCAACGGGGCGGCGCCGGCGTCGGGCTCGGCCACGCCGAGCAGGCGGGCCATCGAGGCCCCACCCACCTGTAGCTCGTCCAGCCAGGAGAGCAGCCGGTCCACCGGGTCGACCAGCTGCTGCACGTAGAGCGTGGCGGCGGTGACCTGACCCAGGCTCACCCAGCCCTTCAGGTAGAACCAGCCGCCGATGACCAGGGTCGCCACCACCGGTACCACGTAGCCGATCTCGGCCACCGGAAAGAAGATGGTCCGCAGCCGCAGGGTGTACATCTCGGCCGCGTACGACCGGCGGATGTCCGCGTCGGTGCGGGCCCGGCGGCGGGCCTGCTGGCGCAGGGCCTCGGTGGTCCGCGAGCCCTCGACCGTCTCGCTGATCCCGTCGGTGATGTCCGAGTACGCCGCGTTCTCCCGCAGGTAGCCGTCCGGCGCCCGGCGCAGGTACCAGCGGGTGCCGGCCCAGAGCACCGGCACCGCGATCAGGCAGGGCAGCGCGAGCAGCGGCCCGACCAGGAGCAGCCCGCCGGCGATGAAGCCGACGGTGACGATCGCGATCAGCGTCTCGGGCACCGCGAGGCGGACCGTCCGGGACAGCGCCGACACGTCCCGCGACGTTCGGGTGAGCAGGTCCCCGGTGCCCGCTCGCTCCACGGTGGACAGTGGCAGGGCGAGTACCCGGTCGACGAACTCCTCCCGGAGCTGCGCCAGCACCCGCTCGCCCAGTCGCGCCGACGCCAGGATGGCGAACCGCACCAGCATCGCCTGCACCACCACGAACCCGGCGATCAACAGGGCGATCCGGTCCACGGTCACCTGGGACGTACCCCGGGAGATGCCCTCGACCAGGTCACCGAGCAGGCGCGGGGCGACCAGCCCGGCCGCGGCGGCCAGCGCGTGCAGGCCGAGCGCCACGGCGAGCGCGCGCGGATGCCGGCGGACCAGCGTACGGGCGTAGCGGCGCACCTGGGCTGCGTCGGCGACCGGCAGCATGCTGGCCATCAGTCCTCCCCTCGACCGACCGTGGCCCGGTAACGCGCCTCGGTGTCGTACAGGTCGGCGTGCCGCCCCTCGGCGACCACCTTGCCGTCCTCCACGAAGATCACGTGGTCGGCCCGCCCCAACAGCAGCGGGCTCGTGGTGCAGACGAGGGTGGTGCGGCCGGCCCGGGTGTCTCCCAGCCGCGCGGCGATCCGCGCCTCGGTGTGCGCGTCCACCGCGCTGGTCGGCTCGACCAGCAACAGGGCCTCCGGGTCCGTGACCAGGGCGCGGGCCAGCCGCAGCCGCTGTTGCTGCCCGCCGGAGAACTCCCGGCCGCGCTCCGCGACCCGGCTGTCCAGCCCGTCCGGCAGCGCCTCGACGATGTCCGTGGCGCTCGCCGCCCGCAACGCCGCGTCGAGCGCGGCGTCGTCGGCCGTGTCATGCGGGTCCAACTCGGCGCGCAGTACGCCGGTGAACAGGCGCGCGTCGTTGTCGGCCACCAGGATCCGCTCCCGCACCGTCGCCAGCGCCAGCTCCCGCAGCGGTACGCCGTGCAGCGTCGCGTCCGAATCGGTGTACCGGCCGAGTCGGTCGACGATCGCGGCCGCGTCCTCGGGCGCGGTGGCGGCCAGCGCGGTGAACCGGCCCGCCGGCACCCGCACCCCCGACTCGACGTCGGCCAGGTCGCCCGGCCCGTCCGGCACGGTCACCGGCCGCGGCGGGTCGACCAGCTCGGGGGTGAGCTGGAGCAGCCGGACCACCCGGCGGGCGGCCACGTGGCCGCGGGTCAGCTTGTCCACCGCCTCGGTGAGCTGCCGCAGCGGGCTGACCAGGAACGCGGTGTAGCCGTAGAAGGCGACCAACTGCCCGGGGCTGATCTCGCCGGCCAGCGCGAACCGGGCGCCGAGCCAGGTGACCAGCACCAGGAACGCGCCGGGCAGCAGCACCTGCGCCGCCTCCAGCAGCGCCTGGACCCGGGCCACCCGTACACCGTGCGCGCGCAGCGCCTGCGACTCCGATCGGTAGCGGGCCGAGAGGACCGGCTCGCCCCCGACGCCGCGCAGCACCCGCAGCCCCGAGACGATGTCACCGGCCCGGGTGGTCAGCGCCCCCTCGGCGTCCCGGTACGCGTGCTGCTGCCGGTGCAGCGGCCGGATCAGCAGCGCGACCACCGCCATCATCACCGGTACGCCGAGCACCACGACCAGCCCGAGCGGCACCGAGGCGTCCAGCAGGATCACCGCCACGACCACGATCGCGACGAGCGCGCCGGTGCCCCGGGCGGTGATGTCGATCGCGTGGCCGATCTGCTCGATGTCGGAGGTGCCGATGCTCAGCACCTCGCCGGTGGCCACCCGGCGGGGCAGGGCCGCGCCGATCCGGTTCGCGGTCTGCACGGTGAGCTGCACCGTCCGGTACGCGGCGGCGAGCCAGTTCCGCACCGCGCACTGGTGCCGCAGGATCCCGGCCGCGGCCTGGAGCACGCCCAGCCCGAGCAGGATCAGACCCCAGGTGACCAGGTCGCCCTCGTCCCGGCGGCTGAGCCCGTCCACGGCGCGGCCGACGGCGGCCGGCATCAGCGCCTGGGCGACCATCCAGATGACGCCGAGCAGCAGGCCGGCGCCGAACACCAGCTTCTGCCGGCCGGCGACCCAGAGCAGGTAGCGGGTCGCCGACCGGGAGTCAGGTTCGCCGGGGTCGCCGGCCGGTGAGAAGCCCATCACCGTCGACGCTAAGCGGGCGGCAGATGCCCGCGCGAACCAATTACGACCCCCGCGGACGTGTCGTCCACCACGCCGTTGATCAGCGATCGACCTGCGTGAAGTCCCACGAGTGCGGCGGCCGCGCGACCAGCATGGCCGGCGGTTCGGGCAGCGGTCGCGGGTTGCTCCGCCACTTCGAGATGACCACCACCCGGTGGTCGGTGGACGAGTACACCTCGCTGGACACGTGCAGCGGGTCGTGCTCGAAGTCGGGCAGCGCGGTGTCGCAGACCCAGGTGATCAGGTCGGCGACTCCGTACGACTCGGCACGCGCCTCCCACATGCGGACGATCACGGGGTCTCCCTCACACGCTGACGACGGTCAGCGGCATGGCCGAGTCGGCGGGCAGGTTGAGCCGGCTCGGCGCGACGCCTGCGGCGACCAGGTGCGAGCCGAGGGCGGCGACCATCGCGCCGTTGTCCGTGCAGAGCTTCGGCCGGGGCACCCGCACCCGGATGCCGTGCTTCTCCGCCCGCTGCTCGGCCATCGCGCGCAGCCGCGAGTTCGCCGCCACTCCGCCGCCGATCACCAGCGTGTCGATGCTGTGGGCGCGGCAGGCGTCCAGCGCCTTGGTGGTGAGCACGTCACAGACCGCCTCCTGAAAGGACGCGGCCACGTCCGGGACCGGCACCGGCTCGCCGGCCCGCTGCCGGGCCTCCACCCAGCGGGCCACGGCGGTCTTCAGGCCGGAGAACGAGAAGTCGTACCGGTGCGCCGCGAGGTCCTTGGCGGCGGTGAGCCCGCGCGGGAAGGTGATGCTCGCCGCGTCGCCGGCCCGGGCCTCGCGGTCGATCGGCGGGCCGCCCGGGAACGGCAGCCCGAGCAGCCGGGCCACCTTGTCGAACGCCTCCCCGGCCGCGTCGTCGATGGTGGCGCCGAGCGGCGTGACCCCACGGGCGAGGTCGTCGACGAGCAGCAGCGACGAGTGCCCGCCGGAGACCAGCAGCGCGATCGCCGGCTCGGGCAGCGGGCCGTGCTCCAGGGTGTCCACCGCGACGTGGGCGGCCAGGTGGTTCACCCCGTAGACCGGCTTCTCGGCGGCGAGCGCGTACCCCTTGGCCGCGGCGACGCCCACCAGCAGCGCGCCGGCCAGGCCCGGGCCGGAGGTGACGGCGATCGCGTCGACGTCCGCGATCGTCACCCCGGCCTCCTTCAGCGCCCGGTCCATGGTCGGCACGATCGCCTCCAGGTGGGCCCGACTGGCCACCTCCGGCACCACGCCGCCGAACCGGGCGTGCTCCTCGACGCTGGACGCCAGCGCGTCGGCGAGCAGGGTGTGCCCGCGGACGATGCCGACCCCGGTCTCGTCGCAGGAGGTCTCGATGCCGAGGATCAGGGGTTCGTCAGCCATGGGGTCAGTCCTCGTCCCGCTGCATGACCAGCGCGTCCGTGTTGCTCGGTTGGTAGTAGCCCCGCCGTACGCCGATCGGCTCGAACCCGTACATCGCGTAGAGCCGCTGGGCGGGGGCGTTGTCCACGGCGACCTCCAGCAGGGTGCTGCGCGCGCCGCGCCGGGTCGCCTCGGCGAGAAGCTCCTCCAGGAGGGCACGGCCGACGCCGCTACGCTGGGCGTCGCGGCGGACCGCGATGTTCTGCACCCACACCTCGTCCGGTGGGGCACCGGCCAGCCCGGCGTAGCCGAGCACCGAGCCGTCCGCGTCGACGGCGACCCGGTAGTGGTGCCCATTGGCCAGCTCGTTCCAGAACATCGCCGGCGACCACTGCTCGGCGCCGAAGAGGTCCGCCTCGATCGGCAGCACCTCGTCGATGTGCCACCACCGGAACCGGTCAAGCCGGACAGCGCTCACGGGAGGACCGGCTTGCGGGCGATCGACACCACCGCGTCCGGGCGTCGCAGGTAGAGCGGGGTGAGCCGGTCGCCGGGCGCGCCGGCCCGGATCCGCTCGCCGGCCAGGCGGGCCAGCGCGACCGGGTCGGGGTAGCGCGGCTCGGCACGGATCGGCAGGTCGAGGACGTCGGCGTACCGGTGGGCGCCGTCGCCGACCGCGACGGTGGCCGCGAGGTCGCGGGCCCGCGCGGCGGCCACGGCGGGCGTGTCCACCTCCGGCCCGGCGATCCGCTGGCCGGCGCCGTCGTAGACCGCCCAGTAGATCTCCTTGCGCCGCGCGTCGCTCGCCGCGAGCACCGGCTCGCCGGCAGCCGCCGGGTGGCCGATGCCGTCCAGCGAGCAGACGCCGTACGTCGGGATGCCGAGCACCTGGCCCATCGTGGCGGCGGTGACCAGGCCGACCCGCAGCCCGGTGAACGGCCCGGGGCCGAGCCCGGCGACGATCGCGTCAAGGTCGGTCGGGCGCGCGTCCGCGTCGGCGAGCACCGCGTCCACTTCCGGGGCGAGCAGTTCGCCGTGCGCCCGGGCATCGACGGTGCACCGGTTGGCGCGGAGCGCGACGCCGGCCGCCGAGACCTCCACCAGCGCCGCGGTCACCGCGGGGGTCGAGCTGTCCACCACGAGTACGAGCACGGTATGCCAGCCTAGCCGCCCCCGCCGTCACGCCCGGTGACGCCCCACTTCCCGCGCCCGCGATCCCGGCAGCGGGCCCTGGCCTGCGCCTCGCTTGCTTGCCCGCGTCCACGCATTGGTGGGCGACGGCGATGTCGGTTCGCGGCGTCGCCGGCTGGCCCGGGTCCACGCGCTGGCGGGCGACGGCCACGTCGGTACACGGCGTCGGTGGCACACCTCGCGACCCTTATGCCTCTGCGTCATATTTATGACGGAGAGGCATAACGCTCGCGGAGGTATGGCCGACCATGGCGGGATGTCGAGCCGTCTTGTCCAGCTTCTCGGCGACACCGTCCGGCATCAGCGCGAGTCGCGCGACCTCAGCCAGCAGGCGCTGGCCGATCTGGCCGGCGTCAGCCAGGCGATGGTGGCCCGGGTCGAGCGCGGCGACGGATCACCCGGCCTGCCGCTGCTGGAACGCCTGCTCGCGGCGATGGACGTCCAGCTCACGGTGACGGTCGAACCGCTCGACGCGCACCTGGACGCCGCGCTGGCCGACCTAGCCGGCCGGCCGCTCGCCGACCGGATCGACATGCTCAATCTGGACCGGCTGCTCGACCGGCTCGGCGACCTGCCCCACGTGATCGCGGGAGGCACCGCCGCGCTGCTCCAGGGGGCGCCGATCCCGGTCGACGCCGCGGAGTTCGCCATCCGCTGGCGCGATTCCGCCCGGCTCACGCAGTGGTTGAAGAGTGCCTACGCGCAGCGGTGGAACGCGCGGTGGGGTGAGTTCGGCGGGGTGCACGTCGAGCCGGAGGCGCCGGGCGAACATCGCTGGCGCACCCGCTACGGCGAGATCCGCGCGGCCATGTGCGACGAGCTGCCGGACGCCGTCGAGGTGCGGCACGGCGAGCGCGGCTACCGGGTGGTGCCACTGCTGGAGGTGGAGGTCGCCGATCCCCCGCCGGCCGAGCTGCTGCGCCGCTACCGGAAGCGGCGGATCCCGCAGCAATCGACGGGCGGCGCGGACCGCGCAGGCGGCCCGGACCGCGCCGGCGGCCCGGACCGCGCGGCGGGGTGAGCGGTCAGCCGGCGGACCGCTCCCAGTCGATCGTGGGCAGGCCGGCGTCGGCGAGCGCCTTGTTCGTCGCGCTGAACGGGCGGCTGCCGAGGAAGCCGCGCGGGTTCATCGGGCTCGGGTGGCCCGCCTCCAGCACCACGTGCTGCGGGTTGGTGACCAGCGCCGCCTTCTTGCGGGCGTAGCCGCCCCACAGGAGGAAGACCACCCGGCCCGGCGAGGCGTCGAGCGCGCGGATGGTGGCGTCGGTGAACTCCTCCCAGCCCTGGTTGGCGTGCGACCCGGGGCTGGCCTGGCGGACGGTCAGCACGGCGTTGAGCAGCAACACGCCCTGGGCCGCCCAGCCGTCGAGGTTGCCGCCGCGCGGCTTCGGTGTCCCGAGGTCCTCGCCCAGCTCCTTGAAGACGTTGCGCAGCGACGGTGGCACGGCCACGCCGTCGCGGACGCTGAAGCTGAGCCCGTGCGCCTGCCCGGCCCTGTGGTACGGGTCCTGCCCGAGGATGAGCACCCGACACGCCTCCGGCGAGCAGAGCCGGTAGGCGGAGAACAGGTCCTCCAGCGGCGGGAAGACGGTCTGGGTGGCGTATTCACGGGCCACGAAGTCGGCCAGCGCCGCGGTGCGCGCCGGGTCGAGGTGCGGGGTGAGCGCGGCACGCCACTCCTCGGGCAGGAGCGCCAGCAGGTCCAGGTCGGGTACGTCGGCCATCGGCAACCTTTCGCAGTCGGTCGGCCCCTTCCTACCAGCCCGCACCGACACCGCGGGTGTCGCGGACCGGCACGCTCAGCGGAGGGCGGTGACGCGCTGGGCCCAGTCGCCACCGACCGGGTCCAGTTCGACGACCCGGGTGTCGTCGTCGCGCCGGTCGATGCGGACCCGTAGGTGCGCGTCGACCAGCTGCTCGACCATGCCCTCACCCCACTCGACGACGGTCACCGAGTCGTCCACCGAGGCGTCCAGGTCCAGGTCGTCGATCTCGGCACGCGGGTCGGCGGCATCGCCCAGCCGGTACGCGTCGGCGTGCACGAGCGACACCCGCCCGCCCCGGGCCGGGTCGGGCCGGTGCACGCGGGCGATCACGAACGTCGGCGAGGTCACGTCACCGAGCACGCCCAGCCCGGCGCCGATGCCCTGGGTCAGCGCGGTCTTGCCGGCGCCCAGCGGCCCGGTCAGCAACACCAGGTCACCGGCGCGCAGCACCCCGGCCAGCCGGCGGCCGAACTCGTGCGTGTCGGCGACGGTCGGCAGCTTCACGACCTGACTCACAGCTCCTCCAGGAACCTCGCCAGCGCGGCGTTGACCTCGTCCGCGTGTTCCAGCATCACCACGTGCCCACTGTCGGTGATCTTGATGAACTCGGCGTGCGGCAACCGCCGAACGATCTCCTCCGAGTGGGTCACCGGGGTGATCATGTCTTTGTCGCCCACCACCACCAACACCGGCGTGTCGGCCAGCGCGGCCAGCGCCGGAAACCGGGAGTGGGTGGCCAGCGTACGCAGGTAGCGGGTCACCGTGTCCGCCGAGGTGCGCGAGTTCATCGTCTCCACGTACGACACCAGGGCCGGGCTGGGCTTCCGGCTGCCGAACCCGTACTTCCGGGTGAGCAGCCAGGCCACGTTCGACGTGGACTTGCGGGCCTTGTCGATGACCGTGCCGCCGTACCGGGTGGCGTTGCTCATCATGTACAGCACCGGCGCGCCGACCCGGCCGAGCAGCGCCGGCGCCACCAGCTTCGTCTCGGCGAGCAGCCCGCCCGAGGTGGCCATCAGCACGGTGCCGACCACCCGGTCACCGAACATCTCCGGGAACAGCTCGGCGAAGGCCATGATGGTCATCCCGCCCATCGAGTGGCCGACCAGCACCAGCGGCCCGTCCGGCGCGGTGCGGTCGATCACCCGGCGCAGGGTGCTGCCCAGCACCTCGAGGTCGTACTCGCCGGTCTCCAGCCGGCCGGACCGGCCGTGCCCGGGCTGGTCGTAGGCGATCACCCGGTGCTCACCCTGCTCGGTGAGCATCTTGCGCTGGAAATGGAACGTCCCCATGTCCAGACAGAAGCCGTGCACCAGCACCACCGTCGGGTTGTCGGGCACCGGCCGGGTCGGCTCGACCACCTCGACGTGGATGTCGGTCCCGTCCGGCAGTTCCAGCCGGAACGCGTCGTCGTATCGCAGCTGCTCGAAGGGCTCGTGCGCGTACGGGTCGGTCGGGTCCGCCTTGGCCCGACGGACCAGGGCGCGCTCGGTGGCGACGCCCGCCGCGAGGCCCGCGGCGGCCACACCCACCGCGGCGCCGAGCACACCGGCGACCTTGCCCGCCGCCGTCCGCGGCCGCGGAATGCGGTACGGACTCATGCGCGCTCGCCGTCGTACACCCTCGGCACCCGGCTGCTGCCGAACCGGGTGACGATCTCGTAGTTGATCGTGCCCACCGCCTCGGCCCAGTCGTCCGCGGTCGGCCCGCCGTCGGCGCCGCTGCCGAACAGGGTCACCACGTCGCCGGCGGCCACCGGGTCGTCGCCGCAGTCGAGCACGAACTGATCCATGCAGACCCGGCCGGAGATGACCCGCCGCGCGCCACCGAGCTGCACCGGGCCGCTGTTGGAAGCGTGCCGGGGCACCCCGTCCGCGTAACCGAGCGGCACCACGGCCAGGTTCGTGTCCCGGTCCGTCGTGTAGGTGTGGCCGTACGAGACGCCGGTGCCGGCCGGCACCCGCTTGGTGAGCATCACCCGGGCCCGCGCGGTCATCGCCGGGCGCAGCCCGAAGGTCTCGCCCGCGATCGGGGAGAGCCCGTACACGGCGAGGCCGGGCCGGACCAGGTCGAAGTGGGTGTCCGGCCGGGTCAGCGTGGCCGCCGAGTTGGCCAGGTGGCGGTAGCGCGGGCGCAGCCCGGCCTGCTCGACCATGGCCAGGCCCTCGTGGAAGACGGCCAGCTGCCGGTCGGTGGTGGGGTGGCCCGGCATGTCGGCGTACACGAAGTGGCTCCACACACCGACCACCTCGACCAGCCCGTCGGCCTGCGCCTTGGCGGCCGCGTCGAGCAGCGCCGGCCAGTCGGCCACCGTCGCGCCGCCCCGGGACAGGCCCGTGTCGATCTTCAGGTGCAGCCGCGCCGGACGCTCGGCCCGACGGCTCGCCTCGATCATCTCGTCGAGCTGCGGCAGGCTCGCGGCGGCCAGGTCGACGTCGGCCGCGACCCCCTCGTGCAGCGGCAGCCCGGGGGCGAGCAACCAGGCCAGCACCGGCGCGGTGATGCCGGCCCGGCGCAGCGTGAGCGCCTCGTCGAGGGTGCAGACGCCGAGCCAGTCCGCTCCGGCGTCGAGTGCCGCGCGGGCGGCCGGGATCATGCCGTGCCCGTACCCGTCGCCCTTGACCACCGCCATCAGCTCGGCGGTGGTGCCGGAGCGGAGACGGCTCACGTTCTCGCGGATCGCATCAAGATCGACGCGTACCTCGGCCTGCCACATGGGCACAGCCTACTTTCCGCCGTGATCACGCCGTGGGTCGACGCTCGGCCCCCGCGCCGAACCGGTCGACGTGGCCGCGTCCGGACGGTCAGCGCAACCGGGCGATGACCGGACGCAACGCGGTCGCCACGTCCGGCGCGGTCACCGGGCCGGACCGGGCCGCCTCCCGGCCGGCCAGCCCGTGCAGGTACGCCGCCACGGCGGCCGCCCGCTCCGGTCGCACGCCGCCGGCGAGCAGCGAACCGAGCAGCCCGGCCAGCACGTCCCCGGTGCCACCCGTGGCCAGCGCCGAGGTGCCGGTCGGGTTGACGTACGCCCGGCCGTCCGGCGTGCCGATCACCGTGCGATCCCCCTTGAGCAGCACCACCGCGTTCATCCAGGCGGCGAGCCGCAGGGTCGCGGCGACCCGGTCGGTGCCCGGCTGCTCGCCGCAGAGCCGGGTGAACTCCCGGTCGTGCGGGGTCACGACGATCGGCGCGTCCCGCCGGCGCAGCTGCTCGGCGAGCGACCCGTCCACCAGCAGGGTGAGCGCGTCGGCGTCGAGCACCACGGGCACCGGCGCGGCCAGCACCGCCCGCAGCTCGGCGGCGGCGTCCTCGCCGGTGCCGAGCCCGGAGCCGCACACCCACGCCTGGACCCGGCCGGCGTCCGCGACCCGCCCGCTGGCGATCACCGAGGGGTGCTGGTGCAGCACCCCCTCCCGGGCGCCACCGGCGTAGCGGACCATCCCGGTCGGACCGGCCAGCGCGCCGCCGACCGAGAGCACGGCCGCACCCGGGTAGGTGGCCGAGCCGGTGGCCACCCCGACCACTCCCCGGCTGTACTTCTCCGAGGCCGGGCCCAGGGTCGGCCACCAGTCGACGACGTCCGACCACTCGGTGACCCGCAGCGCCGGGGTGCCGCGCAGCCAAGGCTCCAGCCCGATGTCGACCAGCTCGACCTGACCGGCGAGCGGCGCCGCCGGGCCCACCACCAGCGCCGGCTTCAACGCACCGAAGGCCACCGTCACGTCGGCCCGGACGGCGCTCGGCCGGCCGGACGCGGTCACCGGGACGTGGCCGGTGTCCACCGCGACCCCGCTCGGCACGTCCACCGCGACCACCGTCGCCCGCGCGCCGTCCCGGCCGTGGTGCCGCACCAGGCTCGCCGCCAACTGGTCCGCGGTGTCCCGCAGGCCGCCCGTGCCGCCGATCCCGACGATCCCGTCCAGCACCAGGTCGACCACCGTCGGCGGGCGCTCGACCACCCGGCCGCCCGCGGCCCGCAACGCGGCCACACCCTCGGCGTGGGCCCGCCCCGGGTTCACCAGCAGGGCTGACAGCGCGGCGCCGCGCCGGGCCAGGTGCGCCCCGGCGAAGAGCGCGTCGCCGCCGTTGTCGCCGGAGCCGACCAGCAACAGCACCCGCGAGCCGTACACGCCGCCCCGGTCGCCGAGCAGCAGCGCGCAGCGGCGGGCCAGCCCGGCCGCGGCCCGCTGCATCAGCGTCCCGGGCGGGAGGGTGGCCATGAGGCCGGCCTCCGCCGCGCGTACGTCCGACACCCGCCAGACCGGTCTCATCCCGTCGGCCCCCATCCCACGTCCCGGGCGCGCCCGCCGGCGGCCCGTCCGACTCAGCGTTCCGCGACCACCATCGCCGACGCGATCCCGCCGTCGTGGGACAGCGAGAGGTGCCAACGGTTCACGCCACGTTCGATAGCCACCGCGGCCACCGTGCCGGAGACGGTCAGCCACGGCCGGCCGTCCGGGTCCGGCACGATCTCGCAGTCGTGCCAGCACAACCCGGCGGGCGCGCCGAGCGCCTTGGCCACCGCCTCCTTGGCGGCGAAGCGGGCGGCGAGCGACTCCGGTGAGCGCGGGTTGCCGGAGCGGGTGTACCGCTCGGCCTCGGTGAAGAGCCGGTCGGCGAGCAGCGGCGTCCGCGCCAGCGCCCGGGCGAACCGGTCGACCAGGACGACGTCGATGCCGACAGCGACGATCACCAGCTCACCCTACCGGCGGCGGGGCCGGCACATTAGCCGCCGACTCCGCGCCGGGCAACGCCTGTGGACAACCGAGGGGTACGCCCGCCGGCCGCCGTCCACAGGGCGCCCCGGGCGGCTCCCCGGCCACCTAGCGTCACCGGTGTCGATGCCGATCCACACGGGGGTGCGGGGATGATCGAGGAGCGGTTCGCCGTCGAGCCGGAGGCGATGCGCGCGGTGGCCCGGGCGCTGGACGACGACGCCTACGGGCTGGCGCACGGGCTGGCCGGAGTGGCGGGGCTGGTGGTGGCCGCCCGGGGCTGGCGCGCGACCGCCGCGCTGGCCGGGCTGGAGTCGGCCGTGCACGGCTGGCTCGCTCGGCTCGGCGGTCGGGTGGCCGTGACCGGCGGCGCGGTCCGGGCGGCGGTCGACGCCTACCAGGCGGTCGACGAACGGGCCGCCCGCCGGCTCACCTCCCTGCCCCGGTGACCGCGCAGAGCGTCGGCCGGGCGACCACGCCGGCCCGCTCCGCAGCCGGGTCGAGGCTACCCGCGGCCGGGGCGGGGCAGCCGGCGGGCGGCGCGGCGGTCGGGTACGCCCAGCTCTGGGCCGCCGATCCTGGCGCGTGGCGGGCCGTGGGCGCTGCCTGGGGCGGGCTGACCGACCTCGTCGACCGGCGGGCCGGTGACCTGGGCGAGCGGGCCACGGCGCTGGGCGGCGGCTGGTCCGGCGCGGCGGCGACGGCCGCGAGCGGTCGGTTGGCCGGGGTCCGGAGTGACCTGGCCTCGGCCGCCCCGGCGCTGATCGAGGCCGACCAGGTGCTTGCCGAGTACGCCGGGCGGCTCGCCGCCGCGAAGGGACGGCTGGCCGCGGCGGTGGCGCTGGCCGACGCGTCCGGGTTGTTGATCGACCGGGACGGCCGGGTCAGCGCCGATCCGGCCCGGGCCCGGCCGAGCGAGCGGGACGGGCCCGCCGCCGCCCGGGTGGCCGCCGCGCTGCGCGCGGCGCTGGAGCTGGCGGGGGCCGCCGACCAGACGGCCGGCGCTCGGCTGGACGCGCTCGCCGCGTCCGCCGGAACGGGCTGGCTGGCCGCACCGCCACCCGGCCGTCCGGAACGGGGCGCCACACCGGCACAGGTCCGGGCCTGGTGGGCGGGCCTCACACCGGCCCAACGCCGGTGGCTGGTGGCGCACGAGCCGGTGCTGGTGGGTCACCTGGACGGCGTACCGGCGGCGGCCCGGGACCAGGCCAACCGGCTGCTGCTCGGCGTCCGCCGGGCAGAGCTGCTCGCCGAGCGGCGACGCCTGCTCGACCGGGTGCCGCCCGGCCCGGTCGAGACGGCCCGGCTGCGCCTGGTCGACGCCCGTCTGGCCGGCCTCGACGGGCTCACCGACCGGCTGACCGAGCCGGGCGGGCCGCGCGCCTATCTGCTGGGGCTGGACACCGCGGGCGAGGGCCGGGTGGTGGTGGCGTTGGGCGACCCGGACCACGCCGACCGGGTGCTCACCTACGTGCCGGGGATGACCGCCGGCCTCGACGACGCGCCGGGCGAGCTGGGCCGGGCGGCGCGGGTCCTCGACCGGTGCGCCGCGCTCGCCCCCGAGGAACGGAGCGCGGCCGTGCTCTGGCTGGACTACGACGCTCGGGATCTCCTGCACGAGGCGATCTCGGCCCGTCAGGCTCAGGACGCGGGTCCCGCCCTGCAGCGCTTCCAGGAGGGGTTGCGGGCCACCCACGAGGGGCCGCCGGCCCGGCAGACCGTGCTGGGGCACAGCTACGGGTCGCTGGTGGTGGGCACGACCGCACGGGACCACGGGCTGGCCGCCGACGCCCTGGTCTTCGTGGGCTCACCGGGCGTCGGGGTGGCGCACGCCGAGGAGCTACGCCACCCGCCCGGCCAGGTCTGGGCGAGCAGCGCGCCGGACGACGTGATCCGGCTGGCCCGTCCACCGGACGAGCTGGCGCTCGGGGCCCTGCGCGGCGCGTCGCCGCTGGCCGCCGCGCTCGCGCTGCCCGGGCGGGGCGAGCACGAGCTGTGGTTCGGCCGCGACCCGGCCGCCCCGGGCTTCGGTGGCCGGGTCTTCCCCAGCGGCCGGCACGGCCACACCGGCTACTGGGACGCGGACAATCCGGCCCTGGACGGCGTGGCCCGCATCGTGCTCGGCCGCTGACGGCCCGGGCCGGCGCGCCACCAGGCCGTCGGCACGCGGGACCGACACGGGCGGGACCCGACGGGGTCCGGGTCGGCGCGGGACGCGACCGGGTCCCGGTCACCGCGGACGCGGCGGCCGGGACCCGGGTCGGTGCTCGGTGCGGTTACTCGACGGTGACCGACTTGGCGAGGTTGCGCGGCTGGTCGACGTCGAGCCCCCGGGCGGCGGCGATCTCGGCCGCCAGCACCTGCAACGGCACGGTGGTGACCAGCGGGGCGAGCAGCGTCGGCGTCCGCGGCACGTAGATCAGGTGGTCGGCGTAGCGGACGACGGCCTCGTCGCCCTCCTCCGCGATCACGATGGTCCGCGCGCCGCGCGCCCGCACCTCCTGGATGTTGGAGACGACCTTGTCGTGCAGCACCCCCCGGCCGGCCGGCGAGGGCACCACGCAGATCACCGGGGTGCCCTGGTCGATGAGGCCGATCGGCCCGTGCTTCAGCTCGCCGGCGGCGAAGCCCTCGGCGTGCATGTACGCCAGCTCCTTGAGCTTGAGCGCGCCCTCCAGGGCCACCGGGTAGCCCACGTGGCGGCCGATGAAGAGCACCGTCGGCTCGGACTTCAGGTCGCGGGCCAGCTCGCGCACCGGCTCGATCCGGCCCAGCAGCTCACGGAGCTTGTTCGGCATCTCCTGGAGCTGGGCGACGACGGCGGAGACCTCGTCGGCGTACTTGATCCCGCGCACCTGGGCCAGGTGCAGGCCGATCAGGTAGCAGGCGACCAGCTGGGTGAGGAACGCCTTCGTGGAGGCGACCGCGATCTCCGGCCCGCCGTGCGTGTAGAGCACCGCGTCGGACTCACGCGGGATGGTGGAGCCGTTGGTGTTGCAGATGGCCAGCACGCGGGCCTTCTGCTCCTTGGCGTGCCGGAGCGCCATGAGGGTGTCCATCGTCTCGCCGGACTGCGAGATCACCACGATCAGCGTGGACCGGTCGAGCACCGGGTCCCGGTAGCGGAACTCGCTGGCCAGTTCCACCTCGCAGGGGATCCGGGTCCAGTGCTCGATGGCGTACTTGGCGACCATGCCGGCGTGGTACGACGTACCGCAGGCCACGATGAAGATCTTGTCGACGTCGCGGAGGTCCTGGTCGCTGAGGCGCACCTCGTCCAGGGCGATCTCTCCGGTGTCGGTGAGCCGGCCTAGCAGCGTGTCGGCGATGGCCTGCGGCTGCTCCTCGATCTCCTTGAGCATGAACCAGTCGTAGCCGCCCTTCTCGGCGGCCGACGAGTCCCAGTCGATGTGGAAGTCCTTGCCGCTGGCCGGCTGGCCGTCGAAGTCGGTGATCTCGATGGTGTCGCCGGTGATCAGCACGATCTGGTCCTGGCCGAGCTCGACCGCGTCGCGGGTGTGCTCGATGAACGCGGCGACGTCGGAGGCGAGGTAGTTCTCGCCCTTGCCACGGCCGACCACGAGCGGGGAGTTGCGGCGGGCCCCGACGACCGCGCCGGGCACCGCGGAGTCCACGGCGAGCAGGGTGAACGCGCCCTCCAGTCGCTGGCACACCACCCGCATGGCGGCGGCGAGCAGCTGCGGGCCGTCCGGTTGGCCGGCGGCGCGCAGGTCGGCCAGCGCGGCGCCGAGCAGGTGGGCCGCGCACTCGGTGTCCGTGTCGCTGTTGAGCTGGACGCCGTCGGCCTCCAGCTCGGCGCGCAGCTTCGCGAAGTTCTCGATGATGCCGTTGTGGATCACGGCGACCCGGCCGTCGCCGGCGACGTGCGGGTGGGCGTTGCGGTCGGTGGGGCCGCCGTGGGTGGCCCAGCGGGTGTGCCCGATGCCGGTGGTGCCGTCGCCGATGCCGATCGGGCTGGCCGCGCAGGACGACGGGTCGTCGGCGGCCCGCTCGGAGAGCACCTTCTCCAGGTTGGCCAGCTTGCCGGCCTTCTTCTCGGTCAGCAGCTCACCGTCGCACACGATGGCGACGCCCGCCGAGTCGTAGCCGCGGTACTCCAGCCGCCGCAGCCCGTCCAGCACGATGCCGAGCGCCGGCCGCGCGCCGGCGTAACCCACGATTCCACACATGGTCCGCAGCCTAACCCAGTTTCGCTCATCGCGCGTGCGCGAAAGTCCGGTAAACAATCACTGACTTTGAGCGAACACCCGAGTCTCCGCGTTCCGCAGGCGTGATCCGGGGCCTGGAGGGCGACGACGCGGGCGCTCACCGCCCCCCGCCTACCCGTACATTGAGGGCCGCAACCGGCGGGCCGGCGACAACGTCGCCCACCGGCACCCCACCCGCGCCGCGGCCACGGCGCGTCCACCCCCGGAGCAGAACAGATGTCCGAGGTGTCACCGTCCGCCGATCCGACCCCGTCGGCCGGGCCGGCCCCGGGTCCGTGGGCGCCCCCCGACCCCGGCGCGTGGGACGGCTCCGCCAGCGGCTACGGACCGCCGCCCCCGACCACCGCCCCGCCACCCGGCACCGCGCCGCCGTACGGGTTCGCGCCACCCTCCGGCTACGGGCCGCCGTACGGGTTCACGCCGCCCGGCGGTGCCGCCCCGGGTCCGGCGGCACCCGCCGCGCCGTACGGGTATCCGTGGTCCGCCGCGCGCCCGGCCGCTCCCCTGCCCCGGTCGGGCAACCGCTCGGCCACGGTGGGCGTCGTCATCGCCGCGGCCACGGTTCTGGTCCTGGTCATCTGCGGCGCCGTCGGCGCGGCGGCGCTGAGCCGGTACGGGGCGCCGGGCCCCACCGACACGGTCGCCGAAGGGCCCTACGACGGCCCGTACCACGAGGACGGGGACGAGGACGAGGCCTGGCAGGACCAGCCCGCGCTGTCCCCGTCCGCCGGGTCCGGGGTCGTCCAGGTGGTCTACGAGGTGACCGGCCGCGGCCCGGTCGACCTGGAGTACTACGACGCCAACGGCACCTTCGTCCAGGACGCGGAGGTGCGGCTGCCCTGGCGGCTGACCTTCCGGGCGCGCAGCGCCGACCGCGTCATGGTGCTCGCCCACAACGCCGACACGGAGGGGCCGGTGAACTGCCGGATCCTCGTCGACGGGGAGGCCGTCGACGAGGTGTCGGCGGAGCGCTGGGGAGCGAGTTGCTTCGGCTGATCCCTCGACCCGACCGGCGCCGGCACGTCCCCCGTCGTCCGCCGGTATCCCTGACCGCGCCGGATCGTCCGCCACGGCCCGAACCTCCCGAGGAGGCCAGCATGTCCGAAGGCCCACCGGCCTCCGGTTCGTCACCCG
The DNA here is from genome assembly GCF_027497215.1 of Micromonospora sp. WMMD812. Taxonomy (NCBI): domain Bacteria; kingdom Bacillati; phylum Actinomycetota; class Actinomycetes; order Micromonosporales; family Micromonosporaceae; genus Micromonospora; species Micromonospora sp. WMMD812. Next base: position 5,446,437 of record NZ_CP114904.1, on the reverse strand, counting down.
AGCCGTCCACCGGGCCGCTGCCCTGGGCGCCGCTCGATCCGCCGTCGACGCCGTCCTCGGCGCCGCCGGACCGCTGGCTTCCGGACGCTCCGGTCCACCCGCCGTTCGCCGGCGGCACCGCCCCCGGCATCGCGTCCCGCTCCGGCGTCCCGGCCACCGCGTCGGCCCGCCGGACGGACGAGCGGCCGGGCCGGCGCGTGGTGACCGGCATGGTCCTCGTGGCGGCGCTGCTGCTCGGCGGCGCCGGGTACGGCGCGTACGCGTCACTGCGCGACGACGACCGGCCCCAGGCCGAGCAGGCCGACCCCGATGCGTGGTACGCGGGCGACGGTGTCGAGGAGGCTCCGCAGGAGGCCGGCCCCGTGCCGCAGCCGACCCACTCGGCGACGCCGGCGGCCACCCCGTCCACCGGTCCCGGCCGGGACACGGTGGTCTACGAGGTGACCGGGAAGGGGCGGGTCGACATCCTCTACAGCGACGCGAACGGCGAGAGCGTCTGGCTGGACGGGGTGCGGCTGCCGTGGCGGGCGCGCATCCGCACGGATCACCGGGACCAGGCGATGGTGCAGGCCAGCAGGACCGGCGACAACGTGGACGCCATCGCCTGCTCGCTCACCATCAACGGCGGCGCCCCCGTGACGGAGGAGATCACCGGCGCCGGCTGGCGGGCCAACTGCTACGACCCGACGGCCGGTTGAGGCGGTGACGCCGGACCGTAGGCTGGCGGACGTGACGACGACCACCGATGCCGACCCGCTCGTGGCCCGGATGCGGCCGTTCGGCACGACCATCTTCGCCGAGATGTCCGCGCTCGCCGTCCGCACCGGCGCGGTCAACCTGGGGCAGGGCTTCCCGGACACCGACGGGCCCGCGGAGATGCTCGCCGCCGCGGCCGAGGCGCTGCGCTCGGGGCAGAACCAGTACCCGCCCGGGCCGGGCGTCCCCGCCCTGCGCGCGGCCGTCGCGGCGCACCAGCGCCGCTTCTGGGGACTGGAGTACGACCCGGACGGCGAGATCGTGGTGACCGCGGGCGCGACCGAGGCGGTGGCCGCGACGATCCTCGCCCTCTGCGAGCCGGGCGACGAAGTGGTCTGCTTCGAGCCGTACTACGACTCGTACGCCGCCTCCATCGCCCTGGCCGGCGCGGTCCGCCGGCCGGTCACGCTGCGTCCCGCCGACGACGGCCGGTACGCCTTCGACCCGGCGGCGCTGCGCGCGGCGTTCGGACCGCGGACCCGGCTGGTGCTGCTGAACTCGCCGCACAATCCGACCGGGAAGGTCTTCACCCCGGCCGAGCTGGCGCTGGTCGCCGAGCTGTGCCAGGAGTACGACGCCTACGCGGTGACCGACGAGGTGTACGAGCACCTGGTCTTCACCGACGCGGCCAGTCCGCACGTGCCGCTGGCCACCCTGCCCGGCATGCGGGAACGCACGGTGCGGATCTCGTCGGCCGGCAAGACGTTCTCCTGCACCGGTTGGAAGGTCGGCTGGGCGAGCGGACCGGCCGCGCTGGTCGCCGCGGTGCTGCGGGTGAAGCAGTTCCTGACCTTCGTCAACGCGGCGCCGCTGCAACCCGCGGTCGCCGTGGCGCTCGCGCTGCCGGACGACTACTTCACCGGTTTCCGGGCCGGCCTGCAGGCCCGCCGCGACCAGCTGGTCGGCGGCCTCACCGACGCCGGCTTCGAGGTGCTCGCCCCGGAGGGGACGTACTTCGTCACGGCCGACGTCACCGCGCTCGGCGGACACGACGGGGTGGAGTTCTGCCGCTCGCTGCCGGAGCGGTGCGGCGTGGTGGCGGTGCCGACGCAGGTCTTCTACGACGACGCCGAGGCGGGCCGGCAGCTGGTCCGGTTCGCGTTCTGCAAGCGCCCGGAGGTGCTGACCGAGGCGGTCACCCGGCTGCGCCGGCTCTCGGTGGACTGACTCGGGACGAGTCTGGGCACCGCGCGGGCGTGCCTCACGACGTCTACGCCGTGGCCGACGAGCCGGCTTCACGCGTGCCGCTGGCCGCGCTGGCCGGTCGGGTCGCCGCGAGCGTGGCGAGCAGCGTGCCGCCGTCGGAGAGGAGCACGGACTCCGCGTCGTCGACGAACGCGAGGTCGGCTTCGACGTGCCGGCCGGCGGCGGCGAGCAGCAGCCCGACCACCGGGTCGTCGGCCTTGCGCCGCAGCCCGTCGAGGTTGCGCAACTCCCGCAGCAGGTGCCCGCGCTGGTTGCTCAGCACCGCCCGGACCGTGGCCGCGGAACCGGACCGGGCGGCGGCGGTCACCTTGAGGAAGAAATCGTCCCGGAAACCCCCGGCGCGGGGGCTCGGCTCGGCCAGCCACCGCTCCAGCTCGGCCCGGCCCTCAGGGGTGATCTCGTAGACCACCCGGTCCGGTTTGACCGCCTGTGGCTGGCGCGCGGCGACCACCAGCCCGTCCCGGGAGAGCCGGTCGAGGATCTGGTACAGGTGCCCGATGTTCAGCGGGCCCCACTGTGGACCGACCGCGCCCTCGAAGTCGCCCTTCAGCTCGTAGCCGTAGCTCGGCCCGCGGGCGAGCAGCGCCAGGACGGCGTGCTGGATCGCCATCGTCTCCTCCGGTTTCCGTCTTGCATTGTGACAATGTAACCCGCAGAGTGAGAGTCAGCACACGGGGAGGCGCGAATGCCGCACTTCATCTGGAGTCACCTTCGTGGCCGTGCTGGGCGGTCGGTGGCGCTGCTGGTCGGCGTGCTGGTGGCCACCACCGGTTTCGTGGTCCTGACCGGCGCCACCACCACGTCCCGCCTGGCTGTCACCGGCGCCGTCGAACGCAACACCCGGGCCGCCTACGACATCCTGGTCCGTCCCCAGGGGACCCGCACGCCGCTCGAGGCCGAGCGCCGACTGGTCCAACCCAACTACCTCTCCGGCCTCTTCGGCGGCATCGCCCCCGCCCAGTACGAGCAGGTGAGGCGGATCCCGGGCATCGACGTGGCCGCGCCGATCGCCATGCTGGACTACTCGACCTCGTCGGTGCCGGTCCGATTCGACCTGACGGACGCGGTCGACCGTTCCCTGGAGCAGCAGGTCATCCGGCTCGACCCCACCTTCACGGCCGAGCGTCGGCTCTCCACCGCTCCCAGCAGCCCGCGCTACGTGTACGTGACCAAGCGCCCACTGCTCTACCCCGAGTGGGACGAGAACATAAACGATTCCTCGTCTCCATACTCCGACGGCCGGGCGTACCGGTACGACCCGCAGTGCGGGGAGGTCCCACGGGAGGTGCTTCCCGATGGACGGAGCGCACCGATCTGCGACCCCCACCTGATGTCGCGGGCGCCGAACGGTGGGCTGTCCTCCGAACGGGAGAGCTGGAGCGTCGACACCGTCCGGCTGCTGCCCGACGGGCGCTTCGAGGCGAACAGCTGGCTGCCCGGCCGCGCCCAACGCGTCGTCACCGACCAACTGGTGGTCACCTACCGGGTGACGGTGCCGTTCCTGCTGGCCGCCGTCGACCCCGACGCGGAGCAGCGCCTCGTCGGCCTGGGTGACGCGGTGACCGAGGGCCGCCCGCTCCGGCCGGACGACACCACGACCGAGACCTCCCTGGGACCCGGCGCGCTCGAACGGTCGATCCCGGTGGTGAGCACCAGCCGGCCCTACCTCGACGGCACCGTGCGGTCCGCCCTCACCCGGCTGCCGCAGGCACGGCCCGCGGGGCTGCCGATCGACGAACTGGAGCGGGCGCTGAGCCGCGCCACCGGGGTCGGGGCCGGGACCGAGGAGTACGCGCTGACCGACGGGTATCGCGACCTGCTCGCCGAGGGCATCTCCGAGACCGGCTGCTGCATGGGCGACCTGCAGACGGTCATTCAGGCGGGCGCCCCGGAGTACGAGCGACTTCCCGACGGCACCCTCCGAGCCGTCGCGCGACCACCGTTCGATCACGCGCTCTACGGCGGCCAGAACAACCTGAACTTCCGCCCCCGTCCGTGGCTGGCCGACGACAACGGCTTCCGCCCGGTGACCGCGCTCCCGCAGCCGCCGTCGGGCGCGAACCTCCAGGTCCGGGTCTGGCGGACCGTCGGCATCTTCGACCCGGAGAAGCTGAGCGGATTCAGCGACCTGTCCCGGGTGCCGCTGGAGACGTACGAGCCGCCGCGCACCGACGGCGCCGACGAGCGCAGCCGCCAGGCGCTGGGCGGTCGGCCGCTGGAGCCGAGCGGCAACCCGGCCGGTTACCTCTCCACGCCGCCGCTGCTGCTCACCAGCCTGGCCGCGGTGCCGAAGCTGTTGGCCGGTGACGCCACCCCGACCCGGACGGCGCCGATCAGCGCGATCCGGGTCCGGGTCGCCGACGTCGCCGGGTACACCGAACGGTCCGCCGAGCGGGTGCGGCTCATCGCCGAGCGGATCGCCGACACGACCGGGCTGGACGTCGATCTCACCTTCGGCTCGTCGCCCGCTCCGCAGACCGTGGAGCTGCCCGCGGGCTCGTACGGCCGGCCCGAGCTGCGGCTGACCGAGCCGTGGTCCGCCCTCGGGGTGGCCTCGGTGATCACCAGGGCCGTCGACCGCCAGAGCGTCGTGCTCTTCGGGCTGGTGCTGGTGGTCTGCGCGCTGTTCCTCGGCAACGCGGTCTCCGCCGCCGTCCGGGACCGGCGCCCCGAGCTGGCGGTGCTCGCCTGCCTGGGCTGGCCAGCCCGCCGGATAGCGGCGCTCGTCCTCGGCGAGGTGGCCGCGCTGGGGCTGGCCGCCGGCCTGCTCGCCCTCGGGCTGGCATACCCGCTGGCCGCCGCGCTGGACATCGGGATCGGCTGGCGTCAGGCGGCGCTCGCCCTACCGGTGGCCCTGCTGCTGGCACTGGTGGCGGGCCTGGTCCCGGCGCTGCGGGCCGCGCGCGCCCACCCGGCCGCCGGCCTGCGGCCGCTGGTGGCCCCGGCCCGTTGGGTACGTCGGCCCCGCACCCTCTTCGGGCTGGCCCTGGCCAACCTGGTCCGCACCCCCGGGCGCACCCTGCTCGGGGCGGGCGCGCTGGCCATCGGACTGGCCGCGCTGACCCTGGTCAGCGCCGCCGCGTACGCCTTCCGTGGCGCGATCGTCGGCAGCCTGCTCGGCGACACCGTCTCGCTCAACGTACGCGCCGCCGACACCCTGGCCGCGGTCGTCACCGTCCTGCTCGGCGCCGGCGCCCTCGCCGACGTGCTCTACCTGAATGTCCGGGACCGCGCCGCAGAGCTGTCCGCCCTGCGCGCGGTCGGCTGGACGGACGCCGCGCTCGGCCGCCTCGTCGGTTACGAAGGGCTCCTCATCGGCGCGCTCGGCGCGGCGACCGGGGTGGGTCTGGGGCTCGCCGGGGCGGCCTGGCTGGTCGGTGGCCTGCCCGCCGCCCTGGTGCTGGTCGCCACCGCGGTGGCACTCGCCGGGGTGCTGGTCACCTGTCTCGCAGCGCTCGTGCCGGCCGCGTTGCTGCGCCGGCTCCCGACCGCACGGCTACTCGCAGAGGAGTGACGATGGAGGAAACGACGGGCAGCATGATCCGGATCCGCGGGCTGACCCGGCAGTTCCGCACCGGCGCCGAGCGACGGACCGCGGTCGACGACGTCTCGCTGGAGGTGACGGCCGGATCGGTGGTGGCGCTGACCGGTCCGAGCGGCTCCGGCAAGTCGACCCTGCTGCACCTGATCGGCGCCATCGAACAGGCCGACAGCGGCACCGTCACGGTCGACGACGTGGAGATCACGGCGCTGCGCCGCGCGGCGCTGGCCCGGTACCGGCAGCGGGTGGGGTTCGTCTTCCAGCGCTACCACCTGCTGCCGGCGCTGACCGTGCTCGACAACGTGATCGCCCCGGTGCTGCCGCGGCGTGGCCGGGCCGACCACGCGACCCGGGCCCGTGAGCTGCTCGACGCCGTCGGCCTCGCCGGACGCGAGCGGGCGATGCCGGCGCAGCTCTCCGGTGGCGAGCAGCAGCGCGTCGCCATCGCCCGGGCGTTGATGGGCGCACCCGGGCTGCTGCTGGCCGACGAGCCCACCGGCAACCTCGACTCGACCACCAGCGCCCAGATCCTCGACCTGCTGCTCGAGCTGCGGGAGCGGCACGGCATGACGATCCTGCTCGCCACGCACGAGCGGTCGATCGCGGCCCGCTGCGATCGGCTGATCCGGCTCGGCGACGGCACGGTGGTCGAGGACCTCGACCTCACCGAGGGCGAGGATCCCGCCGACACCTTCGACCGAGCCGCCCGCCTCCGCCTCTGATCGGCGAACGGACACCCGACCGGAGGGGGATCCGGCAGCAGGCGGACGACCGCGGTGCGGACGGTCAGGCGTTCGCGGGGCTGGCGGTGCGGACCTGCTCGGCGATCCGCTCGGCGACCTCGCGCGCGGTGCGCTCGGTGGCGGCCTCGACCATCACCCGGACCAGCGGCTCGGTGCCCGAGGGACGAAGCAGCACCCGACCGGTGCCACCCAGCTCGGCCTCGGCCCGCTCGACCTCGGCCCGGACTGCCGGCGCGGCGGCGCCCACGGTGCGGTCGCCCACCGGCACGTTGATCAGCACCTGCGGGAGCTTGGTCACCACGGCGGCCAGGTCGGCCAGCGAGCGGCCGGTGGCCGCCATCCGGGACATCAGGTGCAGCCCGGTCAGGACGCCGTCGCCGGTGGTGGCGTACGCCGGCATCACGATGTGGCCGCTCTGCTCACCGCCGAGCGCCAGCCCGGAACCGCGCAGCTCCTCCAGGACGTACCGGTCGCCGACCTTCGTCTCGACCAACCGGATGCCCTCGGCGGACATCGCCAGCCGCAGGCCGAGGTTGCTCATCACCGTCGCCACGAGCGTGTCGTCGGTGAGGGTGCCGGCCTCCCGCATGGCCAGCGCGAGGATCGCCATCACCTGGTCGCCGTCGACCTCGTCGCCCGCCGCGGTCACCGCCACGCACCGGTCGGCGTCGCCGTCGTGCGCGATGCCCAGGTGGGCGCCGTGCTCGACCACCGCGGCGCGCAGCGCCTCGATGTGGTTGGAGCCGCAGTCGTCGTTGATGTTGAGCCCGTCCGGCTCGGCGTGGATGGCGATCACCTCGGCGCCGGCCTCCCGGTACGCCACCGGGGCGACCTCGGCCGCGGCGCCGTTCGCGCAGTCGACCACGACCTTGATGCCGTCCAGCCGGTGCGGCACGGTGCCGACGAGGTGCTGCACGTAGTGGTCGGCGCCGTCGAGCAGGTCGTGCACCCGGCCGACGCCCGCGCCCACCGGGCGGTCCCAGGCGGTGGTGGCGTTGGCCTCGACCGCCGCCTCGATCTTCATCTCGATCTCGTCGGGCAGCTTGTGCCCGCCGGCCGCGAAGAGCTTGATCCCGTTGTCCGGCATCGGATTGTGCGAGGCGGAGAGCATCACACCGAGGTCGGCCTTGGCCTCCGCAGTCAGGAACGCCACCGCCGGGGTGGGCAGCACGCCGACCCGGATCACGGTGGCGCCGGCACTGGTCAGCCCGGCCACGACGGCGGCCTCCAGCATCTCGCCGCTGGCCCGGGTGTCCCGGCCCACCACCGCGACCGGCGGATGACTCCGGTCCGTCTCGGCGAGCGTGTGCGCGGCCGCGACCGCCACCGCGAGCGCCAGCTCCGGGGTGAGATCCACGTTCGCCCGCCCGCGGACGCCGTCCGTGCCGAACAACCGACCCATACCCGCCAACCTCCGATGACCCTGACGATACGAGGAGAAAACGGAACGGCCGGCCACCTCCCGACGAGGGGAGGCGGACCGGCCGTCCGTCAGACGTACAACGTGCTGCTGAAGATCAGCGCTTCGAGTACTGGGGAGCCTTGCGGGCCTTCTTGAGGCCGTACTTCTTGCTCTCCTTGACCCGGGCGTCCCGGGTCAGGAAGCCGGCCTTCTTCAGGGCCGGCCGGTCGTCCGGCTCGTTGACGATCAGGGCCCGGGCGATGGCGAGCCGCAGCGCGCCGGCCTGGCCGGTGATGCCGCCACCCCGCAGGTTGGCGATGACGTCGAACGCCTCCGGCTTCTCGGCGGTGACCAGCGGATCCTTGATCAGCTGCTGGTGCACCTTGCTCGGGAAGTAGGCCTCGAGGTCGCGGCCGTTGCAGGTGATCTTGCCGGTGCCCGGAACGATGCGGACCCGGACGATGGCCTCCTTGCGGCGGCCCACGGTCTGGATCGGCCGGTCACCACGAGGCGCGCGGGCGACGGGCGCCGGCGCCTCGGTGGCCTCGGGGGCAACCTCGGTGGCGGTGATGTCGGTCATGCTGTTTCCTTCGCCCGCGCTCACTGCGCGATCTGCTTGATCTCGAACGGCACCGGCTGCTGGGCGCCGTGCGGGTGCTCGGCACCGGCGTAGACCTTCAGCTTCTTGATCAGCTGACGGCCCAGCTTGTTGTGCGGGAGCATCCCCTTGACGGCCAGCTCGATGGCCCGCTCGGGACGCTTGGTCAGCAGCTCGTCGTAGCCGACCTGCTTCAGACCGCCCGGGTAGCCGGAGTGCCGGTAAGCGATCTTGGTGTGGCGCTTGTTGCCGGTCAGCGCCACCTTGCCCGCGTTCACGATGACGACGAAGTCGCCCGTGTCGACGTGCGGCGCGAAAGTCGGCTTGTGCTTACCACGCAGCAACGTGGCGGCGTGGGTGGCCAGACGGCCCAGCACGACATCAGAGGCGTCGATGACGTGCCACTGACGCTCGATCTCACCCGGCTTCGGGCTGTACGTACGCACAGGTCTACCTTGTCTCGTCGTCGGTCTGGGGTCGCGCGCCGAAGTCACCAGGCGCGCACGAACGACCAAGCGTACCTGATGTGGCACGCCTCTGGATGTCGTACAACAGCAGGCAACGATACCCGGCGCCCGGTCGGCAGGTCAAAACGGGGTCCCGCCGCGCGTGGCCCGTGCCCGGGCGGTGGTCGGTGTCACACCCCGGGCAGCCGGCGCGCCCCCGGACGCAGGTAGACCAGCCACGTCACCCCGAAGCAGACCGCGTAGCCGGCGATGAACGCGACGTAGGCCGCGTCCGCGTCGCCGCGGGTCAGGAACGACTGCCGGAACGCGACGTTCACCAGCAGCCCGCCGGAGGCGCCGACCGCTCCGGCGATCCCGATCAGCGCCCCGGTCATCCGGGTCGACCAGTGCCGCGCCGCCACCGGGTCCCGCCGGCCGGCGCTCACCGCGGCCGCCGCCCGGGCCCGGAAGATCGCCGGGATCATCTTGTACGTCGAGCCGTTGCCGAGCCCGGAGAAGACGAAGAGGGCCAGGAACCCGGCGAGGTAGAGCCCGAACGACCGCTCGCGGGCGGCGTGGAGCACCACGGCGGCCCCGGCGGCCATCGCGACGAAGTTCCAGAACGTCACCCGGGCGCCGCCGAGCCGGTCGGCGAGGTGCCCGCCGAGCGGCCGGATCAGCGACCCGGTCAGCGGGCCGAGGAAGGTCAGCCAGGCGGCGTCGACCGGGGTGGGGAACCGATCGGCGAACTGCAACTGGAGCACCTGGCCGAAGGCGAAGCCGAACCCGATGAACGACCCGAAGGTGCCCACGTAGAGCAGCGACATGATCCACGTGTGCGGGTCACGGGACGCCTCGCGCAGCGCCCCGGGCTCGTTGCGGGCCCCGGGGACGTTGTCCAGCCAGCGCGCCGCCGCCAGCGCGGCGAGCACGATCAGCGGCAGGTAGACCGCGGGCACCAGCCGGGGGTACGCGACTCCCGCGGTGGCCAGCACCGCGAGGCCGACCAACTGCACCGCGGGCACCCCGAGGTTGCCCCCGCCGGCGTTGAGCCCGAGCGCCCTGCCCTTGAGGCGCTGTGGATAGAAGAGGTTGATGTTCGCCATGGACGAGGCGAAATTGCCACCGCCGACGCCGGTCAGGCAGGCCAGCACCATCAGCGTGGCGTAGGAGACGCCCGGCTCCAGCAGCACGGTCATCGGCACCGCCGGCACCAGGAGCAGCAGCGCGCTCACGATCGTCCAGTTCCGGCCGCCGAACCGGGCCACCGCCAGGGTGTACGGCAGCCGCAGCGCCGCGCCCAACGCGGCCGGCACCGCGGTGAGGAGGAACTTCCCGGCCGGGTCGATGCCGTACTCGGGGCCGAGGAAGAGCACCAGCACCGACCAGAGGCTCCACACCGAGAAGCCGACGTGCTCGGCGAAGATCGAGACGTACAGGTTGCGGCGGGCGACACGCGCCCCGGTCGTCCGCCAGAAGTCGGGGTCCTCGGGTCGCCAGTCGTCGAGGCGGTGCGGGCGCCGCGGGGCGGCCGGCCCGGTCTCGGAAACGATGGTCGTGCTGGCGAGCGTGCTCACGGGCGGCACCTCCCGGTGCGGGAGTGGCCCGCCAGGCGGCCGCGCCGCCGGCCCGGGTGGCCACTCGTCGGCCTGGTCGCCAGGACGCTAGGGAGGGCCGGTTACCCGGGCGTGCCCGCCACGGGTCCGGCGGGAAACGGAGACCGCACCGGCGACCGGGACCGGTGGTGAGCGGGCGAGGTCAGATCCCCTGCAGGATGCGCAACGCCCAGCCCACCCGGAGCATGGTGTCGGCGTCGGCGACGTCGACGCACTCGGTGAACCACTTCTTCATCGGCGACGAGATCCGGTCGGGCATCACCACGTATCCGCCCATCGCCACGGCGAGCGGCGAGTCGCGCAGCAGCGCCTGCTCGACCACCTCGGCCACGATCACGATGGGTACGTCGGTGGAGTTGTAGACGTCGGAGCTGATCACCAGCCCGAGCCGTTCCCGGGCGCCCTCGATGCGCCAGATCTCGCCCCTACGCAGCACGCGGGCGACCGCCGAAGAGCAGGTCGTCGACCATGCCCACCTCGCTCGCGTCGGAGAGGGCGGCGGACTCCAGATCCAGGCCGGCCCGGCCGACGGCGGCGGCGTGCGCGGCGAAGACCTCGCGCAGCGCCTTCTCCCGGGCCGCCTGGTCCATCCACGCCGAGAGTGACAGCCCCTCGCGCTTGGCGAACCGGCGGGCCTCCTCGATCGTCTCGTCCGAGAACGACAGGGTCACTTTGGCAGTCATGCGAGGAAGACTACCCAACGGTATGACCGGTAGTCATCCCGTGGACCGTCCAGCCCGCTCCCGAAATGCCAGAACACCCAGCGCGGCGCATTTCGCCCACTGCCGGCTTGGGGTCAGCTCAGGCCGCGTGTCCGCCGAACACGGCGAACCGCCACTCCTTGAAGAAGCAGTCCACGTCGACCAGGCCCGCCTCGGCCAGCCAGCCGCACTGGGCGGCCACCGGCGCCGGCCGGTCGTACGCCATCCGGGCCCGGGCGGCGGCGATCTCCTCGTCGTCCGAGCCGAGCGCGGCGACGCGCTCCCGCCAGACCTCGTCGTAGCGCCGGTCCAGCGCGGAGGTCGGGCCGGCCACCTGCTCGGCGTTGACGAAGACGCCACCGGGCGCCAGCGCGGCGGGCAGCCGCCGGTAGAGCGCCCGCTTGCCGGTGTCGTCGAGGTGGTGGATGGCCAGCGCGCTGACCACGGCGTCGTAGCGCCCGGGCGGCAGCGGGTCGGCCAGGTCGGCGTGCACCGTGCGGTGCGGCACGCCCCGCACGCGCAACTCGTCGGTGGCGACCGCGAGCATCGCCGGCGCCGCGTCGACCAGGGTCAGCCGGAGCCCGGGCACGGCCGCGGCGAGCAGCAGCGACAGCAGGCCGGTGCCGGCGCCCAGGTCCAGCACCTCGGGCGCGCGCCCGGCGGCCACCGCGGCCCGCAGTGGTGGCGCGGCCACCTCGACGGCGGTGCCGTAGAAGGCGTCGAAGCAGGGCACCAGCCGGCGACGGGCCTCGTCGTAGGTGCCGGCGACGGCGTCGAAGGCGTCCGCGACGGTCATGCGCGCTCCCAAAATCTAGGAATCTGCTCCCACATTCTAAACGCTGCGGACCGGCGCGTCACCGCCGTGCGGTGTGAGCCGCTCGTGACAGGACCGAAACAGGAGAGACCCGGCTCGGAAACCGCCCGGCGGCACGCTTTGCCGACATGACAGACGGTGCACGGCCGGCGACTCGACCGGGGCGCTCGCCCCGGGAGGCGGCGACACACTGCCCGTACTGCGCCCTCCAGTGCGGCATGGTGCTGCGCGAGGAGGGCGGCCGGGTGACGGTGCTCCCCCGGGAGTTCCCCACCAACCGCGGCGGGCTCTGCCAGAAGGGCTGGACCGCCGCCGAGCTGCTGGACCATCCGGAACGCCTGACCACCCCGCTGGTGCGCGACCGGGCCGGCGGCGGGTTGCGCCCGGCCAGTTGGTCGGTGGCCCTGGCGCGGATCGTCGCGGGCCTCCGCGCCGTCCAGGATGGACACGGCCGCGACGCGGTGGCCGTGTTCGGCGGCGGTGGGCTCACCAACGAGAAGGCGTACGCGCTCGGCCGGTTCGCCCGCGTCGCGCTGGGCACCCGGCACATCGACTACAACGGCCGGTTCTGCATGTCCTCCGCGGCGGCCGCCGGCCTGCGCGCCTTCGGCGTCGACCGCGGGCTACCGTTCCCGCTCGCCGACCTGGGTCGGGCGGACACGCTGCTGCTGGTCGGCGCGAACCCGGCGGAGACCATGCCGCCGCTGGTGCGCTGGCTGACCGAGCAGCGCCGGCGCGGCGGCCGGCTGATCGTCGTCGACCCTCGGGCCACCGCCACCGCGCGGCAGGCCGACCTGCACCTGCAACCGCTGCCCGGCACCGATCTCGCGGTGGCCAACGCGCTGCTGCACATCGCCCTCACCGAGGGCTGGGTGGACCGGGCGTACGTCGCGGAGCGGACCTCGGGCTTCGACGCCGTGCGGCGGACGGTGGCCGGGTGGTGGCCGGCGCGGGCCGAGCAGCTCTCCGGCGTGCCGGTGGCGGACCTGGAGGCCACCGCGCGGGCGCTGGGCACAGCCGAGCGCGCCGTCATCCTGACCGCCCGCGGCGCCGAGCAGCACGCCAAGGGTGTCGACACGGTGACCGCGTTCGTGAACCTGGCGCTCGCCCTCGGCCTGCCGGGCCGGGCCGGCTCCGGGTACGGCTGCCTGACCGGGCAGGGCAACGGCCAGGGCGGCCGGGAGCACGGGCAGAAGGCCGACCAGCTACCGGGTTACCGGCGGATCGACGATCCGGCGGCCCGCGCGCACGTCGCCGAGGTCTGGGGCGTGCCGGCCGACGCGCTGCCCGGGCCGGGGGTCCCCGCCTACCAGCTGCTGGACGCGCTGGGCACGCCGGGCGGACCGCGGGCGTTGCTGGTCTTCGGCTCGAACCCGGTGGTCTCCGCGCCCCGGGCCGCCCGGATCGAACGCCGGCTGCGCGACCTCGACCTGCTGGTCGTCGCCGACCTCCTGCTGTCCGAGACGGCCGCGCTGGCCGACGTGGTGCTGCCCACCGCCCAGTGGGCGGAGGAGGACGGCACGATGACCAACCTGGAGGGACGGGTGCTGCGCCGCCGGGCGCTGCGCCCACCGCCGGCCGGCGTGCGGACCGACCTGGCCATCCTCGCCGACCTCACCGCCCGCCTCCGGCCCGGGACGGCGCCGGACGCGGAGCCGACGCCGGACGCACCGCCGGCCGACGAGCCGGCGGGAGGCGACGAGGCGGATCCCCGGCGGGTCTTCGCGGAGCTGCGCCGCGCCTCGGCCGGCGGCGTCGCCGACTACGCGGGGATCACCTGGGAGCGGATCGACGCCGCCGACGGCGTCTTCTGGCCCTGCCCCGCCGAGGACGGGCCGGACAGCCCGCGGCTCTTCGCCGACCGGTTCGCCACCCCCGACGGGCGGGCCCGGTTCCACCCGGTGGAGCACCGGCCTGCGGCCGAGGAGGTCAGCCCGGACTACCCGCTGCACTTCACCACCGGCCGGGTGCTGGCCCAGTACCAGTCCGGCACCCAGACCCGCCGGGTGGCGGCGTTGCGCCGCGCCGCCCCGGACGCCTTCGTGGAGCTGCACCCGGACCTGGCCGCTCGGCTCGGGGTGGCCGACGGCGACCCGGTGCGGGTCGTCTCCCGCCGCGGCGAGCTGCGGGCGCCGGCCCGGCTCAGCCCGACGATCCGGCCGGACACGGTCTTCGCGCCGTTCCACTGGGGCGGCCCGGCCCGGGCCAACTCGGTCACCAACGACGCCGTCGACCCGATCTCCGGCATGCCCGAGTTCAAGATCTGCGCGGTACGGGTGGAGAAGGCATGACCGAGCGCGTGGTGATCGTCGGCAACGGGATGGCGGGCGCCCGGCTCGCCGCCGAGCTGCAGGCCCGCGGCGGGGACCGGAAGGTCACTGTGCTGGGGGCGGAGCCGCACCGGGCGTACAACCGGATCATGCTCTCCACCCTGCTGGCAGGGAAGATCGGCGAGCCGGACGTGGAGTTGGCCGAGGCCGCCGGGCAGGGCGTGGACCTCCGCACCGGGGTCACGGTGACCGCGATCGACCGGGCCGGCCGGAGCGTACGGACCGACGACGGCGACCGGATCGGCTACGACCACCTGGTGCTCGCCACCGGCAGCCGCCCGGTGGTGCCGCCACTGCCCGGGCTGGACCCGGCCGCGCCACCGGAACGGGTGGTCCCGTTCCGCACCCTGGCCGACTGCCGGCGGATCCTGGCCCTCGCCGTCAACGCGCGCCGGGCACTGGTGCTCGGCGGCGGCCTGCTCGGGTTGGAGGCGGCCCGTGGGCTGGCCGCCCGGGGCCTGGACGTCGGCGTGGTGCACCCGGTGCCGTACCTCATGGAGCGGCAGCTCGACCCGACCGGCGCCGCGGTGCTGGCCGGCACGCTCGCCGGGCTCGGCGTGACCACCCACCTGGCGGTGCCGGCGAGCGGGCTGGCCGCCGACGCCGACGGCATACGCCTCGACCTCGCCGACGGCCGGTCGCTCACCGCCGACCTGTTGGTGCTCTCCTGCGGTGTACGCCCGGATGCCGCGCTCGCCACGGCGGCCGGCCTCACCGTGCGGCGGGGCGTGGTCGTCGACGACCGGCTGCGCACCAGTGACCGGCGGATCTCGGCGATCGGCGACTGCGCCGAGCACGACGGGTCGCCGAGCGGGCTGGTCGCCCCCGCCTGGGCGCAGGCACGTGTGGTGGCCCAGGTGCTCAGCGGCGAGGACCCGCTGGCCCGGTACCGGCCACGGCCGGTGGTGACCCGGCTCAAGGCGGCCGGTATCGACCTGGCCGCGATGGGTGACCCGGCCGGCGGCGGTCCCGGCGAGGAGCTGACCTTCACCGACCCGGCCCGGGGCACGTACGCCCGGCTGCGCATCCACGACGACCGGCTGACCGGCGCCATCCTGCTCGGCGACAACCCGGCGGTCGGCACCGTGATCCAGCTCTTCGACCGGGGCCAGCCCGTGCCGGCCGACCGGAGGTCCCTGCTGCTCGGCCGGGCGCTCGGCACGGCCGCGCCGGCCGTCGCCGCGTCCCCGGCGCTGATGCCGGACGCGGCCACGGTCTGCCAGTGCAACACGGTCAGCAAGGGAGCCCTGGTGAGCTGCTGGCGCTCCGGGGCCCGCACGGTCGACGCGGTGGTGGCGGGCACCCGGGCCGGCACCGGCTGCGGCGGTTGCCGGGACGCGGTCGCCGGCATCGTCGACTGGCTCCGCGAAGCCGACTCGGTGGAGGTGACGCGATGAACGGCGGCAGGCTGGTGGTCGTCGGCAACGGCATGGTCGGGCAGCGCTTTCTGGACGCGCTGCGGGCCCGTGACCCGGGGGCGGACTGGCGGGTGACCGTGCTCGCCGAGGAACGGCGGCCGGCGTACGACCGGGTGCGGCTCTCCGCGTTCTTCGACGGGGTGTCCGCCGACGAGCTGAACCTGCACGTCCCGCACGACGGCGTCGAGCTGCGCCTCGGTGAGCCCGGCACGGCGATCGACCGGGAGCGGCGGGTGGTCCGGACGGCGACCGGCGAGTACCCGTACGACGCGGTGGTGCTGGCCACCGGCTCGTACCCCTTCGTGCCGCCGGTAGACGGCGCGAGCCTGCCCGGTGTGTTCGTCTACCGCACGCTCGACGACCTGGCGGCGATCCGCGCGCACGCCCGGGGACGACGGACCGGCGCGGTGATCGGCGGCGGGTTGCTGGGGCTGGAGGCGGCGAACGCGCTGCGGCTGCTCGGCCTGGCCACCAGCGTGGTGGAGTTCGCGCCCCGGCTCATGCCCGCGCAGCTGGACACCGCCGGCGGGGCGATGCTCCGCCGGTACGTCCAGGAGCTGGGCGTCCGTACCCACCTCGGGGTGGCCACCACCGCGCTGCGGCCCGGCCCGGACGGCGTGGTCGCCACGCTGGAACTGGCCGATGGCACGGCCGTCGACGCCGACGTGGTCGTGGTCGCGGCCGGCATCCGGC
Organism: Micromonospora sp. WMMD812; assembly: GCF_027497215.1. Taxonomy (NCBI): domain Bacteria; kingdom Bacillati; phylum Actinomycetota; class Actinomycetes; order Micromonosporales; family Micromonosporaceae; genus Micromonospora; species Micromonospora sp. WMMD812. The sequence continues at coordinate 5,430,173 of NZ_CP114904.1, read as the reverse complement.
CCCGGGACGAGCTGGCCCGGGCGGCCGGCCTGCCGCTCGGCCCGCGGGGCGGGGTGCTCGTCGACGCGGCCTGCCGCAGCGCCGACGAGCTGATCTGGGCGGTCGGCGAGTGCGCGGCGGTCGACGGGGTCTGCCACGGCCTGGTCGCCCCCGGGTACGCGATGGCCGAGGTCGTGGCCGACCGGCTGGTCGGCGGCTCGGCGACCTTCCCCGGCGCGGACACCGCCACGAGGCTGAAGCTGCTCGGGGTGGACGTCGCCTCGTTCGGCGATGCCCACGGCAGCACCGAGGGCTCCCTCGACGTGACCTTCACCGACCCGGCCACCCGGGTCTACGCGAAGCTCGTCCTCTCCGACGACGCGACGACCCTGCTCGGTGGGGTGCTGGTCGGCGACGCCGGCGCGTACCCGACGCTGCGGGCCGGCGTCGGCGGGCCGCTGCCGGCTCCCCCGCTGGCCCTGCTCGCGCCCGACGGGGGTGGCGCGGGGGCCGACACCCTGCCCGCCGCCGCGCAGGTCTGCTCCTGCAACGCCGTCACCCGGGGCGACATCGACGCCGCCATCACGCAGGGCTGCGCGGACGTGCCGGCGCTGAAGGCGTGCACCCGGGCCGGAACGAGCTGCGGCTCCTGCGTACCGATGCTCAAGCAGCTGCTGGACGCGGCCGGGGTCGCGGGCTCCACGGCGCTCTGCGAGCACTTCGACGCCAGCCGCCGGGAACTCTTCGAGATCGTCCGGGTCCGCGGCATCCGCACCTTCTCCCGCCTCGTCGCCGAGCACGGGCGAGGACGCGGCTGCGACATCTGCAAGCCGGTGGTCGCCTCGATCCTCGCCTCGCTCGGCACGGGCCACGTGCTGGACGGCGAGCAGGCGTCCCTCCAGGACACCAACGACCACTTCCTGGCCAACCTGCAACGCGACGGCAGCTACTCGGTGGTGCCCCGGATCCCCGGTGGCGAGATCACCCCGGAGAAGCTGATCGTGATCGGCGAGGTGGCCCGGGACTTCCAGCTCTACACGAAGATCACCGGCGGGCAGCGGATCGACCTGTTCGGCGCCCGGGTCGAGCAGCTGCCCCACATCTGGCGCCGACTGGTGGACGCCGGCTTCGAGTCCGGCCACGCGTACGGCAAGGCGCTGCGCACGGTCAAGTCGTGCGTCGGGTCCACCTGGTGCCGGTACGGGGTGCAGGACTCGGTGGGCCTGGCCGTCGCGCTGGAGCTGCGCTACCGGGGACTCCGCGCACCCCACAAGATCAAGTCAGCGGTGTCCGGCTGCGCCCGCGAGTGCGCCGAAGCGCGCGGCAAGGACTTCGGCATCATCGCCACCGAGACCGGCTGGAACCTCTACGTCGGGGGCAACGGCGGTTTCCGCCCCCGGCACGCCGACCTCTTCGCGACCGATCTGTCCACAGAGGATCTGATTCGGCTGATCGACCGGTTCCTGATGTTCTACATCCGCACCGCCGACCGGCTGCAACGCACCGCCGCCTGGATCGAGGCCATGGACGGCGGCCTCGACCATCTCCGCGCGGTGATCGTCGACGACTCGCTCGGCCTCTGCGCCGACCTGGACGCGGCGATGGCCCGGCATGTGACGTCCTACTCGGACGAGTGGCGGGATGTGCTCGACGACCCGGACCGGCTGCGCCGCTTCACCTCCTTCGTCAACGCGCCGGACGTGCCCGACCCGTCGATCCGGTTCACCCGGGAGCGCGGCCAGCCGGTGCCGGCACGCGGCGGGCCGTCGGGCGCCGGCGACGCGGTGACCCGCCGGCAACCGGTCGCGCTGGGCCCGCCAGGGGTACGGCGATGACCGCGCCGGCGTGGACGCCGGTCTGCCCGCTGGACCGGCTGGAGCCCGACCGGGGCGTCGCCGCGCTGGTCGACGGGGTGCAGGTGGCGCTCTTCCGGACCGCCGACGGGCTGTTCGCGGTCGACAACCGCGATCCGGTGACCGGCGCGTACGTGCTGTCCCGGGGGATCGTCGGCAGCCGGGGCGAAGCGCCGACCGTCGCCTCACCGCTGCACAAGCAGGTGTACGACCTGCGCACCGGGCGGTGCCTCGACCTGCCGGAGGTGGCCGTGCCCCGGCACGAGGTGCGCTGCCGGGGCGGCCAGGTCGAGGTACGGCTGCGACAGGAGGGGTGATGCGGGAGGACCTGGCCGGCTTCACCATCGGCGTGACCGCCGACCGGCGGCGCGACGAACTGGCCGCGCTGCTCCAGCGGCGCGGCGCCCGGGTCGTGCTCGCCCCGGCGCTGCGGATCGTGCCGCTGGCCGACGACACCGAGTTGCGCGAGGCGACCCGCGCCTGCCTGGACCGGCCGCCGGACATCCTGATGGCGAACACCGGCATCGGCATGCGGGGCTGGCTGGAGGCCGCCGAGGGGTGGGGGCTGGCGGAGCCGCTGCGCTCGGTGCTGGCCGAGGCGTACGTGGTGGCGCGCGGGCCGAAGGCGCGCGGGGCGATCCGCGCCGCCGGGCTGCACGACCAGTGGTCGCCGGCCTCGGAGAGCTGCGACGAGGTGGTCGACCACCTGCGCCGGCGCGGGGTGGCCGGGCAGGTCATCGCGATGCAGCTGCACGGCGAGCGGCAGCCGGAGTGCACGCTGGCGCTGGAGGAGGCCGGCGCCACGGTGATCGAGGTGCCGGTCTACCGGTGGGCGCCGCCGACCGACCCGACGCCGCTGCACCGGTTGATCGACCTGACCGCCGGCCGGCTCGTCGACGCGGTCACCTTCACCTCGGCGCCGGCGGCGGAGGCGTTGCTGCGCGCGGCCGGCGACCGCACCGACGCGGTGCTCGACGCGTTCCGCTCCGACGTGCTGGCCTGCTGCGTCGGGCCGGTCACCGCCGAGCCGCTGGTGCGGCGCGGCGTGCCGGTCAGCGCGCCGAGCCGGGCCCGGCTCGGCGCGCTGGCCCGCACCATCGTCGACGAACTGCCCCGCCGGACCATCAGCTGCAAGGCGGCCGGGCACCTGCTTACCCTGCGCGGGCACGCGGCCGTGATCGACGGGGAGCTGCGCCCGCTCGCGCCGGCCCCGATGGCGGTGCTGCGCGCGCTCGCCCAGTCCCCCGGCCGGGTGCTGTCCCGGACCGCGCTGCTGCGTACCCTGCCGCGCGGCGCGGACGAGCACGCGGTGGAGATGGCCGTGGCCCGGCTCCGCGCCGGTCTGCGCGCCCCCCGCGTGGTGCAGACCGTCGTCAAGCGGGGCTACCGCCTGCGCGTCGACTGAGCGCCGGCCGTCGAGCTGGACCTCGCCGTCGGCATGGTCCTCCGGCGCCGCGGCGGCGAGGCCGCCCCGCCGCCCGGTGGCTCAGCCGACGGGTGTGGCGTAGCCGCGGCCGTGCTCCGCCTGCAGCCGCGCCATGGCGTGCTCGACGACGGTGACCAGCACCTGCTTGACCGAGTCACGCCGCCGGGCGTCGGTCATCACGAGCGGCACCTGAGGCGAGATGGCCAACGCCTCGCGGACCTCCGCCAGCTCGTACTGCGGCGCGCCGTCGAAGGCGTTCAGCGCGACCACGTACGGCAGGTTGCGGTTCTCGAAGTAGTCCAGCGGCGCGAAGGCGTCGGTGATCCGGCGGGTGTCCACCAGTACCGCCGCCCCCACGGCGCCCCGGATGATCTCGTCCCACATGAACCAGAAGCGGGTCTGGCCCGGCGTGCCGAAGAGGTAGAGGATCAGGTCCTCGGCCATGGTGATCCGGCCGAAGTCCATGGCGACCGTGGTGGTCTCCTTGCCGGGCACCTTGGACGGATCGTCGATCCCGACCCCGGCGGCGGTCATCACCGCCTCGGTGGTCAGCGGGGTGATCTCGGAGATCGAGCCGACCAGCGTCGTCTTGCCGACGCCGAACCCGCCCGCGACCACTATCTTGGCGGAGACGATCCCGCGGCTCTGCCGCCCCGCGGCGGGGTCATAGCCTGCGAAGTCCACTTAGCACCCTTCCCAGCATTTCCATTCGCTCCTCGAAGCCCTCGGCCGGAGCGGCAGTGTGTAGCGTCAGCAGGCTCTCGGCCACCATGTCGGCGACCAGCACCCGGGCGACGCCGAGCGGCATCCGGGTGTATGCGGCGATCTCCGCCAGCGACTGCGCCCGGCCCTCGCAGACGGTGGCGATGCGGTACTTGTCATGCCCGGCGAACCGGGACTCGGCGACCTGGGTGGGGCTGGCCATCAGCACGGCCTCCAGGGCGATGTCCTGCCGCGGTTCGGTGCGGCCGCGGGTGACCGCGTACGGCCGCACCAGCGCACCCCGCGGGTCACGCCGCTGCTCCATCCGCGATCACCTCCTCTCCGCCCACGGGGCCCGTCGGCCCCGATGTCCCCCGTACGTGGTCGATGCGCGCGGCCGACGCGCTCCGGCCGGCTACGAGCGCACCGCGTCCCGGGGCAGCGGCACCAGTGCGGCGCCCACCCGTTCGACCAGCAGTGCCATCTCGTACCCCACCTGGCCGACATCGCAGCTACGGGCGGCGAGCACGGCCATCGAGGACCCGTCGCTGATCGACATGAGGAAGAGGTAGCCGCTGTCCATCTCGATGACGGTCTGCAGCACACCGCCGGCGCTGAACATCCGGGCGGCGCCCTCGGTCAGGCTCACCACGCCGGAGGTGATCGCGGCGAGCTGGTCCGCCCGGTCCTGGGGAAGGTCCCGGGACGAGGCGAGCAGCAGCCCGTCGGCGGACACCGCCACCACGTGGGCGATACCCGCCACGCTGTCGGCGAAGTTGGTGAGCAGCCAACCCATGTCCTGCATGGCCGCTGGCCTGTTCATCGGGTCTCCTTGGTCGAGGTGCGGTTCTGGTCCGTTCCGGCCGTCCGCCCGCGCTGGACGCCGCGGTGGTAGGCCGACAACAGGCCACGTACTTCATCCGGGGTGCGCCGGCTGGGCCCCCGGCCGCCGCGCGGCTCGATGCCGCCCGGCACGAGCTGCGCCTGCGGAACCCGCTTGGGAAGCCCGGAGCGGGTGGTGCCGCCGTTGGCCGGCTCGGCCGCGCGGCTGGCGCGCGACCAGCCGTCGTCGGCCGCTGTCCGCCAGGCGTCCGCGTCGGTCGAGGGCGCGGGCGCCGCGGTGGGCGTGCTCGCCGGCGGAGTGTACGACGGCGGCGGAGGCTGCGCAGGGCCCGCCGTCGCGCCGCCGCCCGGGGTACGGGTGGGCAACGGCGTGGCGGTGGCCCGTGCGGTGGCGACCGGCGGGGCGGTGGCCGGCGTCTCGGCGCCCGGCGCGCCCGGGCCGGGCTCGTCGAAGCGGGGCCGGGCGAAGATGGCGGTGGCGTCGTCGCCGTGGGACCGGAACCAGACCGCCTCCATCTCGCGGAAGATCGGGGCCTCCCCCACCGGCTCGGGCCGGGGCGCGATCGGCGCCGTCGGCACGGGTGGCGGGGGCGGCGGGGCGGCCGGCGTGACTCCCGCACCGGTCGTCGGCCCGAGCGGGAGCACCGGGGCGGCGGGCGTCTCGGCGGCCGGCGCGCGGCGCGGCAGCGGGGGGCGGGCGGCGGTCGGGCTGACGGTGAGGCCGGCACCGTTGTCGTACGCGGACGGTGCCGGTGGCGGCGCCGGCGCGGCCGCCGGCACTGTCGGGTGGGCCGCGGTCAGGCCGCCGGCCGACACGGGCGGCGCGCTGTCCCGGGCGTCCACCGCGGGCTGCCACGGTGCCGGCGCCGGCGCGCTCGTGCGCCACTGGTCGGTCAGCGTCGCGGCCGAGGTGAGCCCGGCGCGCGGCTCGGCGAGGGCGACCGGGGCGGCCGGGGCGGCCGGGGCGGCCGGGACGTGTGGAGCCGGCTCGACCGCCATCGGCTGGCGCGGCCGGCTGAGCGCCTGCTCCCGGCCGCGGTGGGCGGGCAGCACCACGGTGGCGCTGGGCAGCGTGATCTGGGCGACCGTGCCGCCCTCCACGTTGCGGCGCAGCTCGACCCGGATGCCGTAGCGGGAGGCCAGCCGGCTCACCACGGCGAGACCCATCAGCCGGAATGCCGCGACGTCGACGGTCGGCGGCGCGGCCAGCCGCCGGTTGAGCGAGTCCAGCTGCTCGTCGGAGAGGCCGAGCCCGCGGTCCTCGATCTGGATCAGCACGTAGTCGCGGATCCGCCGGCCGTCGGCCACCACGACGGTGTTCGGCGGCGAGAAGCGGGTGGCGTTGTCGAGCAGCTCGGCGACCAACCGGACCACGTCGTTCACGGCGTGCGCGGCGACCGAGATGTCGGTGTCCACCGTGCCGAACTCGATGCGGTTGTAGAGCTCCACCTCGGACTGCGCGGCCCGCAGCACGTCCACCAGGAGGGCGTCGTCGCGACGCGGCACGGCCGAGTCGGCGCCGGCCAGCACCAGCAGGTTCTCGTCGTTGCGACGCATCCGAGTGGCCAGGTGGTCGAGCTCGAAGAGCTGGGCCAGCCGCTTCGGGTCCTCCTCGCCGCGCTCGATCGCGTCCAGCTCGCCGATCATCCGGTCGACCAGGGTCTGGCTTCGCCGCGCCAGGTTGAGGAACATCGCCGAGACGCTGGTACGCAGCGCGGCCTGCTCGGCGGCGACCCGGACCGCCTCGCGGTGCACCACGTTGAAGGCGAGCGCGACCTGACCGACCTCGTCACGGCTGCGCAGGTCGATCGGGTCCCGGACCTGCCGGACGATCTCGTCCACCCCGCCCTCACCGACGCTGCCCATGCTCTGCAGCCGCTGCACCGCGTCCGGCAGGTCGTGGTTGGCCACCGAGAGGGCGCCCTCCCGCAGCCGGCGCAGCGAGTGGTTGAGCGAGCGGGCCAGCACCACGGCGAGCGACACCGCGATGAGCAGGGTCAGCAGCACCAGCACGGACTCGACGACGGCCTGCCGGATGACGGCCGACCGGGCCTGGTCGGTCTCGGCGAAGAGCTCGTTCTCCAGCTGGATCTCGGCCCAGCGCATGAGGTCGTTGACCGCGCCGATGGCGGCGGTGGCGTCCTGCGCGGTGACCAGCGGAGCCTGCCCGACCGACCGGGTGATGTCGGCCGCCATGCGGTCGGCCAGACCGACCGCGTCGCCGGAGACGGTGCTGTTGACCAGGGCGCGCTGCGCCGGCTCGGCGGCGAGCGAGAAGGCGAGCAGCGCCTCCTGCTGGCTGGTCAGCGTGGCCACGAACGAGGAGAACTGCTCCTCGTCGAGCTGGCCGGCGGTGAGCGCGGTGAAGGCGACCGCCTGTTCCTCGGCCACCGCGAACTTCGCCCGGGCGAACGCGGCGACGGCTCGCCGGCTGTCCGCCAGGCTCTCGTCACCGGGCAGTTGGGCGAGGCCGTCGCCGTACGAGACCAGGTCGGCGAGGATGACGCCGTACCGCAGCACCGCCTCGGCGACGGCCATCTGGCGCCGGTCCAGCACCTCCTGCCGGGTGCTGCCCAGCGTGTCGAGGTGATCGTCGATCGCGCCCAACCGGTCGGCGACCGCCGTCGGGACCTCGCCGACCCGCTCCCGCTCCGCGCGGTACGCGACGATCCGCTCGTCGGTCTGGCGCACCCGCAGGTTGTACGCGTCGGCCTGCTGCTGCGGCGCCGCCAGGTACGCCGCCGCGGCCATCCGTTCGGCGTGCAGGTCCTGGGCGAGCGCGGAGACGTCGACGGAGAGCGCGGTCATCGACCGGGCCTGGCTGGCCTCGTACGCGCCCTGGCCGACCGAGACGAGCCGGACCGTGGCCAGCGCGATCACCGCGGCGACCGGCACCACCAGGATCAGCGCCAGCTTGGACCGGATCCGGGCGTCGCGCAGCCGGGGCAGGCGACGGGGACTCTGCCTTGCCTTCGCGCGGTTCTCGGGCAGGGTCGTCGGTCCGGTGCTCACGACATCGCCTCCGTCGTATCTTCCACGCCTGACCCGTCGAACGATGCCGGGCGCGGTGGGCGGCGGCACGCGCGGCACGGCCGCGATTTCATCAGAGAAGGTCTCTCTTGGGAAGCCGCAGGCGGGCAGGAAACGGTCGGACGGCACGGATTCCGTGTTCCGGTCAACTGATACCTTCAATTCCGCAAGCCCCTGAACAGGGCAGGTGACTCCAGAGTGGTCACACGTGTATGCACCGTGACCGTTTGCAAACATCGTGTGACCCCACGATGTGGGATGGCCGTCCCGAAACCGCAGCCGACGTCCGCTTGACCGCGGCGCTCGCCGTTGGCAAGGTTTTGCAGGCTTCGCGCACACCGTACGGCAGACTTCTCCCGTCTTTCCATTGAGGACGGACTAGCGGCGGTGACCGGGCAGCGCCCGCGCCCGCACCTGGAGGACGACTTGAGCCCCATCCGCTCCACGACCATCGCGGCGCTCGCATCCGTCGTGCTGGCCGGCACGCTCACCGGCTGCCAGTTCGGCGCCGCGGACGAGGCCGCGAGTCCGATCGTGATCGCCGCGGACCTCGAACTCTCCGGCGCGTCCGCCCCCGTCGGGCAGGCCTACCAGCGTGCGCTGGAGCTGAAGGTCGAGCAGCTGAACTCGTCCGGCGCGCTGGGCGGCCGGCGCATCGAACTGAAGGTCAAGGACAACCGCTCCGACGCCAGCGAGTCGCTGCGCAACATCGGCGACTTCAGCAAGGACGACCGGGTCAGCGCCATCATCATGGGCGGCTGCAACGCGTGCGCGATCGGCGCGGTGGGGACCATCAACGAGAAGAAGATCCCGACCATCGCGCTGGCCGCGGCCGGCGCGGTAGCCACCCCGGTCGCCGACCGGCGGTACGTGTTCAAGCTCGGCCCCAACGCCGCCGACAGCGCCGGCGCCCTCGTCGGCGAGCTGCGCCGCAAGGGCGTCCGCAAGGTCGGGCTGCTGCACAGCGACGACGACTACGGCCGGGAGGGATTGACCGCGCTCCGCCGCGAGCTGGACCAGGCCGGCATCCGGATGCCGCGCACGGCGGTGGTGCGGATCACCGACACCGAGGTCAGCCAGCCGGTGCGGACGCTCACCGACGCCAAGCCCGACGCGCTGATCGTCTGGACCCCGCCGGAGCAGGCCGCGCTGGCCGCCACCGGCGCGCAACAGGCGGCCTTCGCCGGCTCGCTCTACCTCGACGCCGGAGCCGCCGGCGACCTCTTCCTCGGCGAGGCGGCCCGAGCCACCGAGCGGGCGACCCTGATCTTCACCCAGACCATGGTGATCGACGACGTCATCGCCACCACCCCGGCCAAGGCGGCCCGCCGGCAGTGGTTCCAGGACTACACGGCGCGGTTCGGCGGATACAACGGCGCCTCGTCGTTCGCCGCAGACGCGGTGCAGCTCATCGCCGACGCGGAGCTGCGTACCGGCGGCCCCGCCGACCGGGTCGACCGGGACGGCATCCGCGACGTGCTCGAGACCTCCCAGCTGGACGGGCTCTCCGGGCCGATCCGGATGACCCCGGACAACCACTCCGGCCTGATGCCGCAGGCGCTCACCACCCTGGTGGCCCGCAACGGCCGGTGGCGCCTCGCGGGCTGACCCCCCTCAACCCCGCGATCTTGCAGTTTGTGCCCCGAGATGCCGGGGATGCCCGGTTAGCCGGGGCGGAAACTGCAAGATCGCGGGGGTCGGGGTCAGCGGCTGCTGGTGGTTTCGCGGACCCAGGGCAGGGCCAGCCGTTCGAGCAGCACCAGGGCGGTGTAGAGCAGGATGCTGACCAGCGCGACCAGCATGATCGCCGCCCACGCGGTGGCGGTGTCGCCGACGCCCGCGTACTGCTGGATGACGTAGCCGAGGCCGCCCTCGCCGGCCTGGAACTCGCCGATCACCGCACCGATCGCGGCAAGCGGCATGGCGACCTTGAGACCCACGAAGATCTGCGGCAGCGCGGCCGGGAAGCGCACCTTCCGGAACGCCTGCCAGCGGGACGCGTTCCAGGAGCGGACCAGCTCGGCGAGGTCGGCCGGCGTGGTGGTGAGCCCGGTCGCGGTGGAGAGCACGATCGGGAAGAAGCAGAGCAGGAAGACCATGGTGAGGATCGGCCGCTGACCCCAGCCGAGCGCGACTACCAGCAGCGGACCCAACGTGATCTTGGGTACCGCGTTCACCGCGACGAGCAGCGGGGTGAACATCCGCTCCACCGTCCGGGACGACGCCAGCGACAGTCCGATCAGGATTCCCGCCGCCGCGGAGAGCGCGAACCCGATCAGGATCTCCAGGGTCGTGTCGCCGGTGTGCTCCAGCATCCGGGCCGGCTTGTCGGCGAACGCGGTCAGCACGTCCGCCGGTGGTGGCAACGCCGCCGGGTGCACCAGTTCCAGCCGGGCGACCAGCCACCACACCGCGAGGGCGACCAACAGGCCGACCGTGGGCAGCAGGGCCGCGCCCGTACCGGCCCGCACCCCGGCCAGCCGGCGTACGCCGCGCGCGGGTCCGGCGCCCGGCGGGGTGGATTCGGTCGCCGGCTCCGCCGACCGGACCTCGGTCATGGTTTCTCCTTCGGATCCGCCGGCCCGGTGGCCGGCACGGAGCCGGGGTGCGCCCCGCCTCGCTCGAACGGAACGCACCCCGGGTGACCGCGGCGATCAGGCCTTCGGCGCGAGGCTGAAGTCGATGATCTGGTCGGGGGTGACGTTCTGCTTCAGGGCGCCGGCGCCCTGGAGGATGGCGATGCTCTTGGCCACCCGGCCGCTGTCGAGCGTGCCCAGCTGGGTGCCGGAGTTGTTCGACCGGACGTAGCCGGCCATCAGCTGCAGCTCGGCCGCGGCCGCGGCCGGGTTGGTGGCGTCCACGTTCTTCTTCAGGATCTCCGCCGCCTCCTGCGGGTTGGCCAGGCTGTACTCCAGGCCCTTCATCAGCGCGGCGGTGAACTTCTTGACCATGTCCGGCTTCTCCTTGGCGTTCTTCGCCGAGGTGATCAGCACGTTGCCGTAGAGGTCCTGCATCACGTTGCTGTACGGCAGCATGACGGCCTTCTTCTTGGCCACCGCCTCGATGGTCGGCTGGCCGACGACGAACTGCCCGATGCCGTCCACCTGCCCGGAGGCGAGCGTGCCGATCAGGGTCTGCGCCTCACCGTTGACCCAGGTCACCTTGCTGGCGTCCACGCCGGCCATCCGGGCGTACGTCGGGAAGAGGTTGCGGACCACGGACCCGGGGGTGTCCGCGAGCTTCTTGCCCTCCAGGTCCTTCGGCGAGGCGATGTTCTTGCCCTCGACCGTGGCGATGCCGGCCATGGTGCGCTGCTGGATCGCGGCCACCGCGATGAAGTCCTTGGCCTGGCCGTTGCCGAGCTGGAGCAGACCGCCGGTCAGGTCGATCGGGCCGAAGTCGGCCTGGCCGCCGACGATCGTCTGGATCACGCCGCCGGTGCCCTGACCGGCCTTGATCTCGACGTCGAAGCCGGCCTCCTTGAAGAAGCCCTTGTCCTTCGCCACCCAGGCGTAGGAGTCACGGCCGAAGTTGCCGAAGGAGGTGAGATAGGTCACCTTCTCCAGAGCCCCGCCGTTCCCGCCCGCGGCGTCGTCGGACGAGTCCGAGTCGCCGCTGCAGCCGGCGACGAGAGCGAGGGCGGTGGCCAGCGCGGCCGCGGCGACCGTACGGGTCAGCCTTCTCATCAGTGCACCATGTCCTTTCCGACCGGGGGCGGCAGGCCCACCGGAGGGGGTTGTCGCGGGGCGCCGGCGGAAGGGGGCAGGCCGGCACCACCGTCGTGAGGGGACTCTTCGCGGGCACAGCGTACGAGAACCCCACCTTTGCGACGCCAGGCGTATCGAGTTGCGGAACGGAAACAAAACGGCGTCCACCCCGGACAGTGCGTTACGGGCACGAGCCGGATAACCTGTGTCCGATCCTGACCGTCCACTCAGTGGAGGCCCGCCGGAGATGATCCGACTGTCCGGTGTGTCCCGTACCTTCGACGGCCGGTCCGGCCGGGTGGAGGCCTTGCGGGGCATCGACCTCGACGTCGCCGAGGGCGAGTTCGTGGCGGTCCTCGGCCGCTCCGGCTGCGGCAAGTCGACCCTGCTGCGGCTGGTCGCCGGCCTGCTCCCGGTGACCGCCGGGGAGATCACCGTGGCCGGCACGCCGGTCGCCAAGCCCCGCCGGGACATCGCGATGCTGTTCCAGCGTCCGGCGCTGCTGCCCTGGCGCACGGTGCTCGACAACGTGCTGCTGCCGGTGGAGATCTTCGGCTGGAGCCGGGCGAAGCACCGCGAGCGCGCCCGCCAGCTGCTCGACCTGGCCGGGCTCGCCGGCTTCGAGAAGCGCCTGCCGCACGAGCTCTCCGGCGGCATGCAGCAGCGGGTCTCGCTCTGCCGGTCCCTGATCGGCGAGCCCCGGGTGATGCTGATGGACGAGCCGTTCTCCGCGCTGGACGCCCTCACGCGCGAGGAACTCTCCGGCGAACTGCAGCGGGTGCACATGGAGAACGGCGCCACCGTCGTCTTCGTCACCCACTCGATCGACGAGGCCGTGCTGCTCGCCGACCGGGTGGTCGTGCTCAGTCCGCGCCCCGGCCGGATCCGCAAGGTCGTCGAGGTGGACATCCCCCGGCCCCGCACCCTGGGCCGCAACGCGCACCTCGCCGACGTGGCGCGGGTGAGCGCGGACCTGCACGAGTTGCTGATGGAACGCGAGCAGCCGGCGGGCGCCGGCGCGGAGGGACGATGAGCATGCGGGTGTCGGTCTTCACCGAGCCGCACCGGGGCGCCAGCTACGACGACCAACTCCGCTTCGCCCAACTCGTCGAGGCGACCGGCTTCGAGGGCTTCCTCCGCGCCGACCACTACCAGTCGATGGGCGCCGACCCGGGCCTGCCCGGGCCGACCGACGCCTGGCTGACGCTGGCCGCCCTGGCCCGCGAGACCACCCGCATCCGGCTCGGCACGCTGGTCACCTCGGCCACCTTCCGGCTACCCGGCCCGCTGGCGGTGATGGTGGCCCAGGTCGACCAGATGAGTGGCGGCCGGGTCGAGCTGGGCATCGGCGCCGGCTGGTACGAGCGGGAGCACGTCTCCTACGGCATCCCGTTCCCCGGCGTCGGCGAGCGCTTCGACCGGCTGGCCGAACAGCTCGAGGTGATCACCGGGCTGTGGCGGACCCCGTCGGGCGGGTCCTACAGCTTCACCGGCGACCACTACCGGCTGGTGGACGCCCCGGCGCTGCCCAAGCCGGTGCAGGTGCCCGGTCCGCCGATCATCGTGGGCGGCCGCGGTCCCAAGCGGACGCCCGAGCTGGCCGCCCGCTACGCCGACGAGTTCAACATGCCGTTCAAGTCCGTCGAGGAGACCGCCGGGGCGTACGAGCGGGTGCGCGAGGCCTGCGACCGGGCCGGTCGCGCCGAGTCCGGGCGCGGGCCGCTGATGCTCTCCGCCGGGATCGTGGTGGCGATCGGCCGGACCGACGCCGAGGCCCAGCGGCGAGCCGCGCCGCTGCACGTGGCCAGCGCGCTGCCGCCGGAGGACCCGGTGGTTGGCTCGCCCGCCCAGCTGGTCGAGCGGATCGGTGAGTTCGCCGCGATCGGCGCCACCCGGGTGCACCTGCGCCTGACCGACCTCGCCGACCTCGACCACCTGGAGCTGATCGCGAGCGACGTGCTCCCGCAGTTGGACGGAGACCGATGACCGACGTGACGGACGTGACCGACGGACTCGAACTCGGGCCGGTGGGCCAGGAGATCGTGTACGAGAACGACCGGGTCCGGGTCTGGCACATCCGGCTGGAGCCGGGCGAGCGGCAACCCCTGCACCGACACGACCACCCGTACCTGGTGGTGGCGATCCAGGGCGCGAAGAACGTGGTGCAGACGATCGACGGTACGCGGATCGACGCGGACGAACCGACCGGTGGGGTGGTCTACCGGGACTCGGGCGCGGTGCACATGCTGACCAACGTCGGGGATACGACATACCTCGCCCGGCTGGTCGAACTCAAGTAGACCGGCCGGTCAGGGCCGGCGTGCCGCGCGGCGCGCCGGTGGCGATCCGGTGTACCCGGTGCGTAACGTGCCGGACATGGCCTTTCGGACCTGGGGCAGACTGCTGCTCACGGCGCTCGGTGTGAGCGTGCTGGCCGGGGCCGGTCAGCTGGGCATCGCGTACGGCTTCGGCATCGTCCGGCTCACCGGCGCCTTCACCGGCGCGACCGTCAACCAGTGGCCGGCCCAGCTGGTCTGGGTGGGTTGGTTCGCGGCGAACGCGGCCGTGGCCGGTGCGGTGCTCACCGGGCGCCTCGCCGACCGACGCGACGCGCTGCCGGCCACCACCGGCCGGCACCTGGCGGTCGGCGCCGCCGCGGCGCTGGGCGCCACCGCCGTCGCGCCGCTCTGCATGCAGCCCGCCCGAGCGGCGGAGCTGGTCTCCGTCGACCCGGTCTTCGCGGTCGGCATCTGTGCCGTGCTCGGGGCGCTCGTCGGCGCCGGGGCGGCGATCGCCGTCCTGCTCAATCCGCCGCTGGGCTGGAACGCCGCGGCGGTGGCCGGCGCGATCTGGCTGCTCGCGCTGGTCTCCGCGCTGCCGTCGCTGGGGGCGACCGGGCCGCTGCGCGCGGTCCGGCTCGGCGTGCTGGAGCCGTCCTGGCTGGCCGCGGACGCGACGCAGCGGCTGTCGCTGCTCCTGCTGCCCACCGTCGCGCTGCTGGCCGGCGCGGCGACCGCCGGTCTGGCCCGCTGGCGCGGCCACGTCCCGCTGATCAGCGGGGCGACCGGGGTGGCCGGTCCGGTGCTGGTGGCGTTCGCGTACCTCACCGCCGGCCCCGGCGACGTGGTCAACCGCTACCAGACCACGCCGTACTACGCCGCGCTGATCTCGGTCGCCGCCGGCGTGCTCGGCGCGTCCGCCGCCGCCCTGCTGCGCTGGCCGTCCCGGACGCGCACCGCCGGCGCGCACGCCATCGAGCCGAGCGACATCCTTCGCCCACTGCCCGCCGGCCCGGCACTGCCGACCAGCGGAACCCCGGCGACCGGCCATCCCACCGCCGACGACCGCACCGCCCAGGAGCGCACCGACGACGAGGCGCAGCCCGCCGGAGCGGACCTCACCGCCCGATCCGGCGGTACGACCCGCACGACCCACGCCGGCCCCACCGGCGGCGACCCGACCTCGCGCACCGCCCCGGCGCACTGGGACTGGCCGGCGAGCGGCACAACGTCGGGCCCGACCGGAAGCACGGCGTCGGGCCCGCCGGAGAGCACTACACCGCTGACCGTCGAATCCACGCTGGGCCGGCCGATCCAGCGCGCCCCCGGCACGGGGTCCCACAGCACGGGGTCCCAAGGCGCGGGGGCCCACAGCACGGCGCACACCACGGCCGCCGACCCCGCGTCGGCCAACGCGCCCGCGCCGGCCGACGGCGCCGTCTCCAGGCCCGGCTCCGCCGCCCCGTCCAGCGGTCCCGACGCCGCAGCCGACGCGGAGCGGACCGCCGCCGGTATCCCTGCGAGCGGTATGCCTCAGGGTCATATTTATGCCTCTGAGGCATACCGCTCGAAGCCCCACAGCGCCCGGCCGGAGGACGGTGCGGGGCGAGATGGCTCGGCGACCGACGCCGGCACCGGGTCGGACACCATCGGCGGCACCGCACGACCGCGAACACGGCCTGGCAGCGCCGCCGACGCCGCACCGGCCCGTTCCGCCGCCGCACGGGCGGCCACCGACCGGGCCCCCACCGACCGGGTCCCCACCGGCCAGGCCGCGACCGACCAGGGCGTGGCCAAGCCGGGCGCGACCGACGTGGCGGCCACCGATCGTGGCGCTACCAAGCGGCCCGCGACCGGACGGACCGCCGCTACCCGGGCCTCGGCCAAGCAGGCCACCGGCGACGAGCCCACCGCCGCTCAGCCCACCGCCGGTTCTGGCGACGACCAGCCGGCGAACCGCAGGGGCGGGGGCGTACCGGCAACGGCGGCCGCGGCGCCGAAGCCACGGCGGACCCGCAAGTCGAAGTCGACACCGAAGTCGGCCGCCGCGCCCGGCGACACCACGGACACCACCGGTGGCAGCGTCACCGGCGCCAGCTCCGCTACGGCGCCGGCCGAGGCCGCAGGCGCCGGTCCGGCCGGCGCCTCGTCGACAGCCGGTGGACCGCCCTCCGGCGACAACCAGACCGGCACATCGACTCCGGCGTCTCGCCCCACAGCGAGCGCCAAGGCCACACCGAGCACCCGCGGCAGCGACGCCGCAACGGACAGCGACACCGCGTCGAGCAGCGGCCCCGAATCACGCAGCGGCACCACGTCGAGCACCGGTGCGGCGTCCAGCGCCAACGCGGTGGGGAAGCCGGTCCGGCAGCGCGTCGGGCGGCCGGTCGACGAGCCCGCCCAGGCCACCCACACCGATTCCGAGTCGGAGGGTGCGGCCTGGCCGACCGCCGGAACGCACCCCGCCGACGGCGCGGAACCCAGGCTCCTCCGGCCGGCCGACGAGCCGACCAGCGGCACCCACGCGGGGACCGAACCCCAGGGCGGAGTCCGGCCGGCCCGGTCGGTCGCCCCGGCCTGGCCGGTCCCGCCGCGGTCCGCGCCAGTGGGCCCCGACCCGGCCCGATCGGAGCCGGAGGAGACGTCGGAGTCCACGCCCCGGGCACGGCACCGGGCGCCGCTGCCCGATCTCAACAGGGCGGCCAGCTGGGAGGCGCTCGCCACCGCGCGGCGGGCCGGGCCGACATCCACAGGGCCGCGACACACCGCGCCGGACGCGCCGTCGGCCGGGTCGGAAGCGGCCGACACGACGGCCGTGACGGAGGGATCGACCGGGACGGCCGACACGTCCACCGGCGAGCCGGGCACCGAGCAGTCCGGCGGGCGGGGCCGGGGGCGGCTCGGGCTGTTCCGGCGCAACCGGTCCCGCGACGCGGAGGACGAGCCCGCCGAGCCGGAGCCGCTGGCGGCGCAGGACGAGGAGTACGTGGACTGGGTCGCCGGGTTGGGCAAGCCGGTGACGGACAACGAGCCCGAGCAGGAGAGCGGCCGCCGGTCACTACGCTCGACGGGCCGCCACCACCGCGACTGAGCCGGCGGGGCCGGGCGTGGGCCGCCGGGGAGCCGGCGTGATCGTTGACGGTTCGGCTAATTCGTGTCGCGGCGTGTCGGGTCGCCCGGGCGTCACCGATCAAACGTCCTCTGAAACCAGCCGAGTCCGGGGTGTCCGGCGTTGCCGGACACCCCGCTCGGCTCAGGCCAGCGGTAGGTACACCCGGCCGCCGCCGGCGACGAACTCCTCCGACTTGTCGCGCATGCCGCGCGCCGCGTAGTCCTTCAACTCCTGGGTGATCTTCATGGAGCAGAACTTCGGGCCGCACATCGAGCAGAAGTGCGCGGTCTTCGCCGGCTCGGCCGGCAGCGTCGCGTCGTGGTACGCCCGGGCGGTCTCCGGGTCCAGCGCGAGGTTGAACTGGTCCTCCCAGCGGAACTCGAACCGGGCCTTGGAGAGCGCGTCGTCCCAGGCCTGCGCGCCGGGGTGACCCTTGGCCAGGTCGGCGGCGTGCGCGGCGATCTTGTACGCGATCACACCCGCCTTCACGTCGTCCCGGTCGGGCAGCCCGAGGTGCTCCTTCGGCGTGACGTAGCAGAGCATCGCGGTGCCGAACATGCCGATCATCGCCGCGCCGATCGCCGAGGTGATGTGGTCGTACGCGGGGGCGATGTCGGTGGTCAGCGGGCCGAGCGTGTAGAACGGCGCCTCGTGGCACCACTCCTGCTGGAGGTCCACATTCTCCTTGATCTTGTGCATCGGCACGTGGCCCGGGCCCTCGATCATCACCTGCACGTCGTACTCCCAGGCGACCTTCGTCAACTCCCCGAGGGTCCGCAGCTCGGCGAACTGCGCATCGTCGTTGGCGTCCGCGATCGATCCGGGGCGCAGCCCGTCGCCGAGCGAGAACGTCACGTCGTACCGGGCGAGGATCTCGCACAGCTCGGCGAAGTGCGTGTAGAGGAAGTTCTCCTCGTGGTGCGCCAGGCACCAGGCCGCCATGATCGAGCCGCCCCGCGAGACGATCCCGGTGACCCGGTCGACGGCCAGCGGCACGTACGGCAGCAGCACGCCGGCGTGCACCGTCATGTAGTCCACGCCCTGCTCGGCCTGCTCGACGACGGTGTCCCGGAACACCTCCCAGCTCAGCTTCACCGGGTCGCCGCCGACCTTCTCCAGCGCCTGGTAGATCGGGACGGTGCCGATCGGCACCGGCGAGTTGCGGACGATCGCCTCGCGGGT
The DNA here is from genome assembly GCF_027497215.1 of Micromonospora sp. WMMD812. NCBI lineage: Bacteria > Bacillati > Actinomycetota > Actinomycetes > Micromonosporales > Micromonosporaceae > Micromonospora > Micromonospora sp. WMMD812. The sequence goes on along the minus strand of NZ_CP114904.1, from coordinate 5,412,060 downwards.
CTCGTGGATCCGCTTCCCGGTGGACAGGTCCATCACGGTGTCCGCGCCCCACCGGGTGGCCCAGGTCAGCTTCTCCACCTCCTCGGCGATGGACGAGCTGACCGCCGAGGTGCCGATGTTGGCGTTCACCTTGACCAGGAACGCCTTGCCGATGATCGCCGGCTCGCACTCCGGGTGGTTGATGTTGAGCGGAAGCACCGCCCGGCCGGCCGCGATCTCGTCCCGGACGAACTCCGGCGCGACCCCCTCCCGGATCGCCACGAACTCCATCTCCGGCGTCACCGCGCCGGCCCGCGCGTACGCGAGCTGAGTCGGACGCCGGCCGTCCACACCGGCGAGCGGGCTGCCACCGCCCCGCGCCGGGGCGACGTCGCCGCGCTCGGCGATCCACCGGCCGCGCAGCGGCGGCAGTCCCACCTCCGGGTCGGAGCCCGGCCCCGAGGTGTCGTAGAGCCGCACCGGCGGGTTGTCCCCGGTCAGCGCCACCTCGGCGAACGGCACCCGGACGTCCGGCCGGGTCCCCTCGACGTACACCTTGCGTCGTGCCTGCATGACAGCCTCCCTGGTGATCAAGCGGACCAGCCGAAGTGGTCCAGCGGGCCGCGTCCCGCGCCCAACTCCCAGTCCCGCGCACCGGTCAGCGCGCGGTGCACGTACTCCTTGGCGGCCCCGACCGCCACCGGCACCGGGTCCCCCAGCGCCAGCCGGACGGCGATCGCCGCCGAGAACGAACAGCCGGTGCCGTGCGTGTGCCGGGTGGCCACCCGGGGCGCGCGCAGCAGCGTGGTGACCCCGCCGCCGTGCAGCACGTCCACCGCCTCGCCGCCGTCGAGGTCGCCGCCGGTCACCACCACGTGCTCCGGGCCGCCGGCGCCGAGCGCCTCGGCGGCGGCGACCATCCCGGCCAGGTCGTCCACCGGGCGTCCGGTGATCGCCGCCGCCTCCGCGCAGTTCGGCGTCGCCACCCGGGCGTACGGCAGCAGCCGCTCGACCGCGGCGACGACGCCGAGCCGGTGCCCACTCGTGGCGACCAGCACCGGGTCGACGACGAGGTGCGGCAGCCGCCCGTCGCGCGCCGCGTCGGCCACCACGGCGGCGACCTCCGGGCTGCCGAGCATTCCGGTCTTCACCGCCCGGACGCCGAAGTCGTCGAGCACGCTGTCGAGCTGCTCCGCGACGGTGGTCGGCGGCAGCGGCAGCACCGCGTCGACGCCCCGCGTGTTCTGCGCGGTGACCGCGGTGAGCACGCTGGTCCCGTACGCGCCGAGCGCGGCGAAGACCTTGAGGTCGGCCTGGATTCCGGCGCCACCGCCGGAGTCCGACCCGGCGATGGTGAGTACGGCCGGTGGGGTCATCGTCCTGCTCCCGTGGTGGGGGTTGAGGGCTGCCAGCTTCGCGGCCCCGGGGTGGCCGCCTCTTCCAGGGCGCTCGTCAGGGCGGCGGCTGTCACTGCGGGGTCGCCGGCCCGCATGATCGCGCCGAGGACGGCCACTCCGGCGGCGCCCGCCTCCATGCAGGCGCGTGCCCGAGCGGGGGTTTCGATGCCGCCCAGAGCCAGCGTCGGCACCGGGCTGACCTCGATCAGCTTGGCGAGCCCATCCGGCTGCAGTGGTGGGCCGTAGCCGGGTTTGGTCTTCGTCGGGTAGACCGGCGAGAGGGTGACGTAATCCTCGATGGTGAGGCGGGCCAGCTCGGCAGGGTTGTGGCAGGAGCGGCCGACCAGGCCCAGTGGCGGCGGCGGGTACGGGCCGGCCGACGGCAGGTGGACGGCGTCGCCGTCGAGCGGGTCGGGGCCGGCGACGACCAGGGTGCCGCCGGCCTCGGCGAGGATCGCTCGCAGGTCGGCGGCGAGCGCGGCGCGCTCGGCGCGGGGCAGGTCCTTCTCCCGCAGCACCACCCAGCGCACTCCCCCCGCGACGGCCGCCGCGACCACCTCGACCAGCGGTCGCGTGGCCTGCCACCGATCGGTGAGCACCACCAACCCGCTCGGCACCGCGTCGCCGCGGATCTTGGAAGATCGGGCTCCCTCCAGGGGCCCACTCCTGCCAAGATCTACCGCAGCACCACGGTGGGCGGGCCGGGTCACAGGTCCGGCCTTCCCTCGTCCGGAGTGGAGGCGAGGGCGTGGTAGCGCCGGGCGACCCGGCCGGCGCCGGCGGCCAGGCGGCCGGCCTCGACCGCGTACCGCATCGCGGTGGCCATCGCGACCGGGTCGGCGGCCCGGGTGACCGCGGTGGCCAGCATCACCGCGTCGCAGCCGAGTTCCATCGCCAGCGCCGCGTCGGACGCGGTGCCGATGCCGGAGTCCAGAATCACCGGCACGTCCACGGCCTGCCGCATCAGCCGGATGTGGTGCGGGTTGGTCACGCCGAGCCCGGAGCCGATCGGCGAGCCGCCCGGCATGACCGCCGCGCAGCCGACGTCGGCCAGGCGCCGGGCCAGCACCGGATCGTCGCTGGTGTACGGCAGGACGGTGAACCCGCCGGCGACCAGCTCCTCGGCGGCGCGCAGCAGCTCCACACCGTCCGGCAGGAGCGTCCGCTCGTCCCCGGCGATCTCCAGCTTGATCCAGTCGGTGCCGAACGCGTCCCGCGCCAGCTGGGCCACCTTGACCGCCTCGCTGGCGGTCCGGCAGCCGGCGGTGTTCGGCAGCAGCCGGACGCCGCACCGGTCCAGCAGCTCGAGCAGGCTACCGCCGGTGCCGGGGGCGGTGTCCACCCGGCGCAGTGCCAGGGTCACCAGCTCGGTGCCGGAGGCACGGATCGCCCGTTCCAGCACGTCCAGGTTCGCGGCGCCGCCGGTGCCGAGGATGAGTCGCGAGGTGAACGTGACCCCGCCGAGGTCGAAGGGCATCGCGCTCACCCGCCCTGGGCCGCGCTGAGCACCTCGACCCGGTCGCCGTCGCTCAGCACGGTCGCCGGCCAGCCGGCCCGCGGCACCACCTCGCCGTTCACCGCGACCGCGACGCCACGCTGCTGCGGGGTCACCTCCCGCACCACGTCGGCAACGGTCGCGCCGCCGCGAACCGTCCGCCCGGCACCGTTCACCGTCAGTTCCACAGGTCCCCCTCGGTCGTCTTCTCCCGTGCACCAGAACCGGCCGGGTGGGCGTCGCCGGAGCCGCCTGACCCCCCGTCGCCGGCCCCGGCCGAGCCGGCGTCGCCGGAGCCGGCTCGCCCCCTGTCGTCGGGCCCGACCGAGCCGGCGCCGTCGGGGGTGCCGGGGAACCGGTCGGGGCGGAAGGGCGCGAGCAGTGGGTCGGGTTGCCCACCGGTCACCAGGTCGGCGATCAGGTCGGCGGTGACCGGGGTGAGCACGATGCCGTGCCGGTGGTGCCCGGTGGCGACCAGCACGTCCGGCCGGCCGGGCAGCGGGCCGAGGATCGGCGCGTTGTCCGGGGTGCCGGGTCGCAGCCCGGCGACCGTCTCCACCAGGTCGTACTCGGCAAGCTCGGGCAGCAGCTCGACCGCGGCGCGGAGCAGGTGGAGCACCGCCCCGGCGGAGACGCTCGTGTCGCGGCGCTCCTCGACGGTCGCGCCCACCACCACCTCGCCGCTCTCCCGGGGCACCAGGTAGACGTGCTCGCCGTCGGCGTACCCCCGGATGACGTGCCGGAAGCCCGGCGTGCCGCCGTCGGGCGCGCGGAGCCGGAGCACCTGCCCCTTCACCGGCCGGACGGGCAGCCCGGTGAGCGCGGCGGCGCCGCAGCCGGCCGCCACCACCGTGACGGCGGCGTCCACGTCGGCGAGTCGCCGCACAGCGCCCGGCACCAGCACCGCGCCGGCCCGCTCGGCCGCGGTGCGTAGCGCGGGCACCAGCAGCCGCGGATCGACCTGGTGGTCGGTGGGGGCCAGCGCGCCGCCCCGCACCCGAGGGGCCAGCGCCGGCTCGTGGTCGCGCAGCTCGCTGGGGCGCAGCGGGGTCACCGGCAGGCCGAGGCCCTGCTGGTACGCCCACAGCCGGCGGGCCTCGGCCAGGTCGTCCCCGGTCAGCCCGACCATCAGCGTGCCCTCGGTCCGGTAGCCGAGGACAGCGCCGGTCGCCTCGGTCAGCTCGGCGGCGAACGCCGGCCAACGGGCGGCCGACTCGACCAGCAGCCCGGTCAGCTCCCGCTCACCGAAGTACGCCTCGGCGACCGGGGACAGCATCCCGGCGGCAACGGCCGAGGCCCCCGAACCGGGCGCGGGGTCGTGCACCATGACCCGCAGCCCGGCGGCCGCGCACCGCCAGGCGACCGCCAGACCGATGGGTCCCGCCCCCACCACCGCCACGTCCGGCCGGGCCCGGTCGACGTGCACCGACGGGGACCGGCCGGTCAGCACGTCAGCGCCTCGATCAGCTCGGCGGCGGCACGGGCCGGATCGGCGGCGGCGGAGAGCGCGCCGACCACCGCCACCCCATACGCCCCGGCCGCCCGCAGCGCCGGCACGCTGGCCGCGGTCACCCCGCCGATGGCGATCACCGGCACGTCCACCGCCTCGGCGATCGCCCGTACGCCGGCCACCCCGATCGGCGCCGGCAGGCCCTCCTTGGTGGTGGTGGGGTGGCAGGGGCCCACCCCGAGGTAGCTGGCGCCCGCGGCGACGGCGTCGGCGGCCGTGCCCGGTTCCCGGGCGGTGGCGCCGAGCACGGCGGTCGGGCCGAGGACCCGGCGGGCCGCCTCGACCGGCAGATCGTCCGCGCCGACGTGCCCGCCGGCGGCGTCCACCGCCAACGCCACGTGCAGCCGGTCGTTGACCAGGCAGCGGGCTCCGTACGGCGCGCAGAGCGCCACCACCCGGCGGGTCAGGTCGTACGCCTCGCGGTCGGTGGCGGAGTCCTCGACCCGGACCTGCACCACCAGGTCGGCGTGGGCCGCCGACAGGGCGGCCCGGACCACGGCGAGCGGATCTCGCCCGGGTCGGGTGTCGGTGATCAGATGCAGTCGCCCAAGGGACGGCATGGCAACGCTCCTCCCTGCGCCGGCATTACCCGGATCAGGTTCGACGGTCGGGGGCTCACAGCCCCCCTCTCAGCCCGGTCCACCGGGCTCCCGTGGGTACTGAGGTCACCGTACGACAGATCCGCCGGCCTGCCAAGACGGGGTCGGCGGCGGCCGGCGGACCGGCGGCGGAGCCCTGCCGGCGTCCCCTCGGGGGCGCTGACGGCGAATCCGACTGGTCGCTTCATGCTGTCCTGTTCGGAATGTCGCCTGCCGTTGCCAAACCGTTACCGGCCGGCATCTTGCCCGACACGCATCCAGCGGAATTAATTTGTTCAGCGATTCGACAAAATGCCGGCGTGGCTGCCCTGGCACGGCATTCGCACCGGCTCCACCTGGGACGGTCTTCGGCGAGCCGGCCCCCGCGATCCCTGTCCACCGCGACATAGGAGGCGGCGTGTCCCGTCGTCGTGCCCGTATTTCCGTCACCGCGACCCTGTCCCTCGCTCTCGTCTCGACCAGCCTGTTCGGCGCGCCCGCCCAGGCGGCTCCGGCCGCCGCGCAGGCCGCCCCACGAGCCGCCCAGGCCGCCCCGGCCGCGGCCCAGATCACACCGGCCCAGGCCGCCGCGGCGGCCGACGAGCCCTTCTCCGTCCTGGTCTTCTCGAAGACCGCCGGCTTCCGACACGACTCCATTCCCACCGGCATCGCCGCCATCCAGCAGCTCGGCGCGGCCAACGGCTTCACGGTGGACACCACCGAGGAGGGCGGCGCGTTCACCGACACCAACCTGGCGAAGTACCAGGCGGTGATCTGGCTCTCCACGACCGGCGACGTGCTGGACGCCGAGCAGCAGGCGGCGTTCGAGCGCTACATCCGCGCCGGCGGCGGCTACGTCGGCATCCACGCCGCCTCGGACACCGAGTACAGCTGGGCCTGGTACGGCGACCTGGTCGGCGCGTACTTCGCCAGCCACCCGGCGAACCAACAGGCCACGGTCAAGGTCGAGGACCACGCCCACCCGGCGACCGCGGGGCTGCCGGAGCGCTGGTCCCGGTTCGACGAGTGGTACAACTACCAGTCCAACCCGCGGCCCGACGTGCACGTGCTGGCCAGCCTGGACGAGAACAGCTACGCCCCGGGCGCCGGCGCGATGGGCGCCGACCACCCGATCGCCTGGTGCCAGGACTTCGACGGCGGCCGATCCTGGTACACGGGTGGTGGCCACACCCGGGAGTCGTACGCCGAGCCGGAGTTCCTCGGTCACCTGCTCGGCGGCATCCGCACCGCCGCGGGTGTGGCGGACGCCGACTGCGGCGCCTCGAAGACCGCCAGCTTCGAGAAGGTCACGCTGGACAGCAACACCAGCAACCCGATGGAGCTGGACATCGCCCCGGACGGGCGGGTCTTCTACATCGAGCGCGACGGCCGGGTGCAGATCGTGAAGCCGGACACCGGCAGCACGGTCACCGCGGTCGACCTGGACGTGTTCACCGGCAACGAGGACGGCCTGATCGGCATCCGGCTCGACCCGGACTTCGCCACCAACAAGTGGGTCTACCTCTACTACGCCCCGAACGACGGCGTCGCGCGCAACCTGGTGTCTCGGTTCACGGTGACCGGCGACACCATCGACCCGGCCAGCGAGAAGCAGGTGCTGCGGGTCGACACCCAGCGCAACACCTGCTGCCACGCCGGCGGCAGCATGGCCTTCGACTCGGCGGGCAACCTCTACCTGGCGACCGGAGACAACACCAACCCGTTCGAGTCGGACGCGTTCACCCCGATCGACGAGCGGCCGGGTCGGCAGGACTACGACGCGCAGCGCACCTCCGCCAACACCAACGACCTGCGCGGCAAGGTGCTCCGGATCCACCCGGAGGACGACGGCACGTACACCATCCCGGCCGGCAACCTCTTCCCGCCGGGCACCGAGAAGACCCGGCCGGAGATCTTCGCCATGGGCTTCCGCAACCCGTTCCGGATCGGCATCGACCTGGGCACCGACACCCTCTACGTCGGTGACTATGGGCCGGACGCCAACGCGGCCAACCCGAACCGGGGCCCCGAGGGCACGGTGGAGTGGAACATCGTGGGCACCCCCGGCAACTACGGCTGGCCGTACTGCACCGGGGCCAACTACGCCTACAACGACTACACGTTCCCGTCCGGCCCGAGCGGTCCGAAGTTCGACTGCGCGGCGCCGGTGAACAACTCGCCGAACAACACCGGCCTCACCGCCCTGCCGCCGGTCATCCCGGCGACCGTCGACTACGACTACAGCGGCAACCCGCTCTTCCCGGAGATCGGTGGCGGCGGCGCCCCGATGGGCGGTCCGGTCTACCGGTACGACGCCGACCTCAACTCGGAGCGGAAGTGGCCGGCGTACTACGACGGCAAGGCGCTCTTCGGCGAGTGGAACCAGTCGAAGATGTACACGATGCAGGTGACCGCCGACGGCAAGTCGCTGGTGGACATCAACCAGCTGCTCACCGGCATGAGCCTGATCCGTCCGATGGACTTCGAGTTCGGCCCGGACGGCGCGCTCTACCTCATCGAGTGGGGCAGCGGCTTCGGCGGCAACAACGACAACTCCGGCGTCTACCGGATCGACTACATCGCCGGTGACCGTGCGCCGATCGCGGTCGCGGCCGCCACCCCGACCTCCGGGCCGGCGCCGCTGACCGTGGCCTTCTCCAGCGCGGGCTCCCGGGACCCCGACGGTGGCACGCTCACCTACGCGTGGGCGTTCGGCGACGGGCAGACCTCCACCGAGGCCAACCCGACGCACACCTACGCCGCCGCGGGCAGCTACACCGCGCAGCTCACCGTCACCAACCCGAAGGGCCGCACCGCGGTGGCGAACGTGCCGATCACCGTGGGCAACACCGCGCCGACGGTGACGATCGAGTTCCCGCCGGACGGCGGCTTCTTCGACTGGGGTGACCAGGTCCGCTACACGGTCAAGGTGACCGACCCGGAGGACGGGGAAATCGACTGCGACCGGGTCCAGCTCCAGGTGCTGCTCGGCCACGACGAGCACGCCCACCCGCTGGAGCAGCACACCGGCTGCACCGGCACGGTCCAGACCTCGCTCGCCTCCGGGCACGGCGCCGAGGCCAACGTCTTCAGCGTCTTCGAGGCGACCTACACCGACAACGGCGGCACCGGCGGGGCCGGCCCGCTCACCGGTCGGGCCATCGAGCAGCTCCAGCCCAAGCGCAAGCAGGCCGAGTACTTCACCGCCACCGGCCGCGCGCCGGGCAGCACCGGCGGCGGCGACCCGGGCGTGCAGCGGGAGACCACCGGCGACACCGCCGGCGGCGGCCAGAACATCGGGTTCATCGAGGACGGCGACTGGTGGTCGCTCAGCCCGGCGAACCTGACGAACATCACCGACATCCGGTTCCGGGCGGCCTCGGCCACCACCGGCGGCCGGATCGAGGTCCGGGCCGGCGCGGTCGACGGGCCGCTGGTGGCATCGGCCACCGTGCCGGGCACCGGCGCGTGGCAGACGTACACGGACGTGACGGCACCGGTCACCGGCGCCGCGAGCGGCTCGCTGTACTTCGTCGCCAAGGACCCGGGCGGCGGCGCGGGGTCGCTGCTCAACGTCAACTGGATGGACTTCCTCGGCCGGGGCGTCACCGAGAACGCGCCGCCGGTGGTCAGCGCCACCGCCACGCCGGCGACCGGCACCGCGCCGGTCACCGTCGCGTTCGACGGCACGGCCACCGACGCCGAGGGGGACACCCCGCTGACGTACGCCTGGGACTTCGGTGACGGGGGTACGGCGTCCACCCTGGACGCCAGCCACACGTACACCAGCCCCGGCACCTTCACCGCCACCCTCACGGTGACCGACAGCAAGGGCGCCAAGTCGTACGCGACCGTGCCGGTGCGGGTGGACGCGCCGAACACGTCCTGCTTCGGGGCGCGTTCGGACGACTTCACCGGCACCAGCCTCGACAAGGCCCGCTGGAGCGTGGTCCGGGAGAACCAGCTCTACTCGGTCTCGGACGGCGCGCTGCGGCTGCCCACGGCGGTGGGCGACCTCTACGGCGCCCGCAACGACGCCACCAACCTGGTGCTCCAGCCGGCGCCGGCCGGGGCCTGGCAGGCGACCACCCGGGTCACCCTGCCGGTGACGGCCAACTACCAGCAGGCCGGCCTGCTGATCTACGGCGACGACGAGAACTACGCCAAGCTGGACCTGCTCTACTCGGGCAGCCGGCGGGTGGAGTTCATCCGGGAGACCGCCGGCGCGCCGCGCAACGAGGCCGCCGACAGCGTCGCCGCGCCGGTCGGCGACACCCTGCACCTGCGACTGACCAGTGACGGGACGAACCTGACCGCGGCCGTCTCGGCCGACGGGCAGACCTTTACGCCGGTCGGCCGCTCGGCCGCGCTCGCCGGCATCACCAACCCGCGGATCGGGCTCTTCGCCCTCAACGGCGGCACGGACGCGCCGGTGGTCGAGGCGGCCTTCGACTGGTTCCAGGTCGCGCCGGACGAGCCGGCCGGGCCGGTCCAGCCGTCGGACGAGTTCACCGGCGACACGCTGGACAAGTGCCGGTGGGACGCGATCCTGCGGGAGAACCCGGCGGGCTACCGGGTCACCGGCGGCGCGCTGCGGATCGACGTGCCCAACGGTGACATCTACGGCTCCGGCAACACCGGGCCGGCGAACTTCATCCTCCAGAACGCGCCGTCCGGCGACTGGACCCTGGAGACGAAGGTCGACGGCAGTCTGCTGAACGAGCAGTACCAGCAGGCCGGCCTCATCGTGCACGCCGACGACGACAACTACCTGAAGTTCGACTACATCGTCGACAACCAGCCCGGCCAGCCGGTGACGCGGCGGATCGAGTTCCGCAGCGAGATCGGCGGCGCGGTGCAGAACCCGCAGCCGGAGGCGGGCAACCTGACCGGTTCGGTGTGGTACCTGCGGCTGGCCCGCAGCGGCGACACCTTCACCGCGTCGTACTCGGCCGACGGGACGACCTGGACCGCGTTGACGGCACTCACCAACACCGCGGTCGGGGCCACCCCGAAGGTCGGTCTGTTCACCCTCGGCGCCAACCAGACCGCCTCGAAGACGGCCGGGTTCGACTACTTCCGGCTGAGCACCGAGACGGCCGACGAGACCGCTCCGGTGACCACCGCCGCGGTCTCCGGCACGCCGACCGCCGGTTGGCACACCGGGCCGGTCACGGTCACGCTGACCGCCGCCGACGAGGACGGCGGCAGCGGGCTCGCGGGCACCGCGTACCAGCTGGACGGGGCCACCACCTGGACGGACTACACCGGTCCGGTGCAGGTGACCGGGGACGGCGCGCACGAGGTGCGGTTCCGGTCCACCGACCAGGCGGGCAACGTGGAGCCGACCAAGACCGTCGCGGTCAAGATCGACGCGACCGCACCGGTCACCTCGGCGTCGTTCGCGCCGGCCAACGACGAGGGCTGGCACGACGGGACCATCCCGGTCGTGCTGACCTCGACCGACGCCGGGTCCGGGGTGAAGGCGGTGGAGTGGTCGCTGGACGGTGGCGCGTGGACGCCGTACTCGGCGCCGGTCGAGGTGACCGGCGACGGGCAGCACGAGCTGCTGTTCCGGGCCACCGACAACGCCGGCAACGCCGAGACGCTCAAGTCGGCGGTGCTGCGGATCGACGGCACCAAGCCGACGCTGCTGGTGTCCGGGATCGCCGACGGCCAGCTCTACGGCGACAGCCAGGACGTACGGGTGTCCTGGCAGGCCGTCGACCCGACGTCGGGCCTCGCGAGCGTGGTCGGTCAGCTGGACGGCCGGCCGTACGCGAGCGGCACGTTGCAGGCCATGTACGAGCTGCCACTCGGCCTGCACGAGCTGACGGTCACCGCGACCGACAAGGCCGGCAACCAGACCACCTCGGAGGTCCGGTTCTTCGTCACCACCTCGTTCCGGGACCTGCAGAACCTGCTGGACCGGTTCAAGGCGACGGGGCGGCTGTCGGCGAAGGCGCACAAGCAGCTGTCGGCGAAGCTCAGCGACGCCCGGAAGTCCGAGGCCGCCGGCAACGACAAGAAGGCCGTCAAGCAGCTGACCGAGTTCCGGACCCTCGCCGCCGACACCAAGCTGGTGCCGGAGGCCGAAGTCCGGGACGTCCTGATCCGGGACGCCGACGCCATGATCGTCCGGCTCGGCGGCGCGGCCAGCAAGGCCGGGGTCAAGGCGAACGACGGCGCATCGGTCGACGGTGCGGGACGGCTCGGTGGCGACGCCACCCGGCTCGCCCCCGGCCGCCGGCTCTGATCCGACGAGGCCCCTCCCCGACGCTCCGGCGTCGGGGAGGGGCCTCCCTCATCCCGCAGTGAGGAGACGTCCGTGACGCGTACCTGGAAGGCGTTCGCCGCCCTGATCGTCGGACTGGCGCTGACCCTGCTGGCCTCGGCTCCCGCCGCGGCGCACACCGGCAAGCTCAAGCTGACCGTGGCCGGCGACGGGGCCGACGGGGTCACCGTGCAGGCCGTCTACTCCGACGGTCACCGGTTGGACAAGGTGGTACGGCTGACCCTCACCGCCGCCGGCCCGGACGGGCGGCAGGTCGGCCCGCTGCAACTGGAGCCGGCGGCCGAGGGGCAGGGCTTCTACGCCAGCGGCCCGGTCCTCTCCCCCGGCCGCTGGCGGGTGACGGTGAGCGCCCCGGCGCCGCACAAGAGCGAGGCCACCGCCCAGGTGGAGGCGAAGACCGCCCAGTCGCCCCCGGTTCCGGCGCCGGTCGCGGTGACCGCGCCGGCGGACGGGACCCGGGCCGCCGGGCCCGACGCGGGCGGCGGGTGGTGGCCGATCGCGGTCGCCGGCCTCGTGCTCACCGCCGCGGTGGTGGCGGTCGCGATGCTGGTCACCCGCCGCCGAGCACGCCCGGAGTGAGCGTCGGGTAGCGCCAACCCTAGCGAGCGTTATGACGCAGAGGCATAAATATGCCTCTGCGTCATGACGTTCACGGAGCTACCGCCGGCAGCGATCCCTTGATCGCGCAGGCCCGGCGACCCGGGGCGCCACCGCCGGCGGCGATTGCCCGGCTGGCCGCGGGCCCGATGGCCCGGGGGCGCCACCGCCGGCAGGCGAGGGACCGGGCCGGCCGAGGCGCCGCAGCGGGTCAGAGGATGGCGCGCAGCGCGTCCAGGTCCTCGTCGCTGGGCTGCCAGGTGCCGGCGGCGGCGTTGGCGCGCACCTGCTCGGGCGTGGTCGCGCCGGCGATCACCGAGGTCACGGCCGGTTGGGCGGCCAGCCCGCCGATCGCCACCTGGAGCATGCTGAGACCGCGCTCGTCCGCGTACCCGCTGATGGACTCGATGGTGTCCCAGTCCGCCGCGGCGAGCCGCGCGGCGTAACGGCCGCCGCCGGAGAGCCGGCTGCCGGCGGGCGGCGCGGAGTCGCGCTTGTACTTGCCGGTGAGCAGCCCGTTGGCCAGCGGGAAGAACGGCAGCATCCCGAGGCCGAACCGCTCGCAGGCCGGGATGACCTCGGCCTCGACCGAGCGTTCCACCAGACTGTAGTGGTTCTGCGCGCTGATGAAGCGGGAGCGGCCGTTGGACGAGGCGACCCAGTCGGCGTCCGCGATCTGCCAGCCGGTGAAGTTCGAGTTGCCGAGGTAGCGCACCTTGCCGGCCCGGACCAGGTCGTCCAGCGCGGCCAGGGTCTCGTCGATCGGGGTGCCCGGGTCCGGCTCGTGCATCTGGTAGAGGTCGATGTAGTCCGTGTCGAGCCGGCGCAGTGACGCCTCGACGGCCCGGGCGATGTAGCGGCGCGCACCGCGGGCGCCGTGGTCCGGCCCGTTCAGGCCGTTCATGTCCATGCCGAACTTGGTGGCCACCACCACGTCGTCACGGCGGCCCTTGAGCGCGGCGCCGAGCTGCTCCTCCGAGCCGCCCTGCGGTTCGCCGTAGATGTCCGCGGTGTCGAAGAAGTTGATCCCGGCGTCGAGCGCGGCGTCGACCACCGCGCGGGTGCCGTCGAGGTCGAGCTTGCGGCCGAAGTTGTTGCAGCCGATGCCGACCACGGACACTACGAGCCCGGAGTCGCCCAGTCGGCGGTAGGTCATCTCAGTCACGAGATCAACCCTATGTCCGCCCGGCGGGTCGCAGCGGGTCGGCGCCTGATCCGGTGGGTGATCCCCGACTCAGCCGAGCACCTCGGCGCAGAGCCGGCGAGCGGCGTCCAGCGTGGTGTTCAGCTCGGCCGGCGCGCGCCCGACGCCGCCGAGCAGCGCCTGCGCCCGGTGCGCGAAGTCGGGCGGCGCGCCGGGCAACCGCCCGGCCGAGGCGACCATGCCCTTCTCGTTCACCAGCCACCGCCCGGCCCGGGCGTGCAGCACCTGGACGAGCACCCCCACCACCCGGAACAGGCAGCCGGCGACGTACGCGCTGTCGCCGGCCGGGACCCCCTTGCGTGCGCCGGAGAGGAGGAACCCCGCCTCCCACCCGCCGCGCACCAGCGCGTCGGCCAGCGCCGGCGGGTACGCCTGCGTCTCGTCCCGCAGCGCGGCCAGCTCGCCGGTCGGGTCGGCGAGAACCTGGCACAGTGCCACCTCGCCGGCGTAGGCGTGGGAGTAGAAGCCGAGCGGGTGGCCGGCCTGCACGCCCACCTCGTACCGGCCGGCCCGGCAGTCGGCCCAGACGCGTTGGACCCGGTCGAGGTCCCGGTAGATCCAGTCGACGGCCACCCCGCCGACGGTCAGCCACCCGCCGCCGTCGACCCACGGCCCCCAGCCGCCAAGTGCGGTCAGCTCGGCTTCGGTGTCGGCGACGGACGCCGCCACCGCGTGCAGCCCCGGCACGTCCAGCTCGCCCCGGTAGTAGAGACCGAGGTCCCAGTCGGAGTCCGGTCGGTGCGCGCCGCGCGCCCGGCTGCCACCCAGCGCCACCGCCACCACCCCGTCGACGGCGCGGAGCCGCGCGGCCAGCTCCGCCGGGTTCACCCCACGTCCCACACCGGCTCCGGCGTCTCCACCACCTCACCGTCGCCGCCGAACAGCACGAACCGGTCGAAGGTGCGGGTGAACCAGCGGTCGTGGGTCACCGCCAGCACGGTCCCCTCGAACGCGTTCAGGCCCGCCTCCAGCGCCTCGGCACTGGCCAGGTCCAGGTTGTCGGTGGGCTCGTCGAGCAGCAGCAGGGTCGCCCCGGACAGCTCCAGCAACAGCACCAGGAACCGGGCCTGCTGCCCACCGGAGAGGGTGCCGAACCGCTGGTCGCCCTGACCGGCCAGCTCGTACCGGCTGAGCGCGGCCATCGCGGCGTGCCGGTCCATGCCGGCCCGGTGCTCGTCGCCGCGCCAGAGGATCTCGACCAGCGTCTTCCCCATCAGCTCGGGCCGGTCATGGGTCTGGGAGAAGTGCCCGGGACGGACTCGGGCGCCGAGCCGGGCGACCCCGTCGTGCGCCACCGGCGCCAGCGCCAGCCCGCCGTCGACCGGGCCGTTCGTCGGGTCCGGATCGCTGCCACCGCGGGCCAGCAGCCGCAGGAAGTGCGACTTGCCGGTGCCGTTCGCGCCGAGCACCGCGACCCGGTCGCCATACCAGATCTCCAGGTCGAACGGGTACGTCAGGCCGTCTAGCTCCAACTTCTCGCAGATCACCGAACGCTTGCCGGTGCGCCCGCCGGTCAGCCGCATCCGGATATCCTGGTCCTTCGGCGGTACGGGCGGTGGCCCGGCCTCCTCGAACTTGCGCAGCCGCGTCTGCGCTGCCTGGTAGCGCGACGCCATCCCGTCGTTGTACGCGGCCTTCTGCTTGTACATGAGCATCAACTCGCGCAGCTTCTGGTGCTCCTCGTCCCAGCGCCGCCGCAGCTCGTCCAGGCGGGCGTGCCGGGCCAGCCGCGCCTCGTGCCAGCTGGCGAAGCCGGCCGGGTGCACCCAGGCGCTGCCGCCCTCCACGGCGACCACCCGGTCGGCCGTACGTGCCAGCAGCTCGCGGTCGTGCGACACGTAGAGCACCGACTTCGCCGACTCGCGCAGCCGACCCTCCAGCCACCGCTTGCCCGGCACGTCGAGGAAGTTGTCCGGCTCGTCCAGGAGCAGCACCTCGTCCGGGCCCCGCAGCAACAGTTCGAGCGCGAACCGCTTCTGCTGCCCGCCGGAGAGGGTCCGGACCGGACGCTCCCGGGCGCTCTCCCAGGGCAGGTCGAGCACGATGGTGGCGACGGTGTCGAAGAGCACCTCGGCGTCGTACCCGCCGGCCTCGCCCCAGGCGGCGAGCGCGTCGGCGTACGCCAGCTGCGCCTTGCCGGCGGCGGAGCTGTACTTGCCGCGCACCTCGGCCGCCCGCATGGCCGCCTCGGTGTCGGAGAGCCGCCGGCCGGCCGCGCGCAGCGGAGGCGGGGCGAGCGAAAGCGCCAGGTCGGCGAGCGTCGACTCGTCACCGATCATGCCGATGAACTGCCGCATCACGCCCAGCCCGCCGGCTCGCGCGACGGTGCCGGTCTTCACCGGCAGGTCGCCGGCGACCATCCGCAGCAGCGTCGTCTTGCCCGCGCCGTTCGGCCCGACCAGCGCCACCTTGGCGCCCTCCCCCACCCGCAACGACACGTCGGCGAAGAGCTCCCGGCCGTCGGGGAGGATGTGCCCGACCGCTGCCACGTCCACGTATCCCACGCCGGGATCCTGCCTCAGCCCAGGGCGGCCGGTACATCCATTTACCGGCTGACGCGCAGCACCCGGTAGCCCTTCTGGCTGGCGTGCCGTTCCACCTGCCAGCTCTGGTCGACGAGCCAGCGGTGCAGCGAGTCGCCGCCGAGGTGGCGGGCGACCACCAGCCAGGCGACGCCGTCCGGGGCGAGCCGGGGCAACCAGCGCAGCAGGAGTTCGTGCAGCTCGTCCTTGCCGATCCGGATGGGCGGATTCGACCAGAGCTGGTCGAACCGGAGATCCTGGGGCACGTCGTCGGGCGCGCGCACCCGGACCCGCTCCGCGACTCCGATCCGCTCCGCGTTGGCGGCCGTGAGCGCGCGGGCCCGCTCGTTGACGTCGACCGCCCAGACCGTGGCCGCCGGCGCGCTGGTCGCCAGCACGCAGCTGATCGGCCCGAAGCCGCAGCCGAGGTCGAGCAGGTCTCCGGTGGTGGCCCGGGTGGGCAGGTCGGCCTTGCGCAGCAGCACGCCGGTGCCCGGGTCGAGCCGGTCGGCGGAGAAGACGCCGCTGGCCGAGGCGAGCGTGTAGTCGTGGTCGGCGACGCTGAACTCGACCTCGCGCCGACGGTCGGCGGTGGTCGGTTCAGCGGTGAAGTAGTGGTCGCCGGTCACGCCGGCAATTCTCGCACCGCCCGGCTGGCCGGCCTGCGACGGCCCGCGCCCCATCGGCGGCTGGCGAGCATGATCCGACACGGCCGAATTCGCAATTTCCCATTATTACCACCTAAAGGGACAATCACTCCTACTCTGGGCGGCATGGTGTATCGGTACGAGTCCGATGAGGACGCTTTCGTGGAGTACCCGGAGCCCGGGTCCGACCTGTCGATGCTCGGCGCCGGCCCGCCTCCGCCCACGGGACCCTCCCCGTCCCGTTTTCCCACGCCGTCGCTGCCCCGCTCGACGCGGCTGGCGCTGCCCGCGTCGCCCCCCGAGCCCCCGCGAGTCCGGGCCGAGGTGCCGGCGCCGGTGTCGCCGCCCCCGCAGGCCTACAGCACGCCACCCCCGTCCCAGACCTACGGGGCACCGCCACCGGTCGAGCCACCGCACCCGCAGACCTACGGGGCGCCGCCGCCGATCGAGCCGCCGTCTCAGGTGCACGCGGCGCCGCCGCCGGTCGAGCCATCGCCGGTCCGGCGCGGCGGCGGGGGCCGGCTCTGGCAGGTGCTGATCGGCGGCGCGGCCGTCCTCGTGCTGCTCGCGCTCTGCGGGCTCGCCGCCGCCGCTCTCCTCGCCGACCGCACACCGCAGCCCCAGCCGACCCCGAGCTACCAGGCCGGTGCCAATCCCTCGGCGGAGCCCGACCAGCACCCCCTCGACTCGCGGGACACCGACCAGGCGCCGCTGACCGCCAAGGAGCTCTTCGCCGGCAAGGAGCTGGTGGCCACGGAGGGACAGCCCGCGTACCAGGTGCTGAAGACCCAGTCCAGCGGCAGCTGCGCGGTCGCGGCCACCGACGAGGTCGCCGACCTGCTGGTCCGGCTCGGCTGCAACCAGGTGGTGCGAGCCACGCTGCGCAGCGCCGACGGCACCCACCTGGTCACCACCGGCCTGTTCAACCTGACCGACCGGGCCAGCGCGGAGCGGGCCCGGGACCGGATCCGGCAGCTGCTCGACGAGCGGCAGGGCCGCTTCCGGGGCATGGCGGCCGGCCAGGACAGCGAGGCGATCGCCACCGCGCCGGCCCGGGTCGGCTGGCAGGTACGCGGCCACTACCTGGCGTACGCCGTGGTCGCCCGCACCGACGGCGAGACGATCCGGTCCGGCGACACCGCGGTGCGCGAGATCCTCTTCGACATGATCGAGCTGCACCTGAACCGGGGGGTCCTGGAGCGGCGGGCGGCGGGTGGCACGGCGAGCCAGCCCACGCCCGCGCCGTCGGAGAGCACCGGGGCGCAGGACGGCACGGAGAACCTGCCGGGCGACTGACCGGCGGACGCAACGTCAGCGGGTGCGTGGGCCACGGGGCCGCGCACCCGCGGCATGTCCGGGGTGGCGACGTGAGCGGGCGCGGTCAGGGGCCGCCGCGAGCGGACGCGGTCCGGACCGGTGCGCCCGCCGGCGGCTCCGGGGCCGGTGCGCGGGCGGGTACGGGGCCGTCGCGCGGGCGGGGTCAGCTCTCGGCGGGCACGCGCAGCCGGCGGGTGAGGTCGGCGCGGCGGGCGTACTCGGCGGGGCCGTCCGGGTAGCCGACCGCCACCAGGGTCAGCCCGTGTGCGGGCGCCACCGTCACCTCGCTGGACCGTTCCCGCCGGGACAGCAGGCTGGCCGGCCACTCGACCGGGCGGCGGCCGTCGCCGACGACCAGCATGGCACCGACCAGGCTGCGGACCATCGCCTGGCAGAACGCGTCCGCCTGCACGGTGGCGACGAGCACGCCGTCCGCGCCGCGCCGCCAGTCGAGCCGGGTCACCTCGCGCAGCGTGGTGGCGTTCTCCTTGCGCCGGCAGTACGCGGCGAAGTCGTGCTCCCCCACCAGACCGGCCGCCGCGGTGTTGAGCGCGTCGAGGTCGAGAGGCTTCGGCCAGGCCAGGATCTCGTGCCGACGCAGCGGCTCGGCGCCGTACGGCGCGTCCGTGACCCGGTACTCGTAGCGGCGGAAGGTCGCCGAGAAGCGGGCGTCGAACTCGGGCGGCACCTCGGTGATCGCCCGGATCCGTACGTCGGTCGGGAGCAACCGGGCGAGCCGACGCAGCAACGCGCTCTCCCGCTCCCGCCAGACCTCCGTCGGCAGGTCGAGGTGGCAGACCTGCCCGCTCGCGTGCACGCCGGCGTCGGTGCGTCCGGCCACGGTCAGGCCCGTCGCGGTGCCCGCGCCGAGCACGAGGTCGAGCGTCTCGACGAGCACGCCGGCGACGGTCCGCCGGGTCGGCTGGGCCGCCCAACCGGAGAAGTCGGTCCCGTCGTACGACACGTCCAACCGCAGCCGGGTCCGCTCGTCCACCTCGTACCTCCCGTTCACGGCGTCGGGCCCGGCAACCCCAGGAAGGGATGCCGGGCCCGACGATGGATGCTGCCTGCGCTCAGGCCTTGTTCTCGGTGCCCTCGGCGGCCTCGTCGCTGTCCTCGCGGGCGGCGGCGGTGTCACCGGACGCCGAGACCGGCGCCTCGGAGTCCTGGTCGGCCGGAGCCGACGTCGGGGCCTCCTCGGCCGGGGCGAGCGCCTCGACCTTGTCCTGCTGGGCGGCCTTGCGGGCGGCGGTCTTCTTGTTCGCCTTCGGCTCGGCGACCTGCAGCTCCTCGACCAGCTCGATGATCGCCATCGGCGCGGCGTCACCCTTGCGCGGACCGGTCTTCACGATCCGGGTGTAGCCGCCGTTGCGGTTGGCGTACCGCGGCGCGATCTGGTCGAACAGGGCGTAGACCACGTCCTTGTCCTTGACGACGGCGAGCACCCGACGCCGGGAGGCCAGATCACCGCGCTTGGCCTTGGTGATCAGCTGCTCCGCGAGCGGACGCAGCCGCCGGGCCTTGGTCTCGGTGGTCTGGATCTTGCCGTGCTGGAACAGCGACGTGGCCAGGTTGGCCAGCATCAGCCGCTCGTGCGCGGGGCTGCCGCCGAGGCGGGGACCCTTGGTGGGCGTGGGCATTCTCGGTGCTCCTCAGATGTGGCGGCAGCGGGAACTAGAGCTGCTCGGTCTCGCGGTAGTCGTCGGTGTCGTAGTCGGCCTCGCCGAAGGCGTCCACGACGTGCGCCGGGTCGAAGTTCGGGGCCGAGTCCTTCAGCCCCAGACCCATCCCGGCGAGCTTCATCTTGACCTCGTCGATCGACTTCTGGCCGAAGTTGCGGATGTCGAGGAGGTCGGCCTCGGTACGCCCGATGAGCTCACCAACGGTGTTGATGCCCTCGCGCTTGAGGCAGTTGTAGGAGCGGACGGTCAGGTCCAGCTCCTCGATCGGCAGCGCCAGGTCCGCCGCCAGCTGGGCGTCCTGCGGGGACGGCCCGATGTCGATGCCCTCGGCGGTCTCGTCCAGCTCCCGGGCCAGCCCGAAGAGCTCCACGAGCGTCGAGCCGGCGGAGGCCAGCGCGGTGCGCGGGCCCATCGACGGCTTGGTCTCGACGTCGATGATCAGCCGGTCGAAGTCGGTCCGCTGCTCGACGCGGGTCGCCTCGACGCGGTAGGTCACCTTCAGCACCGGCGAGTAGATCGAGTCGACCGGGATCCGGCCGATCTCGGCACCGGCCTGCTTGTTCTGCGCCGCGGTCACGTAGCCACGACCCCGCTCGACGGTCAGCTCCATGTCGAGCCGGCCCTTGCCGTTCAGAGTGGCGAGCTTGAGGTCCGGGTTGTGCACCGAGACGCCGGCCGGCGGCTGGATGTCACCCGCGGTCACGTCGCCCGGGCCCTGCTTGCGCAGGTACATGCTGACCGGCTCGTCGTGCTCGGAGCTGACGCACAGCTCCTTGATGTTCATGACGAGCTCGACCACGTCCTCCTTGACACCGGGGATCGTGGTGAACTCGTGCAGCACGCCGTCGATCTTGATGGAGGTCACTGCCGCGCCCGGGATCGACGACAGCAGCGTACGCCGCAGCGAGTTGCCCAGGGTGTAGCCGAAGCCCGGCTCCAGCGGCTCGATGGTGAACCGGGAACGGGTCTCGTTGATCGACTCTTCGGACAGAGACGGTCGCTGGCTGATGAGCATTTCTTCTCTTCTCTTCCGGGGCGCCCGCTATATGACGCCCACGACACAAACTGTTCCGGGTGGCCCGCCCGCTGAGGGACGGGCCACCGCAACGAGCTCTTACTTGGAGTAGAGCTCGACGATCAGCTGCTCCTGGACCTGGGTGTCGATCACCTGGCGGGCCGGGAGCGAGTGCACGAGGATCTTCATCTGGCTGGGGATCGCCTCCAGCCACGCCGGCACCGACTTCGAGCCGGCCTCGGCCTGCGCCACGATGAACGGGGTGAGCTCCTTGCTCTTGCCCCGGACCTCGATGATGTCGTGCTCCTTGACGCGGGCCGACGGGATGTCGACCTTCTTGCCGTTCACCGTGAAGTGGCCGTGCTTGACCAGCTGGCGGGCCATGTCGCGAGACTTGGCGTAGCCGGCCCGGTAGACGACGTTGTCGAGCCGCGACTCGAGGATCTGCAGGAGGACCTCACCGGTCTTGGCCTGCTTGGCCACGGCCTCCTCGTAGTAACCGCGGAACTGCTTCTCCAGCACGCCGTAGACGCGGCGGGCCTTCTGCTTCTCGCGGAGCTGGAGCAGGTACTCCGTCTCCTTGGTGCGGCCGCGGCCGTGCTGCCCGGGCGGGAACGGCCGGGACTCGAACGGGCACTTCGGGCCATCGCACTTGCTGCCCTTGAGGAACAGCTTCATCTTCTCCCGCCGGCAACGGCGGCAGTCAGCACCGGTGTAACGAGCCATCTCTCTCTACCTCTCAGACCCGACGACGCTTCGGCGGACGGCACCCGTTGTGCGGCTGCGGGGTGACGTCGGAGATCTGCCCGACCTCCAGCCCGACGGCCTGCAGCGAACGGATGGCGGTCTCCCGGCCGGAGCCGGGGCCCTTGACGAACACGTCGACCTTGCGCATGCCGTGGTCCATCGCCCGGCGAGCGGCGGCCTCGGCGGCCAGCTGCGCGGCGAACGGGGTCGACTTGCGCGAGCCCTTGAAGCCGACCTGGCCGGCGGAGGCCCAGGAGATGACGGCACCGGTCGGGTCCGTGATGGACACGATGGTGTTGTTGAAGGTGCTCTTGATGTGCGCCTGCCCGTGGGCGACGTTCTTGCGTTCCTTGCGCCGGACCTTCTTGACGGCGGCTCCGGCACGAGCCTTCGGTGGCATAAGTCTCTTGCGCTCCTGTTTGGGGTTCTCGATCGGGTTCCGGTCTCTCGCCCGCTACGTGCGTAGACGTCGGCTCGAGTTGGAGTCCGGCCTCGCTCGACGGCGGCCGACCGGAATTCCGGTTTAAGAACTACTTCTTGCCGGGCTTCTTCTTGCCGGCCACGGTCCGCTTCGGGCCCTTCCGGGTCCGCGCGTTGGTCTTGGTCCGCTGGCCACGCACGGGCAGGCCCCGGCGGTGCCGGATACCCGCGTAGCAGCCGATCTCGACCTTGCGGCGGATGTCAGCGGCGACCTCGCGGCGCAGGTCGCCTTCAACCTTGTAGTTGCCCTCGATGTGGTTGCGGAGCTGGACGAGCTCCTCATCCGTGAGGTCCCGGGCGCGCTTGTCCGGCGAGATGCCGGTGGCGGCGAGCGTCTCCAGAGCGCGGGTGCGACCCACGCCGAAGATGTAGGTGAGCGCGATCTCCATCCGCTTCTCGCGGGGGAGGTCGACGCCGACTAGACGTGCCATGTGCGGGCGTGCTCCTCGTAGTTGTGGCGGAGGTCTGCACCCGTCCCGCCCCGCTCACGGCCGGCTCCTGCCCCGGCGCGGTGCGCGCCGGCGACCGGGAGTCGGTCGCTGCCCGAGCGGGCCCCGGCCTCCGACCGGGGGTCAGCAACGAAGGAGTACGTCTGATGCGTACTGCTCGCGGCTGGGACGAGCATGTGTTGTGTGTTCGGGATCTGCCGCCGGGGCCGACCTCACCGGTCGACGTGCCGACCGGCCGAGGGGCTCAGCCCTGGCGCTGCTTGTGGCGCGGGTCGCTGCAAATGATCATGACCCGGCCGTGCCGGCGGATCACCCGGCACTTGTTGCAGATCCTCTTGACGCTCGGCTTGACCTTCACGGTTGCCTTACTTCCCATCAGGCCCGGTGACGCGCCACGCGCGACCTCGGACGTCGAAGACGGACACGGGTGTCTCCCGGCCGTCGTCAGGATTACTTGTAGCGGTAGACGATGCGCCCGCGGGTCAGGTCGTACGGCGAAAGTTCGACGACGACCCGGTCCTCCGGCAGGATGCGGATGTAGTGCTGCCGCATCTTGCCGCTGATGTGAGCCAGCACCTTGTGGCCGTTCGCGAGCTCCACCCGGAACATGGCGTTCGGCAGGGGCTCGATGACCCGACCCTCGATCTCGATGGCTCCGTCTTTTTTCGGCATGTCCTCCGCTGTCCTGACGTCGGTTGCTCCGGACGGCCCACAACGTCTTACACGGGTCACCGATCGAGATCAGATAGCCCGCGCCAGCCGCGGTCTCCGGCCCCACCGAAGCGCAGGATGGGCATGCCGGAGTGGACGCTGTGCGCCGATCAGAAAGTGTACGCCGGACGCCAGGCCGCCGCCAAACCGGCCACCTGCGGATTCGTCAAAACGGGCGAAAGGCGGCAATCACCCGAGCGCGCCGGACTCTCCCGGCCCTCGGCCCTGTTCCGGGCCCGGCTGCTCGGGCCGCCGCCACCCGTCCGGCCCGGCCGACCCGGCCGCGCGGATCTCACGTCGCCGGGCCCGCCGCGCCCGCTTCCGCTCGCGCCGGCGGTCCCGCTCGACCGCCCACCGCTGCGGCTCTCCCGCGCCGAGACCGGTGACGGTACGCACCAGCAGCACCGCGCCCCACGGCCCGGCCACCCAGCCCGGCCAGAAGTAGAGCAGGTCGCGCGCGAACAGGGAGGAAATCGCCCAGATGGCCACCACGATCGGGACCACCTGGAGGTAGGGCTGCCAGACCTGGACCAGCCAACGGGCGGTCGCCGACCGGACGGCCGGCCGCTGGGCGGTCGCCGGTGCGGCAGCCGGCGACGTCACGAGCCCGGAGTCCGCCGGTGGCGCGACCGACGGCAGGTCGGCGACCAACGCGTCGAGTTCCGCGTACGTGCGGGAGCGGTAGGCCCGTTGCAGCCGCTCGTCGTACTCGTGCAGGTCCAGCCGGCCCTCGTTCAGCGCCACCCGCAGCCGGTCCGCCACCGCCTCGCGGTCGGTGTCGGCGGCCCGCATGTCGTCGCGCCCCTCCATGGCCGCAAGCATGCCACCACCACACCACCCGCCACACCCTCGAAGCCCGGCGAGCGGGTGACGGCGGCGCTCGGGATCACCGTGGGCAGGCGCGGGTCAGGGGCGGCGTCGCGGCCAGGCCGAGCGTCAGGGAGCGGGCGAGTTCGCGGGTTGCCGGGCGGTGACCAGGTCGCCCAGGCGGGAACGGCCGCCGTCGGGGGCGGTGAGCACCCACACACCGTCGGGGAGCAGGGCCATGCTGTGCTCGACGTGCACCGCCATCGACCCGTCCCGGGTCACGACGGTCCAGCCGTCGGCCAGCTCGACCGTCCGAGGCGAGCCCATCGTGATCATCGGCTCGATCGCCAGCGCCATCCCCGGCACCAGGCGTGGGCCCTTGCCGGGCCGTCCGTGGTTGAGCACGTGCGGGTCCTGGTGCATCTCGGTGCCGATGCCGTGCCCGCCGTAGCCGTCGACGATGCCGTACCGGCCGCCGCGGCGGACCGCCTCCTCGACGGCATACGAGATGTCGGTGAGCCGCCCCCGGCCGCTGGCCGCCCCGCGCGCCGCGGCGGCGATCCCCGCCCACATCGCGTCCTCGGCCACCTCGGCCATCCTGAGCAGCGCCGGGTCGACGTCGCCGATCCCCACGGTGATCGCCGCGTCGCCGTGCCAGCCGTCGAGCACCGCGCCGCAGTCGATCGAGATCAGGTCGCCGTCCTTCAGCACCTGCGTCGGCGCCGGGATCGCATGCACGACCTGCGCGTTGACCGACGAGCAGATCGACGCCGGGAAGCCGTGGTAGCCCTTGAACGACGGGACCGCGCCCGCCTCGCGGATGGTCGACTCGGCGATGGCGTCCAGATCGGCGGTGCTGACCCCGGGGCGCACCGCCTCCCGCATCCGGCGCAGGGCGTCAGCGACCACCAGACCGGCAGCGCGCATCTTCTCGATCTGGTCCGGGGTCTTCAGCTGGATGTCCAGCTGGGGACGACGCATGGAGCGTTTACCTTTCGTTGCCGAACAGCGGGGCACGTCGGACGTACCCCGCTGTTCGCACTCTATCCGCCGTGGGGGCGGGTGGGACGTCAGCCGCCGTACGAGCGCAGGGCGTCGATGGCGCGGACCGTCACGTCCTCCACCGGGCCGGTGGCGTCGATCCCGACCAGCTTGCCCTGGGCGCCGTAGTAGTCGACCAGCGGCGCGGTCTTCTCGGCGTACTCTCGCAGCCGGGTCGCGATGGTCTCCGGCTTGTCGTCGTCCCGCTGGAACAGCTCCGCCCCGCACCGGTCGCAGATGCCCTCGCGCGTGGTGGCGTCGAACTCGACGTGCCAGATCTTGCCGCAGCCCCGGCAGGTGCGCCGGCCGGAGAGCCGCCGGATCACCTCGTCGTCGTCGACCACCAACTCGAGCACCACGTCGAGCGCGGTGCCGAGGTCGGCCAGGAGCTTGTCGAGCGCGGCGGCCTGCGGCGTGGTGCGCGGGAAGCCGTCGAGGAGGAAGCCCTCGCTGGCGTCCGGCTCGGCGAGCCGGTCCCGGACCATGTTGATGGTGACCTCGTCCGGCACCAGCTCGCCCGCGTCCATGTAGCGCTTCGCCTCGACACCGAGCGGCGTGCCCTGGGAGACGTTCGACCGGAAGATGTCACCGGTCGAGATCTTCGGGACCGCGAGGTGCGCAGCGATGAACTCAGCCTGCGTGCCCTTGCCCGCGCCCGGCGGGCCAACAAGAACGAGTCTCATCTAACGCAGGAACCCTTCGTAGTTCCGCTGCATCAGTTGGCTCTCGATCTGCTTCACGGTCTCGAGACCGACGCCGACCATGATCAGCACGGCGGTGCCGCCGAACGGGAAGTTCTGGTACTGCTGGTTGTCCAGCCAGATGAAGAAGAAGTTCGGCAGGATCGAGACGATGCCCAGGTAGAGCGCGCCCGGCAGGGTGATCCGGCTGAGGATGAAGTCCAGGTAGTCGGCCGTCGGCTTGCCCGGACGGATGCCCGGCACGAACCCGCCGTACTTCTTCATGTTGTCCGCGACCTCGGTCGGGTTGAACGTGATCGAGACGTAGAAGTACGTGAAGAAGATGATCAGCAGGAAGTAGACCGAGATGTAGATCGGGCTGTCCGGCGCGACCAGGTTGTTCTGGATCCAGGCCTGGGTCTTGCCCGGGTTGGTCTGGTCGAAGAACTGCAGCGCCAACTGGGGCAGGTAGAGCAGCGACGAGCCGAAGATGACCGGGATGACACCCGCTTGGTTGACCTTGAGCGGGATGTAGGTCGAGGTGCCGCCGTACATCCGCCGGCCGATCATGCGCTTGGCGTACTGCACCGGGATCCGGCGCTGCGCCTGCTCGATGAAGGTGACCGCGGTGATGACCACCAGGACCAGGGCGATGACGAGGAAGAACTTCCACCAGCCCTGGGTGTTCTTGATCTGCCAACCCTCGCTGGGGAGGCGGGCGGCGATCGAGGTGAAGATCAGGACCGACATGCCGTTGCCGACGCCGCGGTCGGTGATCAGCTCGCCGAGCCACATGACCACGCCGGTGCCGGCGGTCATCGTCATGACCAGGATGGTCAGGGTCAGCCAGTCCGGGATGCCGGTGCCCTCGGGGATGATCGGGAACTGGTCGCAGCGGTTCTGGAAGAGCTGCCCGGAGCGGGCCAGCGCCACGAACGCCGATGCCTGGAGCACACCGAGACCGAGGGTCAGGTAGCGGGTGTACTGCGTGATCTTCGCCTGGCCGGCCTGACCCTCCTTGCGGAGCTGCTCCAGCCGTGGGATCACCACGGTCAGCAGCTGCAGGATGATCGACGCGGTGATGTAGGGCATGATGCCCAGCGCGAAGACCGAGAGTTGGAGCAGCGCCCCACCGGAGAACAGGTTGAGCAGGTTCAGCACCCCGGTGGTGTCACCCTGCAGGGTGTCGAGGCACTTCTGCACGTTGCCGTACGACACACCCGGGCTCGGGAGAGTGGCCCCCAGCCGGTAGACCGCAATGATGCCGACTGTGAACAGCAGCTTCTTGCGCAGGTCAGGCGTACGGAACGCACTGAGAAAGGCGGACAGCAACTTCTTCCTCCTGCGCGAGGCGGGCCGCCGGTTGTCCCTGGCGGATCGGGGTTGGCGCCGGGCGAGTGCCCGAAATCCATGGCTGGGAACGGACTCTAACAGCCCGATCCCGGTCCGGGCAGACGTGCCCGGCTACATAAACCGCTTCCGATGTTACCGGGCGCATACGTCCCAGGTAGACCATGGCGCCCGCCAGTTGCGATCAACTGGACGGGCGCCATGGGGTGGTATTCCTTACAGCTCGGTGACCGAGCCACCGGCGGCGGTGATCTTCTCCTTGGCCGACGCGCTGAACGCGTGCGCCGACACCTGGAGGGTCACGCCACCGAGGTCCCCGGTGCCCAGAACCTTCACCGGCTGGCCCTTGCGGACCGCGCCGGCCTCGACCAGCTCCAGCGGGCCGACCTGGCCGCCGTTCGGGAAGAGCTCGGCGAGCCGGTCCAGGTTGACCACCTGGAACGTCACCTTGAACTTGTTCTTGAAGCCCTTCAGCTTCGGCAGGCGCATGTGGATGGGCATCTGCCCGCCCTCGAACGCCGCCGAGATGTTCTTCCGGGCCTTCGAACCCTTGGTACCGCGGCCGGCCGTCTTGCCCTTGGAGCCCTCACCGCGACCCACCCGGGTCTTGGCGGTCTTGGACCCCGGCGCCGGGCGCAGGTGGTGGACCTTGATCGTCATTACTCGACCTCCTCGACCTTCACGAGGTGGTTCACAGTGAAGATCATGCCTCGGATCTCGGGCCGGTCCTCCTTGACCACCACGTCGTTGATCCGCTTGAGACCGAGCGAACGAAGCGAGTCACGCTGGTTCTGCTTGGTCCCGATCTCGGATCGGACCTGGGTGACCTTCAGGCGAGCCATCAGGAAGCCACCCCCGCCCGCGACGCCAGCATGGCGGCCGGCGCGACGTCCTCCACCGGCAGGCCACGACGCGCGGCGACAGCCTCCGGGGACTCCAGCCCCTTCAGCGCCGCCACGGTGGCGTGCACGATGTTGATCGGGTTCGACGAGCCGAGGCTCTTGGAGAGCACGTCGTGGATGCCCGCGCACTCCAGCACGGCACGCACCGGCCCACCGGCGATGACACCCGTACCGGCCGAGGCCGGCTTGAGCAGCACCACGCCGGCGGCGTCCTCGCCCTGCACCGGGTGCGGGATCGACTGGCCGATCCGCGGCACCTTGAAGAAGTGCTTCTTGGCCTCCTCGACACCCTTGGCGATCGCCGCGGGCACCTCCTTGGCCTTTCCGTAGCCCACGCCGACCGTGCCGTCGCCGTCGCCCACGATCACCAGGGCGGTGAAGCTGAAGCGACGACCACCCTTCACGACCTTGGCGACGCGGTTGATC
The DNA here is from genome assembly GCF_027497215.1 of Micromonospora sp. WMMD812. Lineage (NCBI taxonomy): Bacteria > Bacillati > Actinomycetota > Actinomycetes > Micromonosporales > Micromonosporaceae > Micromonospora > Micromonospora sp. WMMD812. Next base: position 5,384,229 of record NZ_CP114904.1, on the reverse strand, counting down.
GCGACGACCCGCTCGAGGTGCGGGGTCTTCTCGACGGGCGCGTTTCCGCGGCCGCCCTCACGGCGGTTGTCGCGGCGACCACCCTCGTTGCCACCGGACCCGCCGCCACGGCGCTGTTGACCTGGCATCAGCAGCCTTCCTTCTCTCTCGTGACGGGGTTGTTAGAACTCGAGCCCGGCTTCGCGGGCGGCGTCGGCAAGCGCGGCGACCCGCCCCGCGTACCGGTTGCCACCGCGGTCGAAGACGACCTTGGAGATACCGGCGGCCTTGGCCCGCTCGGCGAGCAGGGCGCCCACCTTGCCGGCAAGGGCGCTCTTGTCGCCCTCGGTGCCGCGCAGCGACGCGTCCAGGGTCGACGCCGACGCCAGGGTGTGACCCTTGGTGTCGTCGACGATCTGGGCGACGATGTGCCGCAGCGAACGGGTGACGACCAGGCGCGGACGCTCGGCCGTACCACTGACGTTCTTGCGGACCCGGAAGTGCCGGCGCGCCCGCCCGACGGCGCGCTTGGCGGCGACGCCGCGGCGGCGCTTGAGCAGCGTGGCGCTCACTTCTTACCTGCCTTTCCAGCCTTGCGGCGGATGACCTCGCCCTGGTACTTCACGCCCTTGCCCTTGTAGGGCTCCGGCGGGCGGATCTTCCGGATGTTGGCGGCGACCTCGCCGACCTGCTGCTTGTCGATGCCGGCCACGTGGAACAGCGTCGGCCGCTCCACCGTGAAGGTGATGCCCTCCGGCGCCGGCACCAGCACGGGGTGCGAGAAGCCGAGCGCGAACTCGAGGTCCTTGCCCTTGGCGGTGACCCGGTAACCGGTGCCAGCGATCTCCAGGCTCTTACGGTAGCCCTCGGTGACGCCGACGATCATGTTGGCGACCAGGGTACGGCTGAGGCCGTGCAGTTCCTTGGCCTTGCGCTCGTCGTTGGGGCGGTTGACGGACAGCTGGCCGTCCTCGCCCTTCTCGATCGTGATCGGCTCGGCCAGGGTGTGCGACAGCTCGCCCTTCGGGCCCTTGACCTTGACGGTCTGCCCGTTGATCGTGACGTCAACGCCGGTTGGCACCGGGATCGACTTACGTCCAATACGCGACATTTCTACCTGTCTCCCGTTACCAGACGAAGGCGAGGACTTCCCCGCCAACGCTCCGCTTGCGGGCCTGCCGGTCGGTGAGCAGCCCCTGGGACGTCGAAATGATCGCCACGCCCAGCCCACCGAGCACCCGGGGGAGCCCGTCCGACTTGGCGTACACCCGGAGACCGGGCTTGGACACGCGCTTGATGCCGGCCAGGCTCCGCTCCCGGTTCTGGCCGTACTTCAGCTCGACGACCAGTCGCTTGCCGACGGCGCCCTCCTCGGGCTCCTCGACCGACCAGGTGGCGATGTAGCCCTCGGCCTTCAGGACCTCGGCGATGTTCGCCTTGATCTTGGAGTAGGGCATCGTCACCCGGTCGTGGTACGCCTGGTTGGCGTTACGCAGACGCGTGAGCATGTCTGCGATCGGGTCGGTCATCGTCATGGATTTCGTCAACCTTTCTCGCCGGGGTTCCCGCGTTCGCCCGCAGGCCTACGGCGAAGAGACAGTGCAGCTGACGCGCGGAGCGCGCCGGGCTATTACCAGGAAGCCTTGGACACGCCGGGCAGCTCACCGCGGTGGGCCATCTCCCGGATGCACACCCGGCAGAGACCGAACTTGCGGTAGACCGCCTTCGGACGCCCGCACCGCTGGCAGCGGGTGTACGCGCGAACCGAGAACTTCGGCTTCGCGGCCGCTTTGATGATCAGCGCCTTCTTGGCCATCTCAGTTCTCCTTGAACGGGAAGCCCAGGAGCTTGAGCAGCGCCCGGCCCTCGTCGTCGGTCGTGGCGGTGGTGACCACCGTGATGTCCATGCCCCGCTGGCGATCGATCTTGTCCTGGTCGATCTCGTGGAACACCGACTGCTCGGTCAGGCCGAACGTGTAGTTGCCGTGCCCGTCGAGCTTGCGCCCGTCCAGACCGCGGAAGTCACGGATACGCGGCAGCGCGATGGAGAGCAGCCGGTCCAGGAACTCCCACATCCGGTCGCCGCGGAGGGTCACCTTCGCGCCGATCGGCATGCCCTCGCGGAGCTTGAACTGCGCGATGGACTTGGTCGCCCGCCGCACCTGCGGCTTCTGGCCGGTGATCGTGGCCAGGTCGCGGACGGCGCCGTCGATCAGCTTCGCGTCACGGGCGGCCTCGCCGACACCCATGTTGACGACGATCTTGACCAGACGCGGCACCTGCATCGGGTTGCCGTAGTCGTACTGCTCGCGCAGCTTCGCCACGATCTCGTTGCGGTACCGCTCCTTGAGGCGCGGCATCGTGTTGGTTTCGGTAGCCGTGGTCATCACAGGTCCTTACCGGTGCTACGCGCGATGCGGACCTTCTGGCCGTTGTCGTCGATGCGGTAACCGACGCGGGTCGGCTTGCCGTCGGAGTCCACGACCATCACGTTCGAGACGTGGATCGGGGCCTCCTGGGTGACGATGCCACCGGTCTTGGCGCCACGCTGGGTGGTGCTGATGCGGGTGTGCTTCTTGACCCGGTTCACGCCCTCGACGAGGACCTTGTCCTGCCGCGGGTAGGCCGCGATGACCTTGCCCTTGGCACCCTTGTCCTTGCCGGCGATGACGACGACCGTGTCGCCCTTCTTGACCTTCACGGTCACAACACCTCCGGCGCGAGAGAAATGATCTTCATGAACCGCTTGTCCCGCAGCTCACGACCCACCGGGCCGAAGATACGGGTACCGCGCGGGTCCCCGCCGTCCTTGATGATGACGGCGGCGTTCTCGTCGAAGCGGATGTACGACCCGTCCGGGCGCCGCTTCTCCTTGGCGGTGCGAACGACGACCGCCTTGACGACGTCGCCCTTCTTCACACCGGCACCGGGGATCGCGTCCTTGACGGTGGCCACGATGACGTCGCCGATGCTCGCGTAGCGCCGACCGGAGCCACCGAGAACCCGGATGCACAGGATCTCCCGAGCACCCGTGTTGTCGGCGACGCGCAGTCGCGACTCCTGCTGAATCACGTCTATCTCCTATGTCTGCCGGTTCTCCGGCCGCCGTGGCGGCCGGAGCCTGGCGGAACCCGCGCCCGACGCGACGTCGGGCGAGCTCGAAGCCTTCGCTACTTGGCCTTTTCCAGGATCTCCACGAGCCGCCAGCGCTTCGTGGCGGACAGCGGCCGGGTCTCCATGATCAGGACCCGGTCGCCGATGCCGGCGCTGTTCTGCTCGTCGTGCACCTTGAGCTTGCTGGTCCGGCGCATGATCTTGCCGTACAGCGCGTGCTTGACCCGGTCCTCGACCTCGACGACGACGGTCTTTTCCATCTTGTCGCTGACGACCAGGCCCTCACGGACCTTCCGGCGCGCCCGCGCGCTGGCGGTGGTGGTGTTCTCGCTCATCCTGCAGTCACCTCAGTCGGCGCGGCCGAGAGCCCCAGCTCGCGCTCGCGCATGATCGTGTAGATCCGGGCGATCTCCCGGCGGATGACCTGCAGCCGCCGGTTGTTGTCCAGCTGCCCGGTTGCGGCCTGCACGCGGAGGTTGAACAGCTCCGCCTTGGCCTCGCGCAGCCTCGTGACCAGCTCCTCCTCGGAGAGCTCACGCAGCTCGGCGGCCTTAACGCCCGCTGCCATCAGGACTCACCCACTTCGCGCGTCACAATGCGGCACTTCATCGGGAGCTTGTGGATCGCGCGACGCATCGCCTCTCGCGCGATCTGCTCGTTGGGGAAGGACATCTCGAAGAGCACCCGCCCCGGCTTCACGTTGGCGACCCACCACTCGGGCGAGCCCTTACCGGAACCCATCCGGGTTTCCGCCGGCTTCTTGGTCAGAGCCTGGTCCGGGAAGATCGTGATCCAGACCTTGCCACCACGCTTGATGTGGCGGGTCATCGCGATACGCGCCGACTCGATCTGCCGGTTGGTCACGTACGCCGGCTCGAGAGCCTGGATCCCGAACTCGCCGAACACCACCCGGTTGCCACCCTTGGACGCGCCGTGGCGGTCCGGGTGGTGCGGCTTGCGGAAGCCCTTCGGGGGCTTGCGCGGCATCAGCATCTGTCAGCCCTCCTGCTGCGTTTCTGCCGCGGCGGCGACGGCGGCGGGATCCACCGCGTCCCCACTCGGCGTCTCGGCCTGCTGCGCGAGCGTGGTCGCGGCAGCCCGGCCGGCCTCGGTACCGCCGGCGGTCGTGCCGGACGAACCCGACCGACCACGGCGCGGCCGCTCGGGCCGGTCGCCACGGTCACGGCGCGGGCGGGACGGACCGGCCTCGGCCGGGGCCTCCCGGCCCGGGACCGCGTCGCCCTTGTAGATCCAGACCTTCACGCCGATCCGGCCGAAGGTGGTACGGGCCTCGAAGAAGCCGTACTCGATGTTGGCCCGCAGCGTGTGCAGCGGAACCCGGCCCTCGCGGTAGAACTCGGTCCGGCTCATCTCGGCGCCGCCCAGACGACCCGAGACCTGCACCCGGATGCCCTTGCAGACCGGGTTTTTCATCGCCGACTGCATGGCCTTGCGCATCGCCCGACGGAAGCTGACCCGGCTGGACAGCTGCTCGGCCACGCCCTGCGCGACCAGCTGAGCGTCCGACTCGGGGCTCTTCACCTCGATGATGTTGAGCTGCACCTGCTTGCCGGTGAGCTTCTCCAGCTCGCCGCGGATCCGGTCGGCCTCCGCACCCTTACGGCCGATGACGATGCCCGGCCGGGCGGTGTGGATGTCGACGCGGACGCGGTCGCGGGTGCGCTCGATGTCGACCTTGGAAATGCCGGCGCGCTCCAGGCCCTTGGACATCATCCGGCGGATCTTGACATCCTCGCCGATGTAGTCCTTGTAGAGCTTGTCCGCGAACCAGCGGGACTTCCAGTCGGTCGAGATGCCGAGCCGGAACCCAGTGGGGTGAACCTTCTGACCCATTACTCGGCGTCCTCCGTCTTGCTCTCCGTCTCGGCCGGTGCGGCCTGCGTCGCCGGGGCGGCCTTCTTCGCCGCGGCCTTCCTCGGCGCGGCCGGCGCGACCGCCTCGACCGCCACGGTGATGTGGCAGGTGCGCTTGCGGATCCGGTACGCCCGGCCCTGCGCCCGCGGCTGGAACCGCTTCATGGTCGGGCCCTCGTCGACGTACGCCTCGCTGACGAGCAGCGCGTCGGGGTCCAGCCGCTCGTTGTTCTCCGCGTTGGCGATCGCGCTCGCGAGCACCTTGTACACCTGCTCGCTCGCAGCCTGCGGCGCGAACTGCAGCACCGTGAGCGCCTCCTTCGCGGGCAGGCCGCGGACGAGGTTGACCACCCGGCGCGCCTTCATCGGCGAGATGCGCACGTGCCGCGCAACCGCCCGCGCGCCCGGAAGCACCGGAGCGTCGCCCTTTCCTGGCATCGCTGTAACCCCTTGATCCTCTATCCGTATGCCCGCGGCGTCAGCGCCGACGGCTCTTCCGGTCGTCCTTCTCGTGACCCTTGAACGTGCGGGTCAGCGCGAACTCGCCGAGCTTGTGCCCGACCATCGCCTCGGTCACGAACACCGGGACGTGCTTGCGTCCGTCGTGCACCGCGATCGTGTGCCCGAGCATCTCGGGGATGATCGTCGAGCGCCGCGACCAGGTCTTGATGACGTTCTTGGTGCCCTTGTCGTTCTGCGTCTCCACCTTTTTGATCAGGTGGTCGTCGACGAAGGGGCCCTTCTTCAGGCTGCGAGGCATAAGTCAGCTCTCCTGTTAGCCGCGCTTGCGGGTGGCGTAGCGGCGGCGGACGATCAGCCGGTCACTCGGCTGGCCCTTACGACGGGTGCGGCCCTCGGGCTTACCCTGCGGGTTGACCGGGTGGCGACCACCGGAGGTCTTACCCTCACCACCACCGTGCGGGTGGTCGACCGGGTTCATGGCGACACCACGGACGGTCGGGCGCTTGCCCTTCCACCGCATGCGGCCGGCCTTGCCCCAGTTGATGTTCGACTGGTCGGCGTTGCCGATCTCGCCGATGCTGGCCCGGCAGCGCACGTCGACCCGCCGGATCTCACCGGACGGCATGCGGAGCGTCGCGTACGCGCCCTCACGGCCGAGCAGCTGGATGCCGACGCCGGCCGAGCGGGCCAGCTTGGCGCCACCGCCCGGGCGCAGCTCCACGTTGTGGATCGTGGTACCGACCGGGATGTTGCGCAGCGGCAGGTTGTTGCCCGGCTTGATGTCCGCGCTCGGACCCGACTCGACGGTGTCGCCCTGCTTCAGGTCCTTCGGCGCGATGATGTAGCGCTTCTCGCCGTCGGCGTAGTGCAGCAGCGCGATACGCGCGGTGCGGTTCGGGTCGTACTCGATGTGGGCGACCTTCGCCGGCACGCCGTCCTTGTCGACCCGCTTGAAGTCGATCAGACGGTACTGGCGCTTGTGGCCGCCACCGTGGTGGCGCGTGGTGATCCGGCCGTGGGCGTTGCGTCCGCCCTTCTTCGGCAGCGGAGCCAGCAGCGACTTCTCCGGCGTGGACCGGGTGATCTCGGCGAAGTCGGCAACGCTCGAGCCACGCCGGCCCGGCGTCGTCGGCTTGTACTTACGGATAGCCATTGTCTACACCCCTCAGCTGACCGGGCCGCCGAAGGCCTCGATACGGTCACCGTCAGCCAGCTTCACCATCGCCCGCTTGGTGTCCTTGCGCTTCCCGAACCCGGTGCGGGTCCGCTTGCGCTTGCCCTCGCGGTTGAGCGTGTTGACCGTCAGGACGCGGACGTTGAAGATCTGCTGGATAGCGATCTTGATCTCGGTCTTGTTCGCGTCCGGGTGCACCAGGAAGGTGTACCAGTTGCGGTTCAGCTCGCTGTAGCTCTTCTCCGAGACGACCGGCGCCACGATGATGTCGCGCGGGTCGGCGATCGTGCTCACTTGCCACCCTCCTCGGTGGTCTCGGCGGGCACGCCCAGGAACTCGTCCAGGGCGTCCTTCGTGAAGACCACGTCGTCGGCCACCAGCACGTCGTACGTGTTCAGCTGGCCGGCTTCGATCAGGTGCACCCGCGGCTCGTTGCGCAGCGACACCCAGTTCAGCTCGTCGGTGCTGCTCAGCACGACCAGGACCCGGCGGGCCTCGGTCAGCTTGGCCAGCGTGGCCAGGGCGGCCTTGGTCGACGGCTTCTCGCCCGAGACGAACGCCTCGACGACGTGCACCTGGCCGGCGCGGGCCCGGTCGGAGAGGGCGCCACGCAGGGCGGCAGCCTTCATCTTCTTCGGGGTCCGCTGGCTGTAGTCGCGCGGCACCGGGCCGTGGACCACGCCACCGCCGGCGAACTGCGGCGCGCGGATCGAGCCCTGCCGGGCACGACCGGTGCCCTTCTGCTTGTACGGCTTCTTGCCGCCACCGGCGACCTCGCCGCGGGTCTTGGCCTTGTGCGTGCCCTGGCGGGCCGCCGCGAGCTGGGCCACCACGACCTGGTGCATCAGCGCGACGTTGGCCTGCGCGTCGAAGATGTCGGCCGGCAGCTCGACGGAGCCGCTCTTGGCGCCTTCGACGGTGAGGACGTCAACGGTGGTCACTTGGCCACACCGCCCTTCTTCGCCTTGGTCTTGGCCGCGGTGCGGACCAGGACCAGCGCGCCCTTGGGACCGGGGATGGCACCACGGACGAGCAGGAGGTTGTTCTCGGTGTCGACCGCCTGGACGGTCAGGTTCTGGACGGTGTAGCGCACGCCACCCATCCGGCCCGCCATCCGGGTGCCCTTGAAGACACGACCCGGGGTGGCGCAGGCGCCGATCGAGCCGGGCGAGCGGTGCTTGCGCTCGACACCGTGGCTGGCGCGCAGACCGTGGAAGCCGTGCCGCTTCATCGGGCCGGCGTAGCCCTTGCCCTTGGTCCGGCCGGTCACGTCGACCGACACGCCCACCGGGAACTCCTCGACCGTGACCTCCTGGCCGAGCGAGTAGTCGGAGGCGTCGCTGGTGCGCAGCTCGACGATGTGCCGGCGCGGCGCCACCTCCGCCTTGGCGTAGTGGCCGCTGATCGGCTTCTTGACCTTGCGCGGGTCGATCGCGCCGTACGCCAGCTGGACCGCGGCGTAACCGTCCTTGTCGGCGTTACGAACCTGGCTGACGACGCACGGGCCGGCCTCGACCACGGTCACGGGCACAACGCGGTTGTTGTCCCAGACCTGGGTCATGCCGAGCTTGGCGCCCAGGATCCCCTTAACTTGCCTGTCCATTTGTCCGGTCCCTACAGCTTGATCTCGATGTCGACGCCAGCCGGCAGGTCGAGGCGCATGAGCGAGTCGACCGTCTTGGGGGTCGGGTCGATGATGTCGATCAGCCGCTTGTGCGTACGCATCTCGAAGTGCTCGCGCGAGTCCTTGTACTTGTGCGGCGAGCGGATGACGCAGAAACGGTTGATCTCCGTGGGCAGCGGCACCGGGCCAGCGACCTGCGCCCCGGTACGCGTCACCGTCTCGACGATCTTCCGAGCCGAGGAGTCGACGACCTCGTGGTCATAGGCCTTGAGCCGGATGCGGATCTTCTGTCCCGCCATGGTGGCTTCTGTTCCTTCTCTCGATGCCGCTGTGTTGCGGGCGCCTGTACCGGCTGGCACAGGCCCACTTCGCCGACCCCCGCGGTCGGGCGTGTCGCGCCCTCGGGCCAGGCTCCGCCCCGGGCTCCGGAGCGTTCCGACCACGCGGTGGGTCAAGGCGCCGATCGCGATAACCGCGACCTGAACGCCGTGCGAGGGTGGTTGGCGGCCGGGCCGCCAACCACCCCACGCTCGACTGCTCTGCCGCCCGGAGGTTCGGAATCAACCGAACGCGGGCAGCGAACTGCCGTTACGCAACCTGACTAGTATGCCGCACGACCGGCGGCGGGTCTAATCGGGGTTACCCAGCTCACTTCATGATCTTGGTGACGAACCCGGCGCCGACGGTGCGGCCACCCTCGCGGATCGCGAACTTGAGGTTCTCCTCCATGGCGATGGGCTGGATCAGCTTCACCGACATGGTGGTGTTGTCGCCAGGCATGACCATCTCGGTGCCCTCGGGGAGCGTGACGACACCGGTGACGTCCGTGGTCCGGAAGTAGAACTGCGGACGGTAGTTCTGGAAGAACGGGGTGTGCCGGCCACCCTCCTCCTTGGAGAGGATGTAGACGGTCGCCTCGAACTCCGTGTGCGGGGTCGTGGTGCCCGGCTTGACGACCACCATGCCGCGCTCGACGTCCTCGCGCTTGATGCCACGCAGCAGCAGACCGACGTTCTCACCCGCGCGGGCCTCGTCGAGCAGCTTGCGGAACATCTCGATGCCGGTGCAGACCGTCTTCTGCGACTTCTCGCGGATACCGACGATCTCCACCTCCTCGTTCGGCTTGAGCACGCCGCGCTCCGCGCGACCGGTGACGACGGTGCCACGACCGGTGATCGTGAAGACGTCCTCGATCGGCATCAGGAACGGCTTGTCGGTCTCGCGCTCCGGCTGCGGGATCGCGGTGTCGACAGCGGTCATCAGGTCCATCAGCTTGCCGGTCCACTCGGGGTCACCCTCGAGGGCCTTCAGCGCCGAGACCCGAACGACCGGCAGGTCGTCACCCGGGTACTCCTGCGACGAGAGCAGCTCCCGGACCTCGAGCTCGACGAGCTCCAGGAGCTCCTCGTCGTCGACCATGTCGCTCTTGTTGAGCGCCACGACGATGTACGGCACGCCGACCTGGCGGGCCAGCAGCACGTGCTCGCGGGTCTGCGGCATCGGGCCGTCGGTCGCCGCGACCACCAGGATCGCGCCGTCCATCTGCGCGGCACCGGTGATCATGTTCTTGATGTAGTCGGCGTGACCGGGGCAGTCTACGTGCGCGTAGTGCCGCGCCTCGGTCTGGTACTCGACGTGCGCGATCGAGATCGTGATGCCGCGGGCCTTCTCCTCCGGCGCCTTGTCGATCTCGTCGAACGGCGTGTACGGGTTCAGGTCCGGGAACTGGTCGTGCAGGACCTTGGTGATGGCCGCCGTCAGCGTCGTCTTACCGTGGTCGATGTGACCAATGGTGCCGATGTTGACGTGCGGCTTAGTCCGCTCGAACTTCGCCTTCGCCACTGGTGTCCTCCTGTGGACTTCTTGGTTCGTACGCCCGGCGCGCCGTTCGGCGCTTAGGACTCTGTCGACAGCCTTTCCGGCCTGGCGGCCGGGAAGCTTTTGTGGGTTCTGCGGCGGTGAAGCCTACAGGCCCGGTCTCACACGGTCCGACCGTGGTGGTCGCGGGCGGGAGACCCTCCCGCGACCGGCCACGGACCATCAGCTCAGGTGATTACTCACCAGTCGCCTTGGCGATGATCTCCTTCGCCACGCTCTGCGGAACCTCGGCGTAGGAGTCGAACTGCATGCTGTAGCTCGCCCGGCCCTGGGTCTTCGACCGCAGGTCGCCGACGTAGCCGAACATCTCCGACAACGGCACCAGAGCGCGGACGATGCGGGCGCCGCTGCGCTCCTCCATCGCCTGGATGATGCCGCGGCGGGAGTTGAGGTCGCCGATGACGTCACCCATGTTCTCCTCAGGAGTGGTGACCTCAACGGCCATCATCGGCTCGAGCAGTGCGGGGTCGGCCTTGCGGGCCGCCTCCTTCATCACCATCGAGCCGGCGATCTTGAATGCCATTTCCGACGAGTCGACCTCGTGGTACTGACCGTCGAGCAGCGTCAGCTTGACACCCACCAGCGGGAAGCCGGCGAGGATGCCGTACTGCATGGCGTCCTGGGCGCCCGCGTCCACCGACGGGATGAACTCCCGGGGGATGCGGCCACCGGTGACGGCGTTCGCGAACTCGTAGGTCGGCGAGTCGTTGTCCAGCGGCAGCGGCTCCAGGCTCACGATCACCCGGGCGTACTGGCCGGAACCACCGGTCTGCTTCTTGTGGGTGTACTCGACCTTCTCCACCGTGCGGCGGATGGTCTCGCGGTACGCCACCTGCGGCTTACCGATGTTCGCCTCGACGTTGAACTCGCGGCGCATCCGGTCGACCAGGATGTCCAGGTGCAGCTCGCCCATGCCGGAGATGACCGTCTGACCGGTCTCCTCGTCCAGCTTGACGCGGAAGGTCGGGTCCTCCTCGGCCAGCCGCTGGATGGCGGTGCTGAGCTTCTCCTGGTCGGCCTTGGTCTTCGGCTCGATGGCGACCTCGATGACCGGCTCCGGGAAGGTCATCGACTCCAGGATGACCGGGTTCGCCGGGTCGGACAGCGTGTCACCGGTGGTGGTCTGCTTGAGACCCTGCACCGCGATGATGTCGCCAGCCTTGGCGGAGCTGCGCTCCTCCCGCTTGTTGGCGTGCATCTGGTAGATCTTGCCGATCCGCTCCTTGCGGTCCTTGGTGGAGTTGACCACCTGGGACCCGGACTCGACCACGCCGGAGTAGACCCGGACGTAGGTGAGCTTGCCGAGGTGCTTGTCGGTCTGGATCTTGAAGGCCAGGCCCGAGAACGGCTCCGAGGTGGACGGCTTCCGCTGCATCGGGGTCTCGCCGTCGGTCGCGGTGCCCTCGATCGCCGGGATGTCCAGCGGCGACGGCAGGTAGTCGACCACGGCGTCCAGCATCGGCTGGATGCCCTTGTTCTTGAACGCCGAGCCGCAGAGCACCGGGTTGGCCTTGCCGGCGATGGTGGCGCGCCGGATGGCGGCCTTGATGTCCTCGACGGCGATCTCCTCGCCCTCCAGGTACCGCTCCATCACCGCGTCGTCGACGTCGGCCAGGGTCTCCATCAGCTTCTCGCGCCACTCGGCAGCGGAGTCGGCCAGCTCGGCCGGGATCTCCTCGACCGCGTAGTCCTCACCCTTCTGGGTCTCCCCGCGCCAGGTGAGGGCGCGCATGCCGATCAGGTCGATGACGCCGATGTGGTTGGCCTCGGTCCCGATCGGGATCTGGAGCACCAGCGGGGTGGCGTTGAGCCGGTCGACCATCATCTGCACGCAGCGGAAGAAGTCGGCACCGGTCCGGTCGAGCTTGTTGACGAAGCACATCCGCGGGACGTGGTACTTGTCGGCCTGACGCCAGACGTTCTCCGTCTGCGGCTCCACGCCGGCGACACCGTCGTAGACCGCGACCGCACCGTCCAGCACCCGCAGCGACCGCTCGACCTCGACCGTGAAGTCGACGTGACCGGGCGTGTCGATGATCTGGATCGTGTGGCCCTTCCACTCACACTTGGTGGCAGCGGAGGTGATGGTGATGCCACGCTCCTGCTCCTGCTCCATCCAGTCCATGACGGCAGCGCCCTCGTGGACCTCACCGATCTTGTACGTGATACCGGTGTAGAACAGGATTCGCTCGGTGGTCGTGGTCTTACCGGCATCGATGTGCGCCATGATGCCGATGTTGCGTACGTTGGCGAGCGCGTCTGCGGCGGCCACTTCAATCCCTACTTATCGTCGTCTCGACTCAACTGGTGGCGGTTCCGGCGCCGGTCCGGCGCCGGAACCAGGGTGTTACCAGCGGTAGTGCGCGAAGGCCTTGTTGGACTCGGCCATCTTGTGCGTGTCCTCGCGCCGCTTGACGGCGGCACCCAGACCGTTGCTCGCGTCCAGCAGCTCGTTCATCAGCCGCTCGACCATGGTCTTCTCGCGACGGGCCTTGGAGTACGTCACCAGCCAGCGCAGACCGAGGGTGGTCGCGCGGGCCGGACGGACCTCGACCGGCACCTGGTAGGTCGCGCCACCGACGCGGCGGCTGCGGACCTCGAGGGTCGGCTTGACGTTGTCCATCGCGCGCTTCAGCGTGACGACCGGGTCGGTGCCGGACTTCTCGCGGCAGCCCTCCAGGGCGGCGTACACGATGCGCTCGGCGAGCTGGCGCTTGCCGCGCAGCAGGATCTTGTTCACCAGCTGGGTGACCAACGGCGAGTTGTACACCGGGTCAGCGACCAGCGGCTTCCGCGGAGCGGGTCCCTTACGCGGCATGTCAGCTCTTCTCCTTCTTCGCGCCGTAACGGCTGCGCGCCTGCTTACGGTTGCGGACACCCTGGGTGTCCAGCGAACCGCGGACGATCTTGTACCGCACGCCTGGCAGGTCCTTCACACGGCCGCCACGGACGAGCACGATCGAGTGCTCCTGCAGGTTGTGACCGACGCCCGGGATGTAGGCGGTCACCTCGATCTGGCTGCTGAGCTTGACACGAGCGACCTTGCGGAGCGCCGAGTTCGGCTTCTTCGGGGTGGTGGTGTACACGCGGGTGCACACGCCGCGCCGCTGTGGGGAACCCTTCAGCGCCGGGGTCTTGGTCTTGGTCGTCTTGGCCTGGCGGCCCTTTCGGACCAGCTGCTGGATCGTGGGCACCGGGTTTCTCCGCTCCCTTCGGCCGCTGTCGCGGCCGCGCCGTCTGCTCGTTAGCCGACCTGGTGGACGGCTCTCCTACATTCCAGCCAGGGCCACCTGGTGGAGGTCCCGGCACCCGCGGTCGGGCGTGTCGCCCAGATCACGGTCCCGGCGCCGACGCTCGCGCGCGTACCGGGGTCTGTCACCGGCACGCGGGTCGCCCCGGGCCGGATCTTTGGCTTGTGCCGTGCTGCCGCTCGATCTCCGGATCACCGGAACCAGCGCACGCACGAGTTGCCCGGGCGGGCCCGGGCACAAGGGGAAAGGTTACCTACCACAGCCGCCCAGGTCAAAACGGAATGGTCCGTCGAACCACGCCGCCGCGGCCGTCGGGGGTCTGTCCCGCCTGCGCGCCCCTGATGGGCACCTACGGATACAAGTGTACCGGCTTCGGCGCGGTACGGCCCGTCGGCCCCGTCAGGCGGACCCCACCGGCCCCGCGAGCCCCGATCCGGTCGTCCGGGTCGCCGGGTGCCGAGTCGGACCGCCCCCTCCGCGTCACCGTCCCGCCGCACCCCGGCGACCCCACGGTCACCCGCACCCGAGAGACGGAGTGACGCTGGTCACGCCGCGCCGGCCCGGGCGAGCGGGCTCCCCGCCGCGCAGACCCCGGTGACTCCGGTGCGCGGTCAGGTCAGCGAGAGCAGCAGGGCCAGGCCGAGACCGAGCAGGCTGAGCAGCAGGCCCGCACCGCCGCAACTGATCCCGGAGACGGCCAGCCCGCGACCGGTGAACCGCACCGCGGGTGGCGCCGCCGGGCGGCGGATCTGTCGCAGACCGATCAGCCCGGCCACGATCGCCCCGGCGCCGGTCAGCCCGCTGAGCACGGTGAACGCGCCGGCGGCCCAGACCCCGGTCCCGCCCGATCCGATCGCCCCGAAGCAGATGACCAGGACCGACACCAGGATCGACACGATGCCCGCCACCAGCGCGCCCACGGCCAGCCCGGACGTGACCGGCGGCACGTCGAGGTGCACCACGCCGTACGGGGTGCCGGGCACCGGCTCGATCCGCTTCGGCGGCAGGCGCTCGGCGTCGGTGGGCGGGGGTGGCAGGTGCCGTCCGGGCTGCGCGCTCCAACCCCCGTGGGCTCCGTAAGCTCCGGGCGCCGTGCCCCAGCCTCCATGAGCGCCAAAGGCTCCGGGCGCCGTGCCCCAGCCGGCGGGAACCGCGGGCGGCGTGCCGTGACCGGGCGACGCCGGCGGCGCTCCCCAGCCGGGCGGTCCCGGCGTCGGTCCCCAGCCCGGTGATCCCGGCGCACCCGATGCCGTGGGCACACCCGGAGCGGCCGGCCCCGCGGGCGGACTCCAGCCGGCGGGCCCGGGCGGTGGACCCCAGCCCGGCGACGCCGGTGCGCCCGGCGCCGACGGCGGGGCGGCGGCGCCGCCCCAGCCCGGCACGGGGGCGCCCCAGTCCGGCGCCGGCGACGGCCCGGTGGGCGCGCCCCAGCTCGGGGCGCCGGGAGTAGCGGGTGCGGGCGACGGTGCGGCTCCGGCGGCCGGAGGCGACTCGGGACCGGGCGGTGGTGCGGCCGGAGTCGGTGCGGGCGAGGTGGGATCGGCGGGCGGGCGCCCGATCGGATCGGATTGCGCGGGGTCGGGCGAGTTGGCGTCCGGGACGTCGGACGGCCGCGTGGGGTCACCCGACGGGGGCCGCGCCGGTTCCGTCACGGGTTCCTCCTCCTCGACAGGCCGCCACCGACGCGACGGACACCGGCCAGGCTACCGCCGGGCCGCACCCCGTCCGCGCGGGGCGCGCACGCTCCGCTGGCGGTCAGTCGACATTCGACGGGTAGTCGTGCCCGAACGGCGCCTCGGCCAGCCGGACCACCGCGATCACCGCCACGGCCACCAGGCTGACCGCGACCAGCGCCAGGCCGGTCCAGGCCAACCGCTCCCCCCGCCGCAGCCAGCCCGCGCCGGTCAGGAAACCCCCCGAGGCGAACGCCTCCCGGCGCGCCTGGCGGGCGAGGTACAGCGCCACCGTGGCCGGGACCACCCCGCCGACGAACAGCCCGGTCAGCGCCGCCATCAGCCCGAGCGCGAACACCGCCCTGGCCTTCGTCGCGCGGGCCGGATCGGGGTCCAACGGGTGACGCGTCTCCTGCGGTGCGACGGGCACCTGCCCGGGTGCGGTCGTCATACCCCCATCATGCCGAACCGGCAGCCGGCCGCGTACCGGTCCGGACGCGACAAGGCCCCCGGCGGATGCCGGGGGCCTCGTCGTTCGTGCTGTTTAGCGGTACGACCCGAAGTCGAAGTCGTCCAGCGGCACTGCCTGCCCGCTGGCCGGCCCGAACCCGTAGTCGGTCTCGGGGTAGCCGGTCATCGAGTAGACCTTGGCCTTCGCCTCCTCGGTCGGCTCCACCCGGACGTTGCGGTACTTGCTGATGCCGGTACCGGCCGGGATGAGCTTACCGATGATCACGTTCTCCTTGAGGCCGATCAGCGAGTCGCTGCGGGCGTGGATCGCCGCGTCCGTCAGCACCCGGGTGGTCTCCTGGAAGGAGGCCGCCGACAGCCAGGAGTCCGTGGCCAGCGAGGCCTTGGTGATACCCATCAGCACCGGGCGACCCGCCGCGGGCTCGCCGCCCTCGGACACGAGCCGGCGGTTCTCCGACTCGAACAGCGCCCGGTCGACCAGCACGCCCGGCAGGAACTCGGTCGAGCCGGAGTCGATGACCGTCACCCGCTTGAGCATCTGGCGGATGATGATCTCGATGTGCTTGTCGTGGATGAGCACACCCTGCGACCGGTAGACCTCCTGGACCTCCTGGGTCAGGTGGACCTGGACCGCCCGCGGGCCGAGGATGCGGAGCAGCTCGTGCGGGTCGATGGTGCCCTCGGTGAGCTTCTCGCCGACCTCGACGTGCTGGCCGTCCTGGGTCCGCAGCCGGACCCGCTTGGAGATCTTGTCGTAGACGATCTCGTCGCTGCCGTCGTCCGGCACCACGATGATCTTCCGCGACCGCTCGCCGTCCTCGATCCGGATCCGGCCCGGGGTGTCGGCGATGGGCGCCTTGCCCTTCGGGACGCGGGCCTCGAAGATCTCCTGGACACGCGGCAGACCCTGGGTGATGTCCTCACCCGCGACACCACCGGTGTGGAAGGTACGCATCGTCAGCTGGGTACCCGGCTCACCGATCGACTGGGCGGCGATGATGCCGACCGCCTCGCCGACGTCCACGGTCTTGCCGGTCGGCAGCGAGCGGCCGTAGCACGCACCGCAGACGCCCAGCTTCGACTCGCAGGTGAGCACGCTGCGCACCCGCACCGTCTCCACCCCGGCCGCGACGATCTTGTCGACCAGGATCGAGTTGATGTCCTGACCCCGCTCGGCGACGACGGTGCCGTCCGGCCCCTTGATGTCGTCGGCCAGGGTCCGGGCGTGCACGCTGGTCTCGGCGTGCTCGTGCACGACCAGCTTGCCGTCGAGCCGCTCGCCGATCTGCATCGGGATGGCCCGGTCGGTGCCGCAGTCCTCCTCGCGGATGATGACGTCCTGCGACACGTCCACCAGACGACGGGTCAGGTAACCCGAGTCGGCGGTCCGCAGCGCGGTGTCGGCGAGACCCTTCCGGGCACCGTGCGTGGAGATGAAGTACTCCAGCACGGACAGACCCTCCCGGTAGCTGGCCTTGATCGGCCGCGGGATGATCTCACCCTTCGGGTTGGCCACCAGACCACGGATAGCCGCGATCTGCCGGAGCTGGAGCAGGTTACCGCGGGCGCCCGAGTTGATCATCTTCCACAGCGGGTTCTCCTGCGGCAGCGCGGTGTCCATCTCCTTGGCGACCTCGTTGGTCGCCTTGGTCCAGATCTCGATGAGCTCGCCGCGGCGCTCCTCGGCGGTCATCAGACCACGCTGGTACTGCTTGTCGATCCGGTCGGCTTCCTTCTCGTACCGCTCCAGGATCTCCGCCTTGCGCGGCGGAGCGATGACGTCCTCCATGCCGATCGTCACGCCGGACCAGGTGGCCCAGTGGAAACCGGCCTCCTTGAGCCCGTCGAGGGTGGCCGCGAGGGCCACCTTCGGGAAGCGCTCGGCGAGGTCGTTGACGATCGCGGAGAGCTGGCCCTTGCGGATCTCGTAGTTCACGAAGCGGTAGCCCGGGGGCAGCGTCTCGTTGAACAGGACCCGGCCGAGCGTGGTCTCCACGGTCAGCGGCTCGCCCTCGACCCAGCCCTCCGGGGCGGTCCACGGCTCGGCGCCGGCGCCGTTGTCGACCCCGACGATGCCGCGCAGCCGGATCTTCACCGGAGTCTGCAGGTGCAGCTCGCCACCGTCGTACGCCATCCGCGCCTCGGCGTCCGAGCTGAACGCCCGGCCCTCGCCCGTCCCACCCGGGGTGAGGTGGGTGAGGTGGTAGAGGCCGATGACCATGTCCTGGGTGGGCATGGTGACCGGCTTGCCGTCGGCCGGCTTGAGGATGTTGTTCGACGACAGCATCAGGATCCGCGCCTCGGCCTGGGCCTCGGCGGACAGCGGCACGTGCACCGCCATCTGGTCACCGTCGAAGTCGGCGTTGAACGCGGTGCAGACCAGCGGGTGGATCTGGATCGCCTTGCCCTCGACCAGCTGCGGCTCGAAGGCCTGGATGCCCAGACGGTGCAGGGTGGGCGCCCGGTTGAGCAGCACCGGGTGCTCGCCGATGACCTCTTCCAGCACGTCCCACACGACCGGCCGCTGCCGCTCGACCATCCGCTTGGCGGACTTGATGTTCTGCGCGTGGTTGAGGTCGACCAGCCGCTTCATAACGAACGGCTTGAACAGCTCCAGCGCCATCTGCTTGGGCAGGCCGCACTGGTGCAGCTTGAGCTTCGGACCGACCACGATGACCGAACGGCCGGAGTAGTCGACGCGCTTGCCCAGCAGGTTCTGCCGGAACCGACCCTGCTTGCCCTTGAGCATGTCGGACAGCGACTTCAGCGGACGGTTACCCGGGCCGGTGACCGGCCGGCCGCGGCGGCCGTTGTCGAACAGCGCGTCGACGGCCTCCTGCAGCATCCGCTTCTCGTTGTTGACGATGATCTCGGGCGCGCCGAGGTCGATCAGCCGCTTGAGCCGGTTGTTCCGGTTGATCACGCGGCGGTACAGGTCGTTGAGGTCGGAGGTCGCGAAGCGGCCACCGTCCAGCTGCACCATCGGACGCAGGTCCGGCGGGATGACCGGCACGCAGTCGAGCACCATGCCGAGCGGCGAGTTGCGGGTGTTCAGGAACGCCGCGACGACCTTGAGCCGCTTGAGCGCCCGGATCTTCCGCTGCCCCTTGCCGGAGCGGATGGTCTCCCGGAGGTTCTCCGCCTCGGCGTCGAGGTCCATGTTCTGGACCAGCGCCTTGATCGCCTCGGCGCCCATGCTGCCGGTGAAGTACTCGCCGAACCGGTCCCGCAGCTCGCGGTAGAGCAGCTCGTCGGTGACCAGCTGCTTCGGCTCGAGCTTGCGGAAGGTGTCCAGCACCTCGTCCAGGCGGTCGATCTCGCGCTGGGCCCGGTCGCGGATCTGGCGCATCTCGCGCTCTCCGCCCTCCTTGACCTTGCGCCGGACGTCCGCCTTGGCACCCTCGGCCTCCAGCTCGGCCAGGTCGGCCTCGAGCTTGGCGGCCCGCTTCTCGATCTCCGAGTCGCGGCTGTTCTCGGCCTGCCGCTTCTCGGCCAGGATCTCGTTCTCGATCGTCGAGAGGTCACGGTGACGCGACTCGGCGTCCACGCTCGTCACGACGTACGAGGCGAAGTAAATGATCTTCTCGAGGTCCTTCGGCGCGAGGTCCAGCAGGTAGCCCAGCCGGCTCGGCACGCCCTTGAAGTACCAGATGTGGGTGACCGGGGCGGCCAGCTCGATGTGGCCCATCCGCTCGCGGCGGACCTTGGACCGGGTCACCTCGACGCCGCAGCGCTCGCAGATGATGCCCTTGAACCGGACCCGCTTGTACTTACCGCAGTAGCACTCCCAGTCCCGCTGCGGACCGAAGATCTTCTCGCAGAAGAGTCCGTCCTTCTCCGGCTTCAGGGTGCGGTAGTTGATCGTCTCTGGCTTCTTGACCTCGCCGTGCGACCACTGACGGATGTCGTCGGCGGTCGCCAGCCCAATTCGCAACTCGTCGAAAAAGTTGACGTCGAGCACGTTATATATCCCTCACACGTCGCTTGTTGCGCCAGCAGCTCACCGGGGTCGGGCCCCGGGGGCGGTCGCCCGCCCCCGGAACCTCGACGTCACACTTCCTCGACCGAGCTCGGCTCGCGCCGGGACAGGTCGATGCCCAGCTCCTCGGCGGCCCGGAACACCTCGTCGTCGGTCTCGCGCATCTCGAGGGCCACACCGTCGCTGGAGAGCACCTCGACGTTGAGGCACAGCGACTGCAGCTCCTTGAGCAGCACCTTGAACGACTCCGGGATGCCCGGCTCCGGAATGTTCTCGCCCTTGACGATGGCCTCGTAGACCTTCACCCGGCCGAGAACGTCGTCGGACTTGATCGTCAGCAGCTCCTGCAGGGCGTACGCGGCGCCGTACGCCTGCATCGCCCAGCACTCCATCTCACCGAAGCGCTGGCCACCGAACTGCGCCTTACCACCCAGCGGCTGCTGCGTGATCATCGAGTACGGGCCGGTCGACCGAGCGTGGATCTTGTCGTCGACCAGGTGGTTGAGCTTCAGGATGTAGATGTAGCCGACCGCGATCGGGTCCGGCAGCGGCTCGCCGGAGCGACCGTCGAACAGCTGCGCCTTGCCGCTGGAACCGATCAGCTGGTTGCCGTCCCGGTTGGGCAGGGTCGACGCGAGCAGACCGGAGATCTCCTCCTCGCGGGCACCGTCGAAGACCGGCGTGGCCACGTTGGTGTCCGGCTCGGACTCGTGGGCCTCGATCGAGCGGAGCTGACGCTTCCACTCGGTGTCGTCGCCCTCGATCTGCCAGCCGGTCTTGGCCACCCACCCGAGGTGGGTCTCCAGGACCTGGCCGATGTTCATCCGGCTCGGCACACCGAGCGGGTTGAGCACGATGTCGACCGGGGTGCCGTCCTCGAGGAACGGCATGTCCTCGATCGGGAGAATCTTGGAGATGACGCCCTTGTTGCCGTGGCGACCGGCGAGCTTGTCACCGTCCTGGATCTTCCGCTTCTGGGCGACGTAGACCCGGACCAGCTCGTTGACGCCCGGAGGCAGCTCGTCGCCGTCCTCGCGGGAGAAGGTACGCACGCCGATGACCGTGCCGGTCTCGCCGTGCGGCACCTTCAGCGAGGTGTCCCGGACCTCGCGCGCCTTCTCACCGAAGATCGCGCGGAGCAGCCGCTCCTCCGGGGTCAGCTCGGTCTCGCCCTTCGGCGTGACCTTGCCGACCAGGATGTCGCCGGGGACGACCTCGGCGCCGATCCGGATGATGCCGCGCTCGTCGAGGTCAGCGAGCATCTCCTCGCTGACGTTCGGGATGTCGCGGGTGATCTCCTCCGGACCGAGCTTGGTGTCCCGGGCGTCGACCTCGTGCTCCTCGATGTGGATCGAGGTGAGCACGTCCTGCTGCACGAGACGCTGCGACAGGATGATCGCGTCCTCGTAGTTGTGCCCCTCCCAGGTCATGAACGCCACGAGCAGGTTGCGCCCGAGCGCCATCTCGCCCTCGTCGGTGCACGGACCGTCGGCGATGACCTGGCCGGCCTCGACGCGGTCGCCCTCGAAGACCACCGGCTTCTGGTTGACGCAGGAGCCGGCGTTGGAGCGGCGGAACTTGTGCAGCAGGTACGTCCGGCGGTGGCCGTCGTCCTGGTGCACGGTGATGTAGTCGGCGCACAGGTCCTCGATGACACCGCCGACCTCGGCGACGACCACGTCACCGGCGTCGACGGCGGCCCGGTACTCCATGCCGGTGCCGACGAGCGGCGCCTCGGCCTTGACCAGCGGCACCGCCTGGCGCTGCATGTTCGCGCCCATCAGCGCCCGGTTGGCGTCGTCGTGCTCGAGGAACGGGATCATCGCGGTGGCGACCGAGGTCATCTGCCGCGGCGACACGTCCATGTAGTCCACGGCCGCCGGCGGGACGTCCTCGGTCTCGCCGCCCTTACGGCGGACCAGGACGCGGTCCTCGGCGAACGAGCCGTCGGCCCGCAGCGGCGCGTTGGCCTGCGCCTTGACGAAGCGGTCCTCCTCGTCCGCGGTCAGGTAGTCGATCTGGTCGGTGACCCGACCCTCGACGACCTTCCGGTACGGCGTCTCGATGAAGCCGAACGGGTTGACCCGGGCGAAGGTGGACAGCGCGCCGATCAGGCCGATGTTCGGGCCTTCCGGCGTCTCGATCGGGCACATCCGGCCGTAGTGGGACGGGTGCACGTCACGGACCTCGAAGCCGGCCCGCTCCCGGGACAGACCACCCGGGCCGAGCGCGCTCAGCCGGCGCCGGTGGGTCAGGCCCGCCAGCGGGTTGGTCTGGTCCATGAACTGGGACAGCTGCGACGTGCCGAAGAACTCCTTGATCGCCGCCACCACCGGGCGGATGTTGATCAGGGTCTGCGGCGTGATCGCCTCGACGTCCTGCGTGGTCATCCGCTCGCGGACGACCCGCTCCATCCGGGACAGGCCGACCCGAACCTGGTTCTGGATCAGCTCGCCCACGGTGCGCAGGCGACGGTTGCCGAAGTGGTCGATGTCGTCGGCCTCGTAGCCGTCCTCACCGGCGTGCAGCCGGCAGAGGTACTCCACGGTGGCGACGATGTCGTCCTCGGTCAGCGTGCCGGTGGTGATCGGCACGTCCACTTCGAGCTTCTTGTTGAACTTGTATCGACCGACCTTGGCGACGTCGTACCGCTTCGGGTTGAAGAAGAGGTTGTCGAGCAGGGTCTGGGCGTTCTCGCGCGTCGGCGGCTCGCCAGGGCGGAGCTTGCGGTAGATGTCGAGGAGCGCCTCGTCCTGGCCGGCGATGTGGTCCTTCTCGAGCGTGGTCATCATCAGCTCGGACCAGCCGAACCGCTCACGGATCTGCTCGGCCGACCATCCGATGGCCTTGAGCAGGACCGTGACGGCCTGCCGACGCTTGCGGTCGATGCGGACGCCGACCGTGTCGCGCTTGTCGATGTCGAACTCCAGCCAGGCACCCCGGCTCGGGATGACCTTGACGCTGGAGAGGTCGCGGTCGGAGGTCTTGTCCGGCTGCTTGTCGAAGTACACGCCCGGGGACCGGACGAGCTGGCTGACCACCACGCGCTCGGTGCCGTTGATGATGAAGGTGCCCTTCGGCGTCATCATCGGGAAGTCACCCATGAACACCGTCTGGCTCTTGATCTCGCCGGTGGTGTTGTTGGTGAACTCCGCGGTCACGAACAGCGGGGCACAGTAGGTGAGGTCCTTCTCCTTGCACTCCTCGATCGAGGCCTTGACCTCGTCGAAGCGCGGAGCCGAGAAGGAGAGCGACATGGTGCCGGAGAAGTCCTCAATGGGACTGATCTCGTCGAGGATCTCCGCGAGACCCGAGCGTGCGTGCGGGTCGTCCGCCGACCGGCCCTGCCAAGCCTCGTTGCCGACGAGCCAGTCGAAGGACTCGTTCTGGATGGCGAGGAGGTTGGGGACCTCGAGGTGTTCGGTGATCCTGCCGAATGAAACTCGGCGGGGAGCGAAAGCGCTCGACGTACGACTGGTCTTCGCAGGGCGGGAAGCTGCCAAGATGCGTCCTTCCGAGGACCGGTGCTGCAGAACGGCTGGTACGCGTGCACTCCAATGACCCCACCAGAAATATCCGCAAACGGACATTTCCGAGCAGGGGTCTAGTCGGAAGGCAGCGCAAACTAGCAGTGTAGCCGAGAGGCTAACCGCTGTCCAGCCCACCCCGCAGGTCGTTGCGGAACGTGCCTCGGGACCCCGGAAACCGGGCTCTACCGGGCCGCTCGGAACGCAACGTTCCTGTCGGGCCGCTCGGGTGCCGCGGCCGGTGGTGCTGACCGCTGCAATACCCGCGTGGTGGCCGTCGCAAGCGCGGAAGGTCTTGCTGGTGTCAGCGTGCCTGGCAGCCCGGGGCCACGTCAAGGGCCGACCCCCGGGTGGCGACGTCTTTCCCGCCGTCGCCGCGCCGTCGCCCGCCGCCGTCCGGTCGTACGGCGCGCCCGGACGCCCAGCTCACAGGCGTTGCCACCGGGGCCACCAACACGACGGGCGGCGATCCGGTGTCGGATCGCCGCCCGCCGCGACGCGGTGTGTGCCCCGGCTCACCTGAGCCGGACACGCGCAGGTGGAGCGTCAGGTCACTTGAGGGTGACCTTGGCGCCCTCGCCCTCGAGCTTGGCCTTGGCCTTGTCGGCGGTCTCCTTGTTGACCTTCTCCAGGACCGGCTTCGGCGCGGCCTCGACCAGGTCCTTGGCCTCCTTGAGGCCCAGGCCGGTCAGCTCACGCACGACCTTGATGACCTGGATCTTCTTGCCACCGTCGGCGTCGAGGATGACGTCGAACTCGTCCTTCTCCGGCTCGGCCTCGGCGGCGGCCGGGGCGCCACCCGCGGCAGCCACGGCGACCGGGGCGGCGGCGGTGACCTCGAAGGTCTCCTCGAACTGCTTCACGAACTCGGAGAGCTCGATCAGCGTCATCTCCTTGAACGCGTCGAGCAGCTCGTCGGTGCTGAGCTTCGCCATGTCTGGCGTCCTTTCCAACGTAAGTTACTGAAGACTGAACTGGGTCGCCGGAGGGCCTCAGGCCGCCTCGGCGCCCTCCTTCTCGCGCTTGTCCTGCAGGGCCGCCGCCAGGCGGGCGGTCTTCGACAGCGGGGCCTGGAACAGGGCCGCGGCCTTGCTCAGGTTGCCCTTCATCGCGCCGGCCAGCTTGGCCAGCAGCACCTCACGGGACTCCAGGTCGGCGAGCTTCGTGACCTCGGCCGCGGAAATGGCCTTGCCCTCGAAGACACCGCCCTTGATGACGAGCTTCGGGTTGGCCTTCGCGAAGTCGCGAAGGCCCTTCGCCGCCTCGACGACGTCGCCCGAAACGAAAGTCAGCGCGGTAGGACCGGTGAACAGCTCGTCGAGGCCGGAGATGCCCGCGTCCGTCGCGGCACGCTTCGCGAGCGTGTTCTTCGCGACGGTGTAGCTGGTCTCCTTGCCGAGCGAGCGCCGCAGCTGGGTGAGCTGGGAAACCGTCAGACCGCGGTACTCGGTCAGCACGGTCGCCCCCGCGTTGCGGAAGCTCTCGGTCAGCTCGGCGACGGCCGTGGCCTTGTCGGCCCGGATCGGCTTGTCCGCCATGTCCCTCCTCTCTCGTTGCTCGAGGCTGGTCGCCGTCGGAAGCGGTCGCTCACGACGGCAGCTCAGGAAGCGCGACAACGAGAAAAGCCCCGGCGCAGGGCGCACGGGGCGAGGGCCGGCCGGACGACCATGGTCGGCGGACCATGGACACCACCGATTTTCGCTTACCGCCCTGCGCGGGTCGCCCGTCGTCGCGGGACCTTCGACCGTGCCGGGGCACGGTGACCAGCGGTCTCTGGGTGGAACTTCGTCCCAAGGTTACGCGACACGTCGCGTGAGCAGCAAATCGCCCCCCGCGTGGGCCCGCTCACGCCCGCGACCGGCGCCACCACAGGTAGCCCACGGCAGCGACCGCGCTCCACCCCGCCGCCCAGAGAGTGAGCAGCGTCACAGTAGCCGCCGGCGTGTCGCCCGCGGTGGCCCGGGCGGTCGCCATGATCGGCGGCACCAGCCAGGGCGCGACCGAGCCGGTCAGGCCGAGCACGACCGCGCCGACCCCGCCGAGGGCCAGCACCGCCACGCCGTAACCGGCGCTACGGGTGACGGCGCGGCTGGCCAACGCCCCCAGCACCACCGACGGGGGTACGGCCAGCAGGTGCGCCCACAGCCCCAGCGCGATGCCCACGCCCACCGGGCGGTGACCCGGCTCGACCGGACCGGTGACCCCACCGACCAGCCACGGGAAGACCAGCGCGACGGCGACCGTGCCGAGCGCGGCAACGGTGGCGGCGAGCAGGCCGGCCGCCCGCTCCCGCCCGGCGCCGACCGTCACCTGGGCCAGCCGGCGCTGCCCGTCCGGCTCGACGTCCAGCAGCACCTTCGTCTGCCAGGCGAGCACCGGGAAGAGGACCACCGCCGAGACCCCGTACGCCTCCGCCGGCTGGGCCCGGCCCCCGCCGTACAGGATGCCGAGCGCGACCAGGCCGGTGAGGAGTGGCGCGACCGCCCGCCCGGTCCGCAGGAAGCCGGCCAGTCTCAGCCGGAGCAGGGCGGTCACCGGCCGGCCCCGGCCGGGTCGTCCACGTGCGGGCCGTCGAGGGCGACGTCGGCGCCGGCCCGTGGGCCGTCCAGGCCGACGTCCGTGGCACCGGACGGAAGGTCCACTGCGACATCGCTGCCGGCGGGCGGGACGTCCACGGCGACACCGGCGCCGGCCTCCGGGCCGTCCAGGCCGGCGTCGGTGGCGGCGGGCGGGCCGCCGGGGCGTACGCCCAGCACGTGGTGGCCCTCGGCGCGCAGGCGGGCGACGGCGTCGGCGACCCGCATGGCCGGCACCGCGACCTCGACCACGGCGAACGCCTCCGCCCCGGCGGGCGTCTCCTCCGTCACCAGGCCGTCGGCGACCATCCAGCGGCGGGCACCGGGCACGCGGGCGACCTCGCCCCGGTGGTCGCTGACCAGGACCGCACCGCCACCGGCCCGCACCTCGTCGATGAGCTCGGGGACCAGCTCGCGGGCCCCGGCGTCGAGCCCCTCCCAGGGCTCGTCGAGGACCAGCAGGCCGGGCGGGCGGAGCATCGCCTGGGCGAGACCGACCTTCTGGGCGGTCCCCTTGGACAACTCGGGCAGCCGGACGCCGCGGAACCGGGTGAGGCCGAGCCGCTCGGTCCAGGCGCTCACCGCGTGGTCGGCCGCCGACGCGGTCAGCCCGGCCATCCGGCCCATCGCGGTCAGGTAGTGCGTCACCGTGAAGGGCTGATCGGCCGGAAAGCGCTCGGGAACCCAGCCCACCCGCGCCGGGCGGTCGACGACCCGCCCGCGGGCCGGCCGGAGCACCCCCGCGGCGACCTGGAGCAGCGTCGACTTGCCGACCCCGTTGCGGCCGAGCACGACGGCGACCTCACCCGCACCGATCCGTACGTCCACACCCCGCAGCACCCACGGACCCCGCCGCCGGTACCGCAGCCAGACGTCCTCAAGCCGCATGGGACGAGCCTGCCACACCGAAAACGAGACGGGGCGCCGCCACAACTGTGGCGACGCCCCGTCCGGGTCGGTGGCTCAGCTCTCGGCCGAGGCCTCCGTCAGGTTCTTCACCAGGTTCGGGTCGACCGGGACACCCGGGCCCATCGTGGTGGTGAGGGTGACCTTCTTGAGGTACTTGCCCTTCGCCGCGGACGGCTTGGCCCGCAGCACCTCGTCCAGCACGGCCGCGTAGTTGTCGACCAGCTGGGTCTCGGAGAAGGACGCCTTGCCGATGATCAGGTGCAGGTTCGAGTGCTTGTCCACCCGGAAGGTGATCTTGCCGCCCTTGATGTCCTGCACCGCCTTGGTGACGTCCATGGTCACCGTGCCGGTCTTCGGGTTCGGCATCAGGCCGCGCGGGCCCAGGATCCGCGCGATCCGGCCGATCTTGGCCATCTGGTCCGGCGTGGCGATCGCCGCGTCGAAGTCCAGCCAACCACCCTGGATCCGGGCGACCAGCTCGTCGGTGCCCACCTCGTCGGCACCCGCCGCGGCGGCCTCCTCGGCCTTCGCGCCGGCGGCGAAGACGATCACGCGGGCGGTTTTACCGGTGCCGTGCGGCAGGTTGACCGTGCCGCGGACCATCTGGTCCGCCTTGCGGGGGTCGACGCCGAGGCGCATCGCGACCTCGACCGTGGCGTCGAACTTGACGTTGGTGGTCTCCTTGGCCAGCTTCACGGCCTCGGCGGGGGTGTAGAGCTTGGACCGGTCGATGACGTCGGCGGCCTTGCGGTAGCTCTTGCTGCGCTGCATGTTCTGGTTACTCCTGTGGTCTCTGGCGGGCCGCGGCGTTCGCGCGCCCTCCCACGAACGGGATCAGGCTGTGGTGCCGACGTCAGTCGCTGACGGTCAGACCCATCGACCGGGCGGTGCCGGCGATGATCTTCTCGGCCTGGTCGAGGTCGTTGGCGTTGAGGTCGGCCATCTTCTTCTCGGCGATCTCGCGCAGCTGGGCGCGGGTGACCGAGCCGACCTTCTGGGTGTGCGGGACGCCCGAGCCCTTCTGCACACCGGCGGCCTTGATCAGCAGCCGGGCGGCGGGCGGGGTCTTCAGCACGAAGGTGAAGGACCGGTCCTCGTACACGCTGATCTCGGCGGGGACGATGTCGCCCCGCTGCGACTCGGTCTGCGCGTTGTAGGACTTGCAGAACTCCATGATGTTCACGCCGTGCTGGCCGAGCGCGGGGCCGACCGGCGGCGCCGGGGTGGCCTGGCCCGCCGGCAGCTGAAGCGTGAACGTCTTGACGAGCTTCTTCTTCGGAGGCATGTCTCTTCCTGGGGCTTGGAACTGGGAAAGGTGCTCATCGACACCCCCTCGGGGCGCGCACGGTCAGCGCGGCGCGAGGGCAGCGACTCTCAAGAGTAGCGCAGGCCGAACTCCGCCCGTCGGCCGAGGTCGGACGCCCGCGGAAAC
The DNA here is from genome assembly GCF_027497215.1 of Micromonospora sp. WMMD812. Classification (NCBI taxonomy): domain Bacteria; kingdom Bacillati; phylum Actinomycetota; class Actinomycetes; order Micromonosporales; family Micromonosporaceae; genus Micromonospora; species Micromonospora sp. WMMD812. The sequence goes on along the minus strand of NZ_CP114904.1, from coordinate 5,356,306 downwards.
GGCCGCGCCGGCGGTGGGACGAACCCACCGCCGGCGACCGGAATCAGATCTTGGAGACCTGGTTGAAGTTCAGCTCGACCGGGGTCTCCCGACCGAAGATCGACACCAGCACCTTGAGCTTCTGCTGGTCGGCGTTGATCTCGCTGATCGTCGCCGGCAGGGAGGCGAAGGCGCCGTCGGTGACGGTGACCGAGTCACCGACCTCGAAGTCGAGGACCTTGACCTCGGGCTTGGCCTTCTTCTGCTCGGTCTCCACCGCCGGGGCCAGCCACTTGAGCACCTCGTCCAGCGAGAGCGGCGCCGGCCGGTCGGCCCGGTCGGTCGCCCCGACGAAGCCGGTGACACCCGGCGTGTTGCGGACGCAGGAGTAGGACTCGGCGGTCAGCTCCATCCGGACCAGGATGTAGCCCGGGAAGACCTTCGCCTGGACCTGCGACCGCTTGCCGTTCTTGACCTCTACCTCTTCCCGGGTCGGCACCTCGACCTGGTAGATGTAGTCCTCCATGTCGAGGCTGGTGATCCGGGTCTCGAGGTTGGTCTTGACCTTGTTCTCGTAGCCGGCGTACGAGTGCACCACGTACCAGTCGCCCGGCGCGTAGCGCAGCTTCTGGCGCAGCTCGGCGACCGGGTCGTAGTCCTCGTCCGGAGCGGGCTCGGTGGTCGGGAACTCCGGCTCGCTGGCGGCCTCGACCGACTCGTCGTCCGCCGCCGTCGCCACCGTGGACTGCTCGTCCACGGGTCCGGCGGTCTCGTCGTACTCAGGCACGCTCGCTCACTTCCGTAACTATCGGCTTCGGGGAGCCGGTCAGCTGGGGTTGCCGAAGACCCACAGCACGCCCTCGGCGAAGCCGTAGTCCAGAACACCCACGATCGTCAGCATCACCGCGACGAAGACGATCACCACGGCCGTGTAGGTCAGCAACTCCTTGCGGGTCGGCCAGATGACCTTACGCAGTTCGGCGACGACCTCGCGGAAGAACCGGGCGATGCGGCCGAACAGACCCACTCGGTCGGTCTCCGACCGGGTCTTCGGCCGGCTGTCGGCGGACTCGGCCCGGGCCCGGGACCGCGTCGCGGTGCCACCCCGGGAAACCGGCTCGTCCGCGCCGGTGGCGTCGTCGTCGCCGGCCACGTCGTCGACGACCTCGTCGTTCAGACGGTCGTCGCCGGCGTCCTCGCCGCGCCGCTTGTTGTCGGCCACTTCGCCCTCCGTCGCGGGTTCTCGGGTTCGCACGCCGAGCGGCGTGCGCGGCGTTGGTCACGCCGGCCGGACCAACCGTCCCGCGACGGGCCGCGGCCGGCGGATCGACCAGGGGCCCGATGCCTCGGAACCACCCCGCCGATGCCACCACCACGGGCCGGACGCCGCCGTCTCGGCGGCGCGACCCACGGGAACGGTCAGGCCTGAGGCGCAGGGGTGACAGGACTTGAACCTGCAGCCTGCGGTTTTGGAGACCGCTGCTCTGCCAATTGAGCTACACCCCTGTGCGGCAACACTCGCCCCACCCGGCCACACACGGCCGGGCAGGGGTCACTTGCCCCACGGCGGACCAGTGTACGGGTAGCCGCCCGACTTTCCCAACCGGTCTGCCCATCACGCGTCCCCGGGCGGGTCGGACACCGGTCAGCGGGCCGGCCGGATGGTCGCCCGCGCCTGGGAGAGCACCTTCTCCCCCTGGCAGGTGGCGGTCACGTCGAGCTGGGTGAGCCCGTCCTCGCCGACCTCGCGGACCACCGCGGTCACCTCGATCTCGGTGCCGTGGTCGTCGTCGGGCACCACGACCGGCCGGGTGAACCGGACCCCGTAGTCGACGACCGCGTCCGGCGCGCCGGCCCAGTCGGTGACCGCCCGGCCGACCAGGGCCATGGTGAACATGCCGTGGGCGATGACTCCGGGCAGGCCCACCTTGGTGGCGGTCCGGTCGCTCCAGTGGATCGGGTTGAAGTCGCCCGAGGCGCCGGCGTAGCGGACCAGGTCCGCGCGGGTCACCCGGAACGTCCTGGGTGCCAGCTCCATCTCAGGCCTCCCCGCGTACGACGAGCTTTGACCAGACGGCGACCACCGGCTCGCCGGTGGCCGTGGTGACGTCGGTGCGGGTGGTCAGGAAGCCGTGCCCGCCCCGGGTGGTGATGTCCTCGATGGTGTTGACGCAGACCAGCTCGTCGCCGGCCACCACCGGCCGGGCGTACGCGAACCGCTGGTCGCCGTGCACGACGCGGCTGTAGTCCACGCCCAGCGCCGGGTCGTCGATGATCTGCCGGGTGGCGGCCATGGTGATCACGAAGGGAAAGGTCGGCGGGGCCACGACGTCCGGGTGCCCGAGCGCGCGGGCGGCCTCCGGGTCGTGGTGGGCCGGGTCGGTGGCGCCGATGGCGGTCGCGAACTCGCGGATCTTCTCTCGGCCCACCTGGTAGGGGGCGGTCGGCGGGTAGGTCCGGCCGACGTAGGACGGGTCCAGGGACATGCCGCGAACCTACACGGAAAGCGCGATCGCCGACCTGGGCGGTCGGCGGCGGCGGGTGGCCGCGCCGGCCGGTCAGATCGGCGATCGGAGAAGCTTCGGGTGGCCGGGCGGAGCCGGCCGGAGGTCAGCGGGTCTCGCGGTGGACCGTGTGCCGACCATCGCGCGGGCAGAACTTCTTCAGCTCGATGCGGTCCGGGTCGTTACGACGGTTCTTGCGCGTGATGTAGTTGCGCTCCTTGCACTCCACACACGCCAAAGTGATCTTCGGCCGGACATCGGTCGCCTTCGCCACGGCGGAGTGCCTTCCTCGCTAACGGATTACCACTACAGCGCGCCAGACTACGCGCTGACGACGCGGACATGCAAAGTGGGCGCCTGTGGCGCCCATCCCACCGACCACCGGGTTACGCGCCCGGAGGACGAGAGTAGCGGTGGCCGGACTTGAACCGGCGACACAGCGATTATGAGCCGCTTGCTCTGCCATCTGAGCTACACCGCCGCGGTGGGTCCAGCGACCCTCGAGCCCCCTTACGGAATCGAACCGTAGACCTTCTCCTTACCATGGAGACGCTCTGCCGACTGAGCTAAGGGGGCCTGCGCGATCTCCCCGTGGGGCGCGCAGAGGTAAGAGTACACGGCCCCGCCCCCGAGGTGAAATCGGATCCCCCGCACGGGAATCTGCCCAGGTCAGGGCACGACACGCAGGCGCGGCAGCTCCGTCGCGGAGATCGTCTCCGGGTCGAGCTGGGCACCGAACCAGGCCTCCAGCCGCTCGTACGGCAGGGGCCGGCTGAAGAGGAAGCCCTGCCCGATCTCGCACCCGATGTCCTGGAGCAGCTCCAGCGTCAGCTCGCTCTCCACCCCCTCGGCGACCACGGCCAGGCCGAACTGCTGGGACAGGGTGACCACCGCGTTCACGATGGCGAGGTCCCCCGGGTCGGTGGCCATGCCCTGCACGAAGGAGCGGTCGACCTTCACCTCGTGCACCGGCAACCGGCGCAGGTGGGCCAGGGACGAGTCGCCCGTGCCGAAGTCGTCCACCGAGAGCCGTACGCCCAGGTCACGCAGTCGGCGCAGAGTGGGGATCGGCCGGTCCGTGCCGTCGAGCACGCCGGCCTCGGTGATCTCCAGGGTGAGCCGCTGCGGCGCCACCCCGTACTCGGTGAGCAGGTCCTGGACGAGATCGGGGAAGTGCTGGTCGGTGAGCGTACGCGGACTGAGGTTGACCGCGACGGACAGTGGCTGGTCGGCCTGCGCCCAGTCCCGGCTGCGCCGCAGCCCCTCCCGGAGCACCACCTCGGTGAGCCGGCCGAGCTGGCCGGTGTGCTCGGCCACCGCGACGAAGTCCTCCGGGGCGACCGTGCCGTGGGCCGGGTGCTCCCAGCGGGCCAGGCACTCCACCCCGACCAACCGGCGTTCCCGCAGGGTGACCTTGGGCTGGAAGTAGACCTCCAGCGCGCCGTCGTCCAGCGCCCGGCGCAGATCGCCGGCGAGGCCGAGCCGGCGCAGCGACCGGGACTCCAGGGCCGGGTTGAACAGCTGCACGCCGCCGGGGACCGACTTCGCCGCCGTGGCGGCCAGGTCCACCCGTTGCAGCAGGGTCGCCGCGTCACTGCCGTGGTCGGGGTGGACGGCGACCCCGACCGCGGTGTCGACGTCCAGGGTGAGCGCGTCGAAGACCATCTCGTCGCGGATCTGTTCCCGCAGTTGGGCCGCCAGGTCCAGGGCCGCCTCGGCGCTCTCCAGCCGCATCGTCACCAGGAACTCGTCGCCCCCGGCGCGCCCGACCAGCGCCGACGACGGCGCCGACGCGCGGAGCCGGTCGGCCACCTCGGCGAGGACCTTGTCGCCGGCGGCGTGGCCGAGCGACTCGTTGACCTGACGCAACCCGTCGACGTCGAAGAGGAGCAGCGCCACCACCTCACCGGGTGCCCGGATCTTGACCGACTCGTCGAGCGCGCCGGTGATCCGCCGGCGGTTGGGCAGCCTGGTCAACGCGTCGTGGTACGCGTCGTGGCGCAGCCGGTCGACCAGTCGGGAGTTCTCCAGCGCAACCGCGGCGTGCGCCGCGACGGTCTCGAAGATCGGAATGTCGCCGGGGGTGAAGTGGCCGATGTCGCTCAGCCGGTTGGCCACCTCGAGGGTGCCGATCACCGCCTGTCCGGACCGGAGCGGCACGACGATCACGTCTTTGATCTGACGGGCGCTGATCTCACCGCGCAGCTCCGTCTCGTCCCCGAGCAGCCGCCCCATGGACACGGTCTTACCCAGGCTCCGCGCCTGCTCGCGGAGCAGTGCCGGAGTGGGCGCGACGTCGAGCAGCCCGGACGCGTCGACCTTGGCGGTCAACAGCACCTCGGGATGACGGCCCTGCGCGGGGAGCCAGAGCGTCGCGTACTCGGCCTGCATCAGGGCGCGGACCCGGTCGAGCAGGACGTCGGCCAGGTCCCCGTCGGCGCCGCTGGTGGTGATCAGCCGGGACAGGTCGTACATCCCGGTCAACGTGCGGTGCTGGCGGAAGAACTGCGCGTAGGACCGGTAGACCAGGACGAGGGCCGAGAAGAGAGCCGCCAGCAGCAGGGCGGACCACCAGGTGGTCTTCAGGGCGATCAGGACCAGGAGCCCGACCGAGGCGTTGATCGACGTGGTCAGCAACACGGACGGAGTGGTCCGCAGCGCTTCCCGGCCCGCCTGCCAACCCTGGAGGAGCACATGGACGCCGACCACCGAGACCAGGCTGACCAGAGTGATCACGTTGACCGCGAGGAACAGACTGCCCCACGTTCCCGGTCCCACGCCCTTCAGAGGCGGCAGGCCCTGGAGGAGCAGGCTGGCCAGCGACGTGGCGCCGGCGGCCCGGGCGACGTTGAACCAGAACTTGGCCGGCGAGAACCGCTGGTAGATGCTCCAGATCAGCGCGGCGAGCGTATAGATCAGCACCACGGTGAGTGGTGGCAGGAAGAAGAGAGCCACCACCAGCGGGATCTCGGTGAGCGTGACGCCCACGGACTGCCGCCGGACGACGAAGTTCAGCACCGGGATGCTGATGCCCGCCATCGCCAGGAAGATCAGGAACGCGAGCCCCCAGTCGCCGAAGGGCTCGTCAGAGACGACGCTGATCGCAGTGGAACAAACGACCGCGATCAGCGCCAGTGGACCGGTGATGAGCCAGGCGTGGTCCGTGGACTTCCGTCGTTGGTCACGCCTCGCCATACCGCTCCCTCTGCGAGAAGTCGTCAGCAGGTGACGTCGTCACCGCCGACGGCGTCGAACTACCGGAGGGTGCCGGCACCCCAGACGACGTCTGTCATCTGAACAGCCTCCGAGCCGGAGAGGTCGCTGCCGAACAGTCCACCGAGAACGGCGGCCAGCACGAGGAGCGAGCCGACCAGTCGGCCCAGGCTTCGACCAGACATGTTTGCTCCTGTCGGGGAAGTGTCACAGGGATGGTGGAGGTTCCACGATCGTGCCATACCCCGGGGTAGGCAGAAAAGCGGTGAGGACACCATCGGGCCGGGCGGCGACGACGTTCCGCCGTTCGGACCGCTGCCACCATCCGCGCCGCGCCAGATCACGAGCCTGCCGGTGGGGTGGGCAATTCATCAAACGCCTGTTACGACCTTCAGCACATTTCGCCTCAACGGCCCGGGCGATCTCTGACCCGACCCCCCTTGATCACTGTGCGTAACCTTGATGGTCGGCCTCCACCCCGCGGCCGCGACTCGCACATCGACCACCATACCCGCTCCGGGCGACAGCGCTAGTGGGTCCTATCGGACAAAATCGATGGGCCGGAGGCTCCCCTCGCCGTCCGCATGGGAAGTTGATCTCTGGCGTCCGGGTGGAAAGTAAGCCGCTCATCGGCGAGCAGCCCGTAAATCACGTTGGCCGCCACGAGCGGTACGACCGGCTCGCCGCGCGCCGCCCGGTTTGGATGCCCGCCCCGACCCGCGGGCCGGCGGTGCTAGCCGCAGGCGCGCCGGAACTCCGCGCGCCAGCGGATCCCCCCGTCGGGGGCGAGGATCTCCTCGACCCGGGCCGGGGTCAGCGGGCCGGCCGCGAAGGCGTCGACCTCCGCCCGGGTCAGCGGCCAGGGCGGGCCCTCGACGACCTCGTCGTCCCGCCGGCCGGCCGCGATCACCAGCAGCGTCCCGTCCGGCGCGATCAGCCGGCCGACCGCCGGGATCGCCCGCCGCCGCAGCTCGGCCGGCAGGGCCTGCACGTTCATGCTCTCCAGCACGAAGTCGAACCCGCCCAGCCAGTCGTGCGGCGGGTCGAGCAGGTCGGCGGTCTCGTAGCGGACCGGGGAGCCCGGGTGGCGGCGGCGAGCCGCCCGTACCGCCGTGGGAGAGACGTCGAAGGCGACGGTGGCGAAGCCGAGGCGGGACAGGTGTTCGGCATCGCGGCCGAAGCCGCACCCGACGACCACGGCGCGCCGGCCGGATCCGTCCGGCCGGGCCCGGTCGGTCCACTCGCTGAGCAGGGAATGCGCCCGGTCGAGGTCCCACGGGACGACCGCTTCGCCCCGCTCGGCGTCGGCGTAGAGCCGCTCGAACCAGCCGGCCGGATCGCTCTCGGCGGTGGCCGGGGAAGACAACGAGTGGGTCAGATCGTCGTCGTGCACGGACGTCTCCTCGCCTCCGGGAAGCCCCGGACCCGTGGCTTCGGGTCGGCGCGAAGGGCCGCACCGTGTTTGGTCGCCCACCCTAGCCTCAGCGAGGCTCCGCGCCTGCCCGGAACGTGCCCGATCAGGCGGATCGCCAAGGGCGACAGCAGTCATCACGTGTCGGAGACGACGAAGGCCCTTGACCAGCGTTTCCGCAAGTCAAGGGCCTTACCGTTCCCTGGTGGCGGGTAGAGGATTCGAACCTCTGTAGCTTTCGCGACGGATTTACAGTCCGCTCCCATTGGCCGCTCGGGCAACCCGCCAGGGCACCCCGCCACGTCGTGACGCGGCGGCGGAAGCAAGGATAGCGGCTCCACCCGGCCGGGGCGCAACCGGGTACCGTCAGGGGGTCGTACCGCTGCTCAGCGGGCGACGGCACGCCAGAGACCGCCGGACAGCAGGAGCATGAGCATGGCAGCCAACCCGTCGTTCGACATCGTGAGCAAGGTCGACCGCCAGGAGGTCGACAACGCCCTCCGGCAGGCGGAGAAGGAGCTCGCGACGCGGTTCGACTTCCGGGGCACCGGCGCCGAGATCTCCTGGTCGGGTGAGGAGGCGATCGGCCTCCAGGCCGAGACCGAGGAGCGGGTGCGGGCCGCGCTGGACGTCTTCAAGGAGAAGCTGGTCAAGCGGAACATCTCGCTGAAGTCGCTGGACGCGGGCGACCCGCGCCCGTCCGGCAAGGTGTTCAAGATCGACGCGAAGGTCATCCAGGGCATCGACTCGGACAAGGCCAAGGCGATCAGCAAGAAGATCCGCGACGAGGGCCCGAAGGGCGTCCAGGCCCAGATCCAGGGCGACCAGCTGCGGGTCACCGGCAAGAAGAAGGACGACCTCCAGGCCGTCATCGCCCTGCTCAAGGGCGAGGACTTCGGGGTCGCCCTCCAGTTCACCAACTATCGGTAGGAGCTGTCGCTTCTCCTGGTCAGCGGCTGACCAGGAGAAATTCCACGGCCTCGGGCGTGCGTGACAGCTCGGCGGCGAGCGGTGGCGCGAGCGGAGTGGCGCCGGCTGGATCCAGCGTGCCGGATCGCGCACGAGCTGCGCCGAGGCGTTCCACAACGCCCGCGATGGGTGTTTTCCGCAGCGGGACCGCAGGCGCGTGACGGCGAGCGCAGCGGGAAGGTCAGTCGGATGACGGACGCAGGTGAGCTGGCGCGTGACGCGCTCCAGCAGATCCACCGGGCTGCCGTACGGCATCGGGACCCCGAGCTGCACCGCGCGGCCAACCAGATCGTCCGAGCGGCCATGTCGCACGGCCTCGATCCGGGGCCCGTCGAGTCGTACCGCCCCTGCCCGGTGTGCGGTGCCGAGCCGGGACAGTTGTGCATCAACGTCCCTGGTCGCCCGGTGGACCCGGGCGGGATGCACCCCGAGCGCACTCAACCGGAGTAGCGGGCCCGCACCGGCACCCCGGGGCCGGCCCAGCCGTACGTCAACCCCGCGGGCCCGGCCGGCGCGTCCGCGTCAGTCGTGCTCCGGGAGGCCGGCCACCCGGTGCGAGGCGGCGTGGACGACCTCCGTCACCAGCCGGCGCGCATGGCCACCCCGCGCGGAGTAGAGGGCACGCCGGCCCTCGCGGCGTGCGGTGACCAGCCCGGCCAACCGGAGCTTGGCCAGGTGCTGCGACACCGCCGGCCTCGCCACCCCGAGCGCCGCCACCAGGGCGGTCACGTCGTGCTCCCCCTCGACGAGCAGGCACATCAACCGCAGTCGGGTGCCGTCGCCCAGCATCCGCACCATCTCCGTCGCGACCTCCACCTGCCTCTCGCCGGGGAGGCGTTGTTGCAGGTCAGCGGCACCTGCAACGTTGTCGCGTGCGTACATGAGCACATATTATCGCGGCGCCGGACGGCGCGGATCTCCCGCGCCGGGCAGGGGGCGCGGGGGGAACCGGTGCGGGCGAGTCACGACGACGAGCACGGCCTCGGACCTGGGCATCGGCACCGCCACGACGACGACCGCCAGCACGACGACCAGCACCAGCACCAGCACCAGCACCAGCACCAGCACCAGCACGGCCAACGCCACGACCACAACCACGAGCACGACCACGGCGGTGGTCCTGCCTCCTGGTGGGGGCGCCTGCGGCACGCGGTGACGCCCCACTCCCACGACTCCCGGGCGAAGATCGACCCTGTCCTGGAGTCCTCGCGCGAAGGGCTCCGCGCCCTGTGGGTCTCGCTGGTCGGCCTCGGGGTCACGGCGGTCGCCCAGGGCGTCATCGTCGCCCTGTCCAGGTCGGTCGCCCTCCTCGGCGACACGCTGCACAACGTCGCCGACGCGCTGACGGCCGTACCCCTCGGGATCGCCTTCCTGCTCGGTCGCCGGGCCGCAACCCGCGCCTACACCTACGGCTTCGGCCGGGCCGAGGACCTCGCCGGCACCGTCATCGTGGTCGTCATCGCCGCGTCCGCCGTCGCCGCCGCCTGGACGGCCGTGACCCGGCTGCTGCACCCGGCCGAGGTGACCCACCTGTCCTGGGTGGCCGCCGCCGGCCTCGTCGGGTTCGTCGGCAACGAGATGGTCGCCCGTTACCGCATCCGGGTGGGCCGGCGCATCGGCTCCGCGGCCCTGGTCGCCGACGGCCTGCACGCCCGCACCGACGGTTACACCTCGCTCGCGGTCCTCGCCGCCGCCGGCGGAGCGGCCCTCGGCTGGCGTTGGGCCGATCCCGTCATCGGTCTGGCCATCGCCGTCGCCATCACGGTGGTCCTCAAGGACGCCGCCCGCGAGGTCTACCGCCGCCTCATGGACGCCGTCGATCCCGCCGTCGTCGACCAGGCCGAGACCACGCTCCGGGCGATCGAGGGTGTGCGCGACGTCGCCGCGGTGCGGCTGCGCTGGATCGGCCACCGCCTGCACGCCGAGGCCGACCTGGTCGTCGACGCGCACCTCAGTCTCGTCGCCGCCCACGAGATCGCGGCCGACGCGGAGCACCAGCTCACCCACGCGGTGCCGCGGCTGACCACCGCCACCGTCCACACCGATCCGGACAGCCACCCCGGTGGGCACCACCACCCGGACCTGTCCCACCGGCGCCGCCAGCCGCGCTGAGCGCCGACGCCGGCCAGGGCGGCGGGTCGTATGTCCGCAGCGGGCCGGCGGCGTCAGGCCGGAACAGGCTCGTCGAGGCGTACCGCCGCGGCCTCCGCGCGGGAGATCGGCCCGCCGGGCAGCGCGGCGACCGCGGCCCCGACGGCGACCGAGGCCCCGGCGAACAGGAACGCCCACGGCACACCGCCGGCGTGGTCGACGATCAACCCGGCCACCGCGCCACCCGCCGCGCTCGCCGCCACCGACATGGTGACCACCCAGGTGTACGCCTCGTTGAGCATGCCGGCCGGCGCGATCCGGCCGACGAGAGTGTTCTCCAGGGTCAGCGCGGGCGCGATGGTGGCCCCGCCGACGATCAGAGCGGTGCCCAGCGCCAGCGGGGTGGGCATCACGGCGAAGACGACGAAGGTGCCGGCGAGGGCGGCGAGCAGCCAGGCGAACTGCCGGGTCATGTTCGCCGCGGGCTTGCGGACGCCGAACCAGAACCCACCGGCGGCGCTGCCGATGCCCCAGACGGCGAGCAGCAGGCCGGCCAGGCTGTCCGGGTCGTCCGTCGTGTAGTTGCCCGCGAAGGCCGGCACGATGACGCCGGCGGCACCGAACGCGACGCCCAGGCTGGCCACGCAGACCAGCAGGGCGGGGAAGCCGCCGACCCGCAGCGGGCCGAGGCCGCGGGCGTGGTGCTCCCGGGAGTGGGGTTGCCAGCCACGCATCACCCGGCCGAGCGCCACGGCGGTGGTCCCGACGAGGGTGACCACCGCCGCGCCGACCAGCGCCGCGGTCGCGTCGGCGACCAGCACGAAGCCGGCCACCAGCAGCGGGCCGAGGACGAAGACGATCTCGAACAGGGAGGTCTCGGCCGCCAGCGCGGTGTTGCGCAGGTGGTACCGGCCGGAGGAGGGAGCGGTCAGGTCGTTCCAGGCGCCACGGATCGCCGCGGTCAGCGGCGGGTACGTCGCGCCGGCCACCGCGGCGGCCAGGTAGATCGCGGCCAGCCCGTCGGCGCCCGCGCGGCTGGCCAGCAGCAGACCGGTCAGGGCCAGCGGATGCGCGATCGCGGTGGCGAGCAGCACCGGGCTGGGGCCCACCCGGTCGGCGATCCGCCCGGCGATCGGGCTCAGCGCGGCGCCCGCCACGGCGTAGATCCCGCCGGCCACCGCGGCCAGCGAGTAGCGCCCGGTCACCTGCTCCACGACCAGCAGCAGCGCCAGCGGCGTCATGCCGATCCCGAGCCGGCCGATGATGCCGGTGACCAGCAACATCGGCGCGCCGGGGATCCGCCAGACGCCCAGATACTGGCGCAGAGCGGCCACGCGAACCTCCCGGGCTGTAATGAGCGTGAGACGTTTCGACCCTAACGCCAGGCGCCGTACGGATGAAGCGGATATCGCGGCCGACACAGCACTCCGCCCGCACCCGGCGGGCCGGATGCGGGCGGAGGTGTCAGAACCTACCGGTCAGCGCCGGTACTGCACCGGGCTGACGGCGCCGGCCATCTGCTCGAGCCGGGCCACCCGGTCCTCCATCCGCGGGTGGGTGGAGAAGAGCGCCGCGATGCCACCGCCCCGGAACGGGTTGGCGATCATCAGGTGCGCGGTGCTGGTCAGGTTGCCCTGGGCCGGCAGGGGACGGCGGCGCGCCACCGCGTCGATCTTGCGCAGTGCGCTGGCCAGGGCCAGCGGGTCCCGCGTCAGCGTGGCACCCGAGGCGTCCGCCTGGAACTCGCGGCTCCGGCTGATCGCCAGCTGGATGATCGAGGCCGCGATCGGGCCCAGGATGATGGTCAGCAGCAGCACGGCCGGGTTCGGGGCGTCCTCGTCGTCACCGCTGGTCAGCGGGATGAACCAGGCGATGTTCGCCAGCGTGGTGATGATGCCGGCCAGACCGGCGGCCACGCTGGAGATGAGGATGTCCCGGTTGTAGACGTGGGACAGCTCGTGCCCGATCACACCGCGCAGCTCACGGTAGTCGAGGATCTCGGTGATGCCCTGCGTGACGCAGACCGCCGCGTTCTGCGGGTTGCGACCGGTGGCGAAGGCGTTGGGCTGGGCGGTCGGGCTGACGTAGAGCCGCGGCATCGGCTGCCGGGCCTCGGTCGCCAGCTCACGCACCATCCGGTACAGCTCGGGGAACTGTGCCTCGCTGACCGGTTGCGCCCGCATCGCGCGCAGGGCGAGCTTGTCGGAGAAGAAGTAGCTGATGCCATTCATCAGCAACGAGACGATGACGGCGATGACCAGTCCGCCACTGCCGCCGAACCAGTAGCCCACCCCAAGGATCAGCGCGGTGAGCAGGCCGAGCAGCGCGGCGGTCTTGAGACGGTTGTGGTGCACGATCACTCCTTCGGTGTACGGATCGAGGGGATCCGTCGACCGGTTCAACACACCGGTACCCGTCAACCATCCGTCGTATGGCTGAGAATTCGCTGGGAGCGCGTCCAATCGCCGCGACCAGCAGCGCCAGGCGGTTCCGGGCCACCCGGCGACGGGGGGGTCAGCGGGCGGCGAGGTCGAGCACGAGCTGCGGGGCGACCCCGACCACCACGGCAGCCACCGTGGCCACGGCGAGCACGGCGGCCACCGCCCGGGCGGCGACCGGCGCGGCGGACGTCACACCGGCCGGCGACGGGGGCGCGTAGAGGCTGGCGGTCACCCGCAGGTAGTAGGCGAGGCCGATGACCGCGTTCACCGCCACCACCAGGGCGAGCCAGCCGGCGCCGCCGTCGAGCAGCGACCGCACCACGGTCACCTTGGCGAAGAGACCCGCCAGGCCGGGCGGCAGCCCGGCCAGCCCGATCAGGGCCAGCCCCAGCCCCGCGCCGAGCCACGGGTGGCGCCGGGCGGCGCCGCGCAGGTCGTCGAGGGTGCCGCCGTCGGCGTCCGCCGGTCGCAGGGCGGTCACCCCGGCGAAGGCGGCGAGTTCCAGAAGCACGAAGAAGACGGCGTACGCGACCGCGGCCGCGTACGCGCCGGTCGACGCCGCATCCGTGCGCCCGGCGGCGAACGCGAGCGCGCCCAGCGGGGCCAGGATGTAGCCGGCCTGGGCCACCGACGACCAGGCGAGCAACCGGACCGTCCGGCGCTGGCGCAACGCCACCAGGTTGCCGACGGTCATCGTCAGCACCGCGAGCAGGGCGAGCACCGGACCGGTCAGATCGGCGGGTAGCGCGCTCCCGACCACCGCGAGCAGCGCCACCACCCCGCCCAGCTTGGATGCCGTCGAGAGGTACGCGGCCACCGGCAGCGGCGCGCCGTCGTAGGTCGCCGGCGCCCAGGCGTGGAACGGCACGGCGGCGACCTTGAACGCCAGCCCGAGCACCAGCAGGGCCATCGCCGCCGTGGTCAGCGGCAGGTCGTGCAGCTCGGGCCGCTCGGCGAGCAGCACGCCGAGCCGGCCCAGGTGAAGCGTGCCGCCGACCGCGTAGAGCAGCGCCGCGCCGAGCAGGCTCAGCGTGGTGGCCACCACGCTGACCACGAAGAAGGTGACCGCCGCCTCGGCGCTGGCCAGGCTGCCCCGGCGCAGCCCCACCAGGACGTAGAGCGGCAGGGTCAGCGTCTCCAGCGCCACGATCAGGGTGATCAGGTCACCGGCCGCGCCGAGCACCACGCCGCCGGTCATCGAGCAGGCGAGGAGGAAGCAGTATTCCCCCACCGGCGCGCGGCCGGCCCGCAGGTGCCCGCCGGAGAGCCCGAGGACCCCGAGGGTGAGCAGCGCGAACACCGCGCCGACCAGGGCCGCCCGACCGCCGAAGACGAACGAGCAGTCGCCGGCCACGCAGAACGTCCGGCGTTCACCACCCGCCCCGACCAGGGTGGCGCCGGCCGCGGTGGCGACGGCGCCGACGGCGGCCACCGCGAGCGTGGCCCGCGGTCGGGCCAGCATCAGGTCGGTCACGAGCACCAGCACGGCCGTGCCGGCGGCCAGGTACGCCGGGATCAGCGCCACGTTGTCGACGCTCTGCACCACGCTCGCGCTCACGGCCGCACCCCCACGTTCGCGACTGCGGGGCTCGCAAGCTCACTCCTCGCGCTCACCGTGGCCGCCCTTCGTTCGCGACTGCGCGGCTCGCAAGCTCACTCCTCGCGCTCACCGTGGCCGCCCTTCGTTCGCGACTGCGCGGCTCGCAAGCTCACTCCTCGCGCTCACCGAACCACCTGCACCAGGGCGTCCACCGGGGCCTCGGCGACGCCGAGCACCAGCGCCGGAACGAGCCCGATGGCCAGCGCGAGCAGCACCAGCGGCGTCCAGGCGGAGAGCTCCGCGCCGGCCAGACCGGGGGTGAGTCGACCGACGGCCGGGCTGGGCCGGCCGTGCGTGACCTGCCGCAGCAGCCGCAGGAAGTACGCGGCGGTGAGCGCCCCGCCCACCGCGGCCAGCACGCCCAGGGTGGTCCAGAGCGCGCCACCCGCCTCGACCGCCGCGATCACCGCGAACGCCTCCCCCCAGAAGCCGGCCAGGCCGGGCAGCCCGAGCGAGGCGACCGCGGCGAAGCCGAGCAGCCCGGCGAGCCGGGGCGCGGTCTCCCGCAGCCCGGACAGCTCGGCGAGCGCGCCGGTGTGGGTACGGTCCTTGACCGCGCCGGCCAGGAAGAAGAGCAGGCCGGTGATCACCCCGTGCGCCACGTTGCCGATCAGCGCGGCCTGGATGCCGGTGGTGGTGAGCGTGGCGACGCCGAGCAGCACGAACCCCATGTGCCCGACACTGGAGTACGCGATCAGCCGCTTCAGCTCGGTCTGGGCGAGGCAGACCAGCGAGCCGACCAGGATCGCGGCCACCGCGAGTACCCCGAGCACCGGCGCCGCCCAGCGGGCGCCCTCCGGGGCCACCCCCACCGCCACCCGGATCAGCCCGTACGTGCCCATCTTCAGCAGCACCCCGGCGAGCACCACGCTGCCGACGGTGGGCGCCTGGGTGTGCGCGTCCGGAAGCCAGGAGTGCAGCGGCCAGAGTGGGCTCTTCACCGCGAACGCCAGGGCGAGCAGGGTGAACGCGGCGAGCTGGGTGCTCCGGGACAGCCCCGCGCCACCGGTCAGCGCCACGATGTCGGCGGTGCCGGCGGCGGCCACCACGACGTAGACGCCGACCAGCAGCAGCACCGAGCCGAAGAGCGTGTAGAGGGCGAACTTGCGGGCCGCCCGACGCCGGTCCTCGCCGCCCCAGCCGGCGATCACCGCGTACATCGGCAGCAGCACGACCTCGAAGAAGAGGAAGAAGAGCACCAGGTCCAGGGCGAGGAAGGTGCCCAGGATGCCGACCTCGACCACGAGCAGGAGCGCGACCAGTGCCCGGCCGCTGCCGCCGGCGGGCACCCGAGCGAGTGTGTAGCCGCAGCAGAGCAGGGTGAGCAGGGCGGTCAACACCACGAGCGGATAGGAGATGCCGTCCACGCCGAGGTGGAAGCGCAGGTCCAGGCCGGGCACCCACGGGAGGTCGAGCTGGTGCCAGGGGCGGACCGCGGGCGCGGTGGCGGACCAGGCGAACCAGCCCCGGTCACCGACGGCCAGCGGCAGCGCGGCGAGCAGGCTCAGCCCGGCGGCCACCGTGCCGACCAGCCGGGCGACCCGGTCGGCGGGCGTGGCGACCACCGCGACCGCGCCGAGCGCCGGCACCGCCAGGACCGCGACCAGCAGGAACTGACCGAAGCTCATGGCGTCACCTCGGCTCGCGACCGCGAGGCTCGCAAGCCCCGCTCACTCCTCGCACTCACGAGACACCTCCGAGCAGGGCGGCGGCCAGGCCGATCAGCAGCGCGCCGGCGAGCACCCCGGCTGCGGCCCGGGGCAGCGCCGCGCGGTGCAGCGCGGCCAGCCCGGCGCCGAGCCCGGACGCGGCGTGGCCGCTCCCCTCGACCGCGCCGTCCACGACCACCTCGTCACCGGTCCGCACCGCCGCGGCCAGCGCGCGGACGGGGCGTACGACAAGGGCGTGCTGGACGTCGTCGAGCCGGAACGCGCGGGCGAAGACCGGTCGGAGCGGACCCAGCGCGGTCGCCGGATCGGCGGCCGGGTCCCGCCGCCAACGGGCCCAGGCCAACCCGGCCCCGACCAGCAGCAGTGCCAGCGGGAGAAGGAGCGACGGCGTCAGGTGGACCAGAGCCTCGGGCGGCAGGAGGTCCGACGGATGCTCCCGGGTGGCCGGCGGCTCCGGCTGGAGCCGGGCGGCGAACCAACCGGCGAAACCCACCAGGCCGAGCAGCGCGGCCGGCACGGTGAGCAGCAGCACCGGCCAGCGCAGCGTGCCCGGCGGATCGTGCGGATGGGCCAGCGGGACGCGGGTCTCGCCGAAGAAGGTGCGCAGCAGCAACCGGGTCGCGTACCAGGCGGTCACCGCGACGCCGACGAGCCCGGCGAGCCAGACCAGCCAGCCGACCCAGGCCGGGGTGGGCCCATCACCGTCCAGCGCGGCGGCCTGCGCGACCGCGAGCACGCCGTCCTTGCTCCAGAAGCCGGCCAGCGGCGGCACCCCGGCCAGCGCGCCCAGGCCGACGACCGTGCACCAGAAGGTGACCGGCATGGTGTGCCGCAACCCGCCCATGCGCGACATCAGGGTCGTGCCGACCGCGTGGATCACCGCGCCGGCGGCGAGGAAGAGCAGCGCCTTGAACGCGGCGTGGGTGAGCAGGTGGAACAGCGCCGCGCCCGGCGAGCCGACGGCGAGCGCGCCGGTCATGTAGCCGATCTGGGACACGGTCGACCAGGCGAGGACCCGCTTGATGTCGTCCTGCGCGGTGGCCGCGAACGCGCCGAGCAGCAGGGTGATCGAGGCGAGCACCCCGAGCACGGTCAGCGCCACCGGCGCGGCCGTGAAGAGCGGGTAGAGCCGGGTGACCGCGTAGACGCCGGCGGCGACCATGGTGGCGGCGTGGATGAGCGCGCTGATCGGCGTCGGGCCGGCCATCGCGTCGGGCAGCCAGGTGTGCAGCGGGAACTGGGCGCTCTTGCCGGCCACCCCGGCGAGCAGCAGCAGGCAGGCGGCGGTCAGCGTGCCGGACGAGTGCTCGTGGGCCAGCACGTCGGCGATCCGGAAGCTGCCCGCCGAGACGCCGAGCAGCGCGATGCCGAGCAGGAAGCCGACGTCACCCACCCGGGTGACCAGGAACGCCTTCATCGCGGCGGC
Organism: Micromonospora sp. WMMD812; assembly: GCF_027497215.1. Classification (NCBI taxonomy): domain Bacteria; kingdom Bacillati; phylum Actinomycetota; class Actinomycetes; order Micromonosporales; family Micromonosporaceae; genus Micromonospora; species Micromonospora sp. WMMD812. Next base: position 5,339,002 of record NZ_CP114904.1, on the reverse strand, counting down.
GGGCGCCTCGGGCAGCCGGCGGTCGTGCGCGATGAGCAGGTACGAGCAGAGGCCCATCACCTCCCACCCGACCAGCAGCAGGATCAGGTCCCCGGCGACCACCACCAGCAGCATCGCCGCGGTGAAGAGGCTGATCTGTGCGGCGTACGGGGGGTAGCGGTGGTCGACGTCCACGTCGTCGTGCGGACCGCGCTTGAGGTAGCCGACCGAGTAGACCTGCACGGCCAGCGCGACCGCGCCGACCGCCACCGCGACCAGCGCGGCGGCCCCGTCCAGCCGGACGCCGAGGGTGACCGTCAACCCGCCCAGGTCCACCCAGGTGGTGGACGACTCGACCGGCCGGTCCAGGGTGGCCAGCAGCGCGACCGCCAGCATCAGCGCGCCGGCCGCGCCGCTCACGCCGAGGGTGATGGCCGCCCGGCGGGCCCGCTGCTCGGCGGGCGCGCCGTCGCCCGCCAGCCCGCGCGGCGACGGTGGCAGCAGCAGGCCGAGCAGCCCGGCCGCCAGCGGTACGGCCGGCAGCAGCACGCCGAGCAGGGTGGTCGTGCTCACCGCTCCTCCTGACGTCCGGCGGTTTCGGCAGCCGCCCCCGCGGCAGGGCCGGCGCCGGCGGTCGCCGCCACGGGGGCCGGCGGCTCCGCGAGCGGGACCTCGTCGACGGACACGCTGGCGCGCAGCCGGTAGAGCTGGAGCACGATGGCCAGCCCCACGCCGACCTCGGCGGCGGCCAGCACGATCACGAAGAGCGCGAAGACCTGCCCGCCGTGCGGCAGCGCCGCCCGCACCGTCGTGTCGGCGGTGATGAGGATCAGGTTGACCGCGTTGAGCATCAGCTCGACGGCCATCAGGACCAGCACCGCGTTGCGGCGGCGCAGCACGCCGTACGCGCCCAGTCCGAACAGGAGCGCCGCCGTGACGTACGGGATGACCGGCCTCACCGGGCGGCCTCCGTCCCCCGCCGCGCCGGGTCCGGTCGGCCGATGTCCGGCCGGGACAGCACCACCGCGCCGACCAGGGCGGCGAGCAGCAGCACCGAGAGCACCTCGAAGGGGAGCACCCAGCTGCGGAAGATCTCGCCGCCGAGCCGCTCGGCGGTGCCCGCCTCGGGCAGGTCCACCGCCGTCCAGCGGTACGCGTCGACCAGCAGAGCGGCCAGGCCCAGCCCGGTGCCGCCGCCGATCAGCGCGGCCGGCCAGCCGGGCCGGTCGAGGTCGTCCGAGGCGCCGATCGGCGCCCGGGTGAGCATGACCGCGAACAGCAGCAGCACGACCACCGCGCCCACGTAGATCAGCACCTGCACCCAGGCCACCAGCTCGGCGGTGAGCACCAGGTAGTCGCCGGCCAGGGCGCCCAGGCAGACGACCAGGTAGAGGCCGGCCCGGACCAGGTGCTTCGTGGTCACCACGAGCACCCCCGAGCCGACGGCCACCGCGCCGAGGGCGAGCAGCAGCACGTCCGCACCGGTCACGGGGTGGCCTCGCCGGCGTCCGGGCCGGGCTCACGGCGTACGGCCGGGGTGGTGGGCTGCGCGGCGGGGACGGCGGCCTTGCGCGCGGCGCTGGTCTCCTCCTTCGCCGGCTCGCCGTTGGGGTCGTGCGCCGCCGGCGGCGGGACCGTGCCCATCCACTGCCCGAGGTGGTCCTTGTCGTGCAGCAGGTCCTTGATGTCGTACTCGGCGTACTCGAACTCGGGCGACCAGTAGAGCGCGTCGAACGGGCAGACCTCAATGCAGATGCCGCAGTACATGCAGAGCGAGAAGTCGATGTCGAACTTGTCGAGCACGTTGCGCTGCCGGGGGCGGGCGGCGCCGGGCACCGCCACCTCCTCCTTGTGCGAGTCGATGTAGATGCACCAGTCCGGACACTCGCGGGCGCACAGCATGCAGACCGTGCAGTTCTCCTCGAGCAGCGCGATGACGCCACGCGAGCGCGGCGGCAGCTCGGGGGCGACGTCCGGGTACTGCTGGGTGGTGGAGCGCCGGGTCATCGTCTTCAGCGTGACCGCCAGGCCCTTCACCAGGCCCGCGCCGGGCAGGCCGCGGTCAGCGGCGCCGGCGTCCGGTGCGCTGTGCTCGCTGCGGTCGCTCATGCCGACCATCCTGCCCTGTGCCCCCGGCGCGCGCGACCACCACCCGTCGGTCTACGGCGGCACCGCGACGGATGGGCCGTTCCCCGTCGGCCGGTCACACCCCGGTCGCCGGGGCCCCGGGTGGCGGGATCATCTCGACGCCGAGCTGCTGGAGTAGTTGGAACAGCTCGTTGCAGCTCCACACGTCGACGATCCGGCCGGTGTCGTCGAACCGCAGGAAGGTCGCACCGGAGTAGCTGACCACCTGCCCCGTCGGGGGCACCGGCCCGAACTGGCCGACCTGGGTGCCGGCGGCCCGCCAGTGCACGGCCACCCGGCCGTCCGCGGCGACCAGGTCCACGATCTTGTAGCGCAGGTCCGGAAAAGCCGCGCGGCGGTCCCGGTGCCAGGCCAGGGTCGCCTCCGGGCCCGTCCCGCCGAGCCCCGGGCAGTCCGGGCCGACCAACTCGTACGCGGACTCCTCGCGGCCGGCGTTCCAGACGTCGGCGACGAAGCGTCGGGCGGCCGCTTCCACATCGGTCATCGGAGCAGCGTAGCCACGGACACGCCCGGCCGACCGGCCGGAGATCGGCCATGATGGGCGAGGGCGGGATGTCGCGGACCGCTCGCCGGACGGCGTTCCGAGGCGACCGCGATGGCGATGGCGACAGCGACGGAGGAGATGACGTGGGCGACGAGACGGGCGGCAGCACCGGCGGGAAGTACGTCGAGCCGGGCGGCGAGTTCACCCGCGACCAGCGCTACATCGCGACCCGGATCACCGCCGACGGGCGGGACGGCTACCCGGTGACGGCCGGCCGTTACCGGCTGGCGGTCAGCCGCGCCTGCCCCTGGGCGAACCGCCTCATCATCGTGCGGCGCCTGCTCGGCCTGGAGGAGGCGATCTCCATGGCGGTGGCCGGCCCCACCCACGACGCTCGGAGCTGGACGTTCGACCTGGACCCGGGTGGCCGGGATCCGGTGCTCGGCATCGAGCGGCTGGCCGAGGCGTACTTCGCGCGGTTCCCGGGCTACGAGCGGGGCATCACCGTGCCGGCGATCGTGGACGTGCCGACCGGACAGGTGGTGACCAACGACTACGCGCGGATGAGCCTCGACCTGTCCACCGAGTGGACGGCGTACCACCGCGACGGCGCGCCGGAGCTCTACCCGGAACGCCTGCGCGCCGAGATCGACGAGGTCAACGACGTGGTGTTCCGGGACGTCAACAACGGCGTCTACCGGTGCGGGTTCGCCGGCAGCCAGGAGGCGTACGAGTCGGCGTACCGGCGGCTCTTCGACCGGCTCGACTGGTTGACCGAGCGGCTGCGCGACCAGCGGTACCTGGTCGGCGACACCATCACCGAGGCGGACGTCCGGCTCTTCACCACGCTGGCCCGCTTCGACCCGGTCTACCACGGGCACTTCAAGTGCAACCGGCAGAAGCTCACCGAGATGCCCGTGCTGTGGGCGTACGCCCGGGACCTGTTCCAGACCCCGGGGTTCGGGGACACCATCGACTTCGACCACATCAAGCGCCACTACTACGAGGTGCACCGGGACATCAACCCGACCGGAGTCGTCCCGCTCGGCCCCGATCTGTCGAACTGGCTCACCCCGCACGGCCGGGAGACGCTCGGCGGGCGGCCCTTCGGCGACGGCACCCCGCCCCCGCCGCCCCCGTCCACCGAACGCGTCGACCCCGCTCACACCCCGCTGCGCTGATCGCGGCCGCGGCCGCGGCCGCGTGTGCCGTGTGCTGCGTCAGAGTGCTACTCGGACGGCGGCGGTGAGGACCAGCTGGCCGAGGGACGCCGGCACCAGCACCAGCCAGCAGAGGCGCTGGAGCTGGTCCTCGCGCAACCGCGGGTACGACACCCGGAGCCAGATGATCAGGAACGCGACGGCGAAGACCTTGAGCAGCGTCCAGAGCCAGCCGAGCTGCGCGTCGGCGAACGGCCCCTGCCACCCGCCGAGGAAGAGCACGGTGGTCAGCGCGGCGATCACCACGATCCCGACGTACTCGGCGAGGAGGAAGAACGCGAAGCGCAGCCCCGTGTACTCGGTCATGTAGCCGAAGACCAGCTCGGAGTCGGCGATCGGCATGTCGAACGGCGGGCGGCGGATCTCGGCGAGCCCGGCGACGAAGAAGACGACCATCGCGGGCGCCTGCCACAGCAGCCACCAGGGCTGCCACGCCTCGACGATGCCGGAGAGGCTGAGCGTGCCGGCGGCCATCGCCACCGAGGCGGCGGCCAGCACCAGGGGCAGCTCGTAGCCGAGCAGCTGGGCGGCCCCGCGCAGCCCGCCGAGCAGGCTGTATTTGTTGGCCGACGCCCAGGCGGACATCAGCACGGCCACCACGCCGACGCCGACCACCGCGAGCACGAAGAACAGCCCGATGTCCAGCGGCTGGCCGACCAGGTCGTTCGGACCGAGCGGGATGACCAGCAGGACGAGCAGGTAGGGCACCAGCGCGACCGCCGGGGCGAGCCGGAACACCGGCCGGTCGGCCTCGCGCGGGGTCACATCCTCCTTCTGCACGAACTTGATCCCGTCGGCGACCAGCTGCGCCCAGCCGTGGAACGCGCCCGCGTACATCGGGCCGAGCCGGCCCTGCATGTGCGCCATCACCTTGTGCTCGGCCTGCCCGACCAGCAGCGGCAGGGTGAGGAAGGCGACCACCACGCCACCCACCCGGAGCACCAGCTCCAACCAGAGCGGCATCAGGTCGTCCCCTCCTCGTCGCCGGGCCGTTCGGGCGGCGCCGGGCGGGCGGAGCGCTCGGGCGTCGCCGGACGGGCGGGCCGTTCGCGGGCCGGGCGGGCCGGGGTGCCACCGCGCGGCCCCTCTCCCACGCCACCCGCGCCCGCCGGGGTGGGCGTCGTCCCCCACTCGCCCGGAGCGGGCACACCCGGCGGCCGGATCGGGCGCCGGCCTCCGCCGGCCTCGGACTCGCCCGGCTCCTTGGCGCCCGGCCAGGGCTTCGCCACCCGGGAGGCCAGCACGAACTCCTTGCGCAGCGGGTGGCCCTCGAACTCCGGCGGGAGCAGCAGGGGGAGCAGCCCGCGACGGCCGGCGAAGTCGATGCCGAACATCTCGTGCGTCTCCCGCTCGTGCCAGTCGGCGCCCGGGTAGACGTCCACGACGGAGGCCACCTCGGGCGCCTCCCGGGGCACCCGGGTGCGCAGCAGCACCCCGTGCCGGTGTCGTGTCGACCAGAGGTGGGCCACCACGTCGAACCCCTCGGCCAGTTCGTCCACGGCGGAGAGCCAGTCGAAGAAGTCGCAGGCCAGCTCCGCGTCGTCGCGGGCGGCCCGCAGCGCGTCCCGCCAGCTCGCCGCCGGCACGTCGACGGTGGCACGGGCGTGCCGTTGACCGCCGGAGACCGAGGGGGTGGCCTCGGCCGGCGCGAGCAGCGTGGCCATCCGGCGGCCGACCTCTTCCGGAGTCATGCCGCTGATCCTAGGGCCGCCGCCGCCCGGCCGCGTCGGGCCGCCCGTGCCGTGGGTGGGGCATCTGTCGGGTTACCGCCCGAAGGCCGGGCGGGCACGCCAAGATGTGAAAGTGCGCGCTGTGACTGTGGCCCCCGGGGTCGCCGATTCCCTGGCACTGGACGAGAACCATCCGGAACCGGCTGCCGAGGAGGGTGCTGTCCTGGTCGAGGCGCTGGCCGTCGGCATCTGCGGCACCGATCACGAGATCATCGCCGGCGAGTACGGCGAGGCGCCGCCGGGCGAGCAGCGCCTGGTGATCGGGCACGAGTCGCTGGGCCGGGTGCTGGAGGACCCGACCGGGAGCCTGCGACCGGGCGATCTCGTCGCCGGGATCGTCCGCTACCCGGACCCGGTGCCCTGCTCGAACTGCGCGGTCGGTGAGTGGGACATGTGCCGCAACGGGCGGTACACCGAGCACGGGATCAAGGCCCTGCCCGGCTTCGCCCGGGACCGCTGGCGGGTTCCACCCACGTTCGCGGTGCGGCTGGACCCGGCCCTCGCCCAGGTCGGGATGTTGCTCGAACCGACGAGTGTGGTGGCCAAGGCGTGGGACCACATCGAGCGGATCGGACACCGGGCCGAGTGGCAGCCGCGGAGTGTGCTGGTGACCGGCGCCGGACCGATCGGCCTGCTCGCCGCCCTGCTCGCCACTCAGCGTGGGCTCAGCGTGCACGTGCTGGACCTGGCCACCAGCGGCCCCAAGCCGGACCTGGTCCACGCGCTCGGTGCGACGTACCACTCGGTGCCGGTCAACGACCTGGACTTCGAGCCGGACGTGGTGGTCGAGTGCACCGGCGCGCCGAAGGTGGTGCTCGACGTGATGTGCAAGGCCGCCCCGACCGGCATCGTGTGCCTGGCCGGAGTCTCCAGCGGCGGCCGGACCATCGACTTCGACGCGGGCGCGCTCAACCGGGCGCTGGTGCTGGAGAACAACGTGGTCTTCGGCTCGGTGAACGCCAACCGGCGGCACTGGGACCTGGCCGCCGAGGCGTTGGCCCGCGCCGACCAGTACTGGCTCAGCACGCTGATCAGCCGCCGGCTCCCGGTGTCCAGCTACAAGGACGCGTACACGCCCGGGCCGGACGACATCAAGGTGGTGCTGGAGTTCGGCGCCTGACCCGTCGGCGGCGGCGGCTCAGATGCCGGGCAGCCGGCCGTTGCGGAACAGGTCCACGAACAGCTGGTGGTCCTCCCGGGCGCGGACCCCGTACGAGTGGGCGAACTCCACGAGGTGGCCGACGAAGCCCGGCTCGTCGCGGTCGACCACCGCGACGATCGCCTCTTCCGTCGAGTAGTCGACCAGATCGTGGCTGGACTCGTCGTCGGCCACGGAGTGCATCCGGGCCACCGCGCGACCCAGGTCGGCGAGCACCCCGGCCAGCTCCTCCGACTCGTTGACGTCGGACCAGTCCAGGTCGGCGGCGTACGGGGAGACCTCGGCGACCAACTGCCCGGCCCCGTCCAGCTCGGTGAAGCCCAGCCACGGGTCGGCGTGCGCCTGCAACGCGCGCTGCGACTCGGCGGTCCGGTGCCCCTGGTGCTGGAAGTAGCCGCGGACCGTCTCGTCCGGGATGTGCCGTGCGACCGCCGGCACCTGCGCCTGCTTCATGTAGATGACGACGTCGTTCTCCAGCGCCTGGGTGTGCCCCTCCAGCAGCAGGTTGTACGACGGCAACCCGGCCGAGCCGATGCCGACACCCTTGCGGAGCACCACGTCCTTGATCCGCGCCTCCACCGGCCGCAGCCGGGCCGAGGTAACCGGCAGCGTGCCCAGGTAGTCGTGGAAGGCGGCCAGGACCCGGTCACGCGTGGCGCCGTCGATCTCGAACACCCCGTCGCCGAGGGAGAACCGCCGCTCGTAGTTGTCGATCGTGGTCTGCGCGGCGAGCAGGTCGACCCGGGTGTTGAGCCGGGCCTGCTGGAGCACCTGGCGGAGCACTCCGTCGGCGTTGTCCAGGGTGATCGAGCCGATCGCGTCGTCGCCGCCGGCGGCGATCGCGCGCAGCTCGGTCAGGTAGGACCGGGCGAAGCCGGTGACCAGGTCGCTGATCACCCGGTCGGAGAGCGCCTTGGCGTAGCCGAGCAGCGCCACGCTGGCGGCGAACCGCCGCAGGTCCCAGGTGAACGGCCCGACGTACGCCTCGTCGAAGTCGTTGACGTTGAACACCAACTGGCCGGAGGCGTTCATGTAGGTGCCGAAGTTCTCCGCGTGCAGGTCGCCGTGGATCCACACCCGGCTGGTCCGGTCGTCGAGGTAGCTGTCGTCGGCGAAGTCGCCGCGCTGGTCGGCGTAGAAGAGCGAGGCGCTGCCCCGGTAGAACGCGAACGGCGACGCGGCCATCTTGCGGAACTTGCGGCGGAAGGCCGCCGGGTCGAGCGACATCGACGGCCCGAACTCGGCGATCAGGACGTCGACGATGTGGGCGGAACGCTGGTCCGGGGAGGTGCTCATGGAGCGCACGCTAGTCGCGGCCCGCCAGCCAGGTCGCTCGGCCGACTGGTCAGCCTGCCGGTGGGCGTACGGGTGGGGCGGTGAGCGACTCGACCGAGCGCGGGGCCGCGCCGTCGCGGGGTGGGGCGTCCACCGGGGCGGCGAGCACGTCCGGCCGGGGCACCCCGCCGAGACCGGACTGCTCGGCGGCGATCTTCTCCTGAAGGCGCAGGATGCCGTGCAGCAGCGCCTCCGGCCGGGGCGGGCAGCCCGGCACGTAGACGTCGACGGGGATGAGCTGGTCGACCCCCTTGGTCACCGAGTACGAGTCCCAGTAGGGCCCGCCGCAGTTCGAGCAGGCGCCGAACGAGATGACGTACTTCGGCTCGGGCATCTGGTCGTAGAGCCGTTTGATCGCCGGCGCCATCTTGTCGGTGACCGTGCCGGAGACCACCATGAGGTCGGCCTGTCGCGGGCCGTGCGCGAACGGGATGACGCCGAGCCGCATGAAGTCGTGCCGGCCCATGCTCGTGGCGATGAACTCGATCGCGCAGCAGGCCAGGCCGAAGTTGAACACCCAGAGCGAGTAGCGGCGGCCCCAGTTCAGCACGAACCGGATCGGCTCGCCGAGCACTCCCGGCAGCTGCACGACCGCCCCCTTCCCATCCCCACCGACAGTCAATCACAGGACCGGGGGCGACTCGGAGGGCCGGCGGCGACGCCGGCGGGACCCCGGACACGACCGCCATGTCGCGGAGTGCGAACCCACCGGTGGCGTCTCCGCGATGACACCGACCGTTCACCACACTGTCGCCCACACCGGCGCAACCCGGTCCCGCTCCCCCGCGTGTCAGCAACGTCACTCCCATCGACCGGGGTGACCAGACGGGGAGGAACAGGTGACGGTGAGCACCGAACCGAGGCTCGACGAGCCACCGCCCGAGCGAGCTGTCCGGCCGGACGTGCGCCCGTCGGTCGACCCGGTCGACTTCGACCAGCTGTACCACGCCCATTTCCGGTCGCTGACCGCCCAGCTCGCGGCGTACATCGGTGACGTGAACCAGGCGCAGGACCTGGTCCAGGAGGCCTTCTGTCGCGCCTTCGCGCGGTGGTCGAAAGTCTCCCGCTACGACGATCCGGTCGCCTGGGTGCGGCGGGTCGCGTGGAACCTGGCCACCAGCCGGTGGCGTCGACTGAGGACCGCCCAGTCGCACCTGCGGCGGCAGCGGATGGAGCACGTCCCCGGACCCACCCCGGACCGGGTGGCGTTGACCCGGGCGCTGGCCACCCTGCCGCCGAACCATCGGCGTGCGGTGGTGCTGCACCACCTCGCGGACCTCTCCGTCACCCAGATCGCACAGCAGGAGAACGTGCCCGAGGGCACGATTAAGTCCTGGTTGCACCGGGGACGGGCCGCCCTGGCGGCCCAGCTCGCTCCGGCGAACGAGGGGACCACCCATGCCTGACGCCGACGACATGCGACTGCACACGGCGTTCGCCGCGTACCGGGACGCGTTGGTCCCCACGATCGCCCCGGAGGGGCCGGCCGCGGTCCGTGAGACGGTCCGCCGGCGACGGCGGCGCACCGTGGGCGCCGTCGCCGCGGCCCTGGTGGTCGCGGCGGCGCTGCCGGTGGCCGGGCAGGCGGCGTTGCGGCGGGAGCCGGCGCCACCGGCGATCATCCCGCCCACGCCGACCAACTCCCCGTCGTCCACGCCCAGCGCGACCGCCAGCCCGACGCGGACCGTGCCGGACGGCCGGATCACCCGGGAGGAGCTGCTCGCCGCCCGAGTCGACCTGCCCGACTGGAACGACCTGCCCAGCCCGCCGGAGAGCGGGCCGGACTGCCCCTCCCAGGCCGTCCAGCTGAGCGGCGACCCGGTGAGCGACGACGTCAACCTGCTGATCGAGCTGACCTACGGCGACGTCGACCGGGACGGCGCGGCGGAGACGGTCACGCTGCTCCGCTGCATCTTCGGCACCCGGGGACCGGCGCAGGTGGTCGCCTTCGACCGGGACGCCGCCGGCCGGATCATCACGCTCGGCCGGGTGGCGGCGACCGCGGACCCGGCCCCGGAGTGGCTGATCGGGATGGAGGTCCGGGCCGACGGCGTGGTCCGGGTGGCGATGGCGGACCGCGCGCCGGGCGCCAGTTGGCCGCTGGAGTGGTCGCAGCGCCAGTGGCGCGGCTACCGCTGGGACGGGCGGCGGTTCCGGCAGGCAGAGGGTCCGGCCTCCTTCGGCCCGAACCCGCACGCCGCCGACCTGTCGGTCACCGCCACGAACCTGGTCCTCGCCAGGGAACCCGGCGACAGCTGGTCGGGCACCATCAAGCTCCGGGTACGCAACAGCAGCGCGGGTGAGGTGCACAGCGCGAGGCTGACCTTCGACGTTCCGTATCAGCTGCGACCGGTCGGGGCCGGCTGGGACCGTTGTCGCCAGAACGCCCACGAGATGACCGCGCCGTACCAGTGCGACCTGGGCAGGTTGGCGCCACACGCGGACCTCCAGCTCACCCTCCAGCTGCGGCGCGCACAGGGCACGCCGTTACCGGCCGGCAAGGCGACGATCGAAGTCCTCGCCACCGACGCCGACGGGGTACGGCTGACGGAACGCGATCGGGACGACAACGTCGCCACCATCACCTATCGCTACAGCTGACCGGCGTCCCCGACGCGTCGGCGGCCGCCGTCCCTGGCGGCCGCCGACTGCAGAGGTATCGAACGGCTCAGGCGAGCACGACGCCCGGGCCGGGGCCGATCAACTCCACGACGCCGGGCCCGGGGCCGATTTCACCCGGCGCGCCCGGACCCGGGCCGATCGCGAGGGACACGCCCGGACCGGGGCCGATCTCACCCGGCGCGCCCGGGCCGGGGCCGATCGCCGTTACGGCGGCGGCCAGGCCGCCCAGTCCGAGCGCCAGCCCGGCCGCCGCGGTCAGTCCGGTCAGCACGATCTTCCGCTTCGTCATCGCCATCTCCCGTTGTGGTGGGGCTTGATGCGTTGACGGTACGTTTCTCACGAAAGCCGAAAAACCCCCTTTTAGCGGCAATTATCTATACTTAAGCCTGTTGATGAATGCCTGGCGCTATGCCCCAGGTCGGGCGCTGGAGCAGGCCGACGAACTCGACCAGCAGCCGCTCCCGGAATGCCGGCGGGGCGGCGTTCAGCAACGCGTTCACCGGGGCCATCCGCTCCGGCACCGAGGCGCCAGCGGGGACCGACCCAGCAGCCAGCCGACCCTCCGACTCGGCAGTCGGGCCCGCCGGGCCCGTCGACCGGCCGCCGCCCAGACCGAGACCGGCGGCGAGGCCGGCGACCAGGTCCGGGGTGAGCGCGTCCGGGGTCAGCGTCGCGGCGAGGGCGAGCAGTTCCCCCGGCAGCTCGACCGGCCCGGCCGCCCGTGCCGCCGCCACCGCGTCGGCCAGGTCGGGGCCGAACTCGGCCACCCGGGGCGCCACCGCCGCGGTCACCGTGAGGTGTACGGTCGCCGGCAGGCCGGCGTACGTGAGCTGGGGCTGGGTGTGCCAGCCGCGGGCGGTCAGCTCGTCGACCAGGACGAAGAGGTCGAGGTCAGGATCGGTGGTGGTGAAGCAGACGACCGTGGACTCCGGCTCGGCCATCAGCCGCAGGCCGTCGACGGCACGCACCGCGTCGGCCAGCCCGGCCACCGCGTCGCAGGTCAGCGACGCGAGCCGCAGGTAGCCGTCGTCGCCGAGGTGTCGCAGGGTGGCGTACGCGGCGGCGATGGGGCCGCCGGAGCGGGTGGAGGCGATGGTCGGGTTGATCATCGTGTACCCGGGCCAGTCGGCGTACGCGAAGTACTGCGGCGCGCGCAGCGCCGGGTCGCGGTGCAGCAGCACCGAGACGCCCTTCGGGGCGTACGCGTACTTGTGCAGGTCGACCGAGATCGAGGTGACACCGGGCACCGTGAAGTCGAACGGCGGCACGGGCGCGCCGAGCCGGCGCAGGTACGGCAGGGTCCAGCCGCCGAAGCAGGCGTCCACGTGGCAGCGCACCCCGGCCACCGCGGCCGCCGCGGCGATCTCGCCGACCGGGTCGACCACGCCGTGCGCGTACGACGGGGCGGAGCAGGCGACCAGCACGGTGTCCGGCCCGATCGCGGCGGCCATCGTGGCCGGGTCGGGGCGCAGCGTCGCCGGGGAGACCGGCACGACGTCCAGCGCCACCCGCAGGTAGTGCGCCGCCTTGGCGAAGGCCGCGTGCCCGCTCGACGGCACCACGATCCGGGGCGCGGCGATCTCCGGCCGGGAGTCCCGGGCGGCCTTGACCGCCAGGATCAGCGATTCGGTGCCGCCGCTGGTGACGCTGCCGACGACGTCCGGCGCGCTGCTGCCGGGGCCGCCGCCGAGCAGCCGGGCCGCCGCGCCCACGAGGGCGTTCTCCATGGCGAGCAGGGACGGGAAGGCGGTCGGGTCGAGCCCGTTGACGTGCGCGCTCGCCGCGTGGGCCGCCGCGGCCAGCTCGTCCAGCCCGGGCACGGCGGGGTCGTAGACGTACGCGAACAACCGCCCACCGTGCGTGGGCCGGTCAGTCTCTCGCAGCGCCGCGATCTCGTCCAGCACCCGCTGCGCCGGGACCCCCCGGTCCGGCAGGGCGCTCCCGCCGCTCTCCTCGTCGATCATGGAGTTCTGGTGCCCTTCTCGTGTGGATCAGCGGCTTTCGTCCCCCAGCACAACTGCATGATCGACCGGCGCGGCGGCGTGCGCCGCGGCCAGGCGGGCCGGGGTCAGGTCGTACGGGCGGAGGAAGACCAGGGCCGCGGCCACCAGGAGGGCGGGCAGGACGGTGAAGCCGAGCAGGATGCCGAGGCGGGCGGTGTCCGACTGCGCGGCGGCCGTCCCGGTGTCCGAGGAGACGTAGCCGGTCAGCTGGAGCACCAGGCCGAAGATGCCCGGCCCGAGCGCCAGCCCGAGGGTCTCGCCCGCCGTCCACAGGCCGGTCAGGACCCCGGCCTGCCGCCGACCGGTGCGCGCCTCGTCGAAGGTGATGCAGTCCGGCAGCATGGCGAGCGCGAAGACCTGCTGGCCCGCGTACCCGACGCCGATCACCGCGACCACCGCGTAGACCGCGACGGCGGGCAGGACCGGGGCGGCGGCCAGGGCCAGCGCGCCCAGCGCGAAGAGCAGCGCGGCGGCGACCAGCGCGGCCAGCTTGCCCACCCGGGCACCGACCCGGGTCCAGAGCGGCATCACCAGCAGCGCCGGCCCGACGAAGCAGGCGAAGAGCAGGGTCGCGCCGGTCTCCGGGTCGCGCAGGATCTGGTCGGCGAAGTAGTTGACCCCGGCCAGGACGGTGGCCACCCCGGCGGACTGCACCACGAAGCAGAGCAGCAGGGCCCGGAACGGCCGGTTGCGGCCGGCGGCCGCGAGCTGCGCGCGCAGCGTCGGCTCGCTCTGGCGCACCCTGCCGGTCGGCGCGGACCGGGTGCCGAGGAACGCGCCCACCGCGCCGAGGGCGATCAGCGCGGCCACGAAGAGGCCCATCCACCGGTGTCCGGGGAGCCCCTCCCCGCCGGCGGTCACCACCACCGGCGCGACCGCCCCGGAGACCAGGATGGCCAGCGCCAGCACGGCGATGCGCCAGGTCATGAGCCGGGTGCGCTCGGCGTAGTCGTCGGTCAGCTCGGCCGGCATCGCCACGTACGGCACCTGGAAGAAGGCGAACGCGGTGGCCGTGGCGAGGAAGGCGACCGCCACGTACGCCCCGGCCGCGCCGTCCACACCGAACGGTGCGGCGAAGATGGCGGCGAACAGCAGCGCCAGCGCGAGCCCGGCGAGCAGCAGGTACGGTCGGCGCGCTCCCCAGCGGGAGCGGGTGCGGTCGGAGATCCGCCCGGCCACCGGGTTCACCAGCACGTCCCACGCCTTGGGCAGGAGCACCAGCAGCGCGGCCACCCCGGCGGCGACGCCGAGCGTGTCGGTGAGGTACGGCAGCAGCAGCAGCCCGGGCACGGTGCCGAAGGCGCCGGTGGCCAGCGAACCGAGGGCGTACCCCGCGTGCACCCGACGTGGCAGGCCGCCCGGGACCGGAGCCGGTCCAGCCGGCGGCGCGTTCATGGCGCCGAATGTTACTCACGTTCCGCCCGGGGTCACATCCCCTCTTCCGGCGACCATCCGGCCGCCCTCATGTCCACCCCGTCACCGCGCAACGGCGTCCCCTCCCCGCGCAGCCGCGCCCGGGCCTCCCGCTCGTGGCCCGGCGGCAGCCGGCCCGCGGAGGTGACCACGCGGTGCCAGGGCACCGAGCCGCCGTGCCGCGACATGATGGCGCCCACCAGCCGGGCCGAGGACCGGCCGGAGCGCTCGGCGAGCGCGTCGGCCACCGCCCCGTACGACATCACCCGCCCCAGCGGGATCCGCTCGACCAGGTCGAGCACCGCCTCGACGTACTCGTCAGGAGTCACAATCCGCCACCATATGGGAACGCCGCCGGGCGGCGCGGCCGTGACCACGCAGAATGGGCGGGTGCGCGAAGCGGTAACGGCGGCCCGGCGGGTCGTCGTCAAGATCGGGTCCTCCTCGTTGACCACCGCCGCCGGCGGGCTGGCCGACGAGCGGGTGGACGCGCTGGTCGACACCCTCGGCGCGCTCGCCGCCGACGGCCGCGAGGTCGTGCTGGTCTCCTCCGGCGCGATCGCCGCCGGCCTGGCCCCGCTCGGTCTGTCCCGGCGCCCGCGTGACCTGGCCACCCAGCAGGCCGCGGCCAGCGTCGGCCAGGGCCTGCTGATCGGCCGGTACGCGGCCAGCTTCGCCCGGCACCGGCTGACCGTCGGGCAGGTGCTGCTCACCGTCGACGACGTCACCCGGCGCGCGCACTACCGCAACGCGTACCGGACGTTGCGCAAGCTGCTCGACCTGCGGGCGGTGCCGATCGTCAACGAGAACGACACGGTGGCCACCGAGGAGATCCGGTTCGGCGACAACGACCGGCTGGCCGCGCTGGTCGCCGCCCTGGTGCACGCCGACCTGCTGGTGCTCCTCTCCGACGTCGACGCACTGTGGACCGGCGACCCGGCCCGGCCCGAGTCGACCCGGATCACCGAGGTACGCGGCGAGGACGACCTGGCCGGCGTGGCCATCGGCGGCGCCCGCCGGGCGGGGGTGGGCACCGGCGGCATGGTGACCAAGGTCGAGGCGGCCCGCATCGCCACCGGTTTCGGCATCCCCGTGGTGCTCACGGCCGCCCCGCTGGCCGGCGCGGCGTTGGCCGGCGAGCCGGTCGGCACCCTCTTCCACCCGCGGCGGCAGCGGCCGGCCGCGCGGCTGTTCTGGCTCGCGCACGCCACCTCGCCCCGAGGGCGGCTGCACCTGGACCCGGGCGCGGTCGCCGCGGTGGTCGGGCGGCGGAAGTCGCTGCTGCCGGCCGGCATCACCGCGGTCGACGGGGCGTTCACCGCGGGCGACCCGGTCGACCTGGTCGACACCGAGGGCGCGCCGGTGGCCCGCGGGCTGGTCAACTACGACGCGGTGGAGTTGCCCGGGCTGCTGGGCCGCTCCACCTCGGAACTCGCCGCGGCGCTCGGCCCGGCGTACGAACGGGAGGTCGTCCACCGCGACGACCTGGTGCTGCTGTGAGGAGAGGTGGCATGAGCGAGCGGAGTGCCGGCATGAGCGGGACGGTGACGGAGCAGGCGCGGCGGGCCCGGGAGGCGGCGAACGAACTGGCCGTCGTGACGCGTACGGCCAAGGATGCCGCGCTCCGCGCGATGGCCGACGCGCTGGTGGCGCGTACCCCGGAGATCCTGGCGGCGAACGCGGCGGACCTGGCGGCCGGCCGGGAGGCCGGGCTGACCGCTTCGGTGCTGGACCGGCTCGCCCTCGACGAGGGCCGGGTGGCCGGCATCGCCGACGCGCTCCGGGAGATGGCCGCGCTGCCCGACCCGGTGGGCGAGGTGGTCCGCGGCTCGACCCTGCCCAACGGGCTGGAACTGCGGCAGATCCGGGTGCCGTTCGGTGTTGTCGGCATCATCTACGAGGCCCGCCCGAACGTGACCGTCGACGCCGCCGGGATCTGCCTGAAGTCCGGCAACGCGGCGCTGCTGCGCGGCTCCTCGTCAGCCGCCCACTCCAACGCCGCGCTGGTCGCGGTGCTGCGCGACGCCGTCGCCGGCGCCGGGCTGCCCGCCGACGCGGTGCAGTTGCTCGACGCCGGCTCCCGCGACTCGGTCAAGGAGCTGATGCGCGCCCGCGGCCTGGTCGACGTGCTGATCCCGCGCGGCGGGGCGTCGCTCATCCGCACCGTGATCGAGGAGTCCACGGTGCCGGTGATCGAGACCGGGGTGGGCAACTGCCACGTCTACGTGGACGCCGCCGCCGAACTGTCGAAGGCCGTCGCGATCACGCTGAACGCCAAGACGCAGCGCCTCTCCACCTGCAACACCGCCGAGTCGCTGCTGGTGCACGCGAGCATCGCCGACGCGTTCCTCCCGCCGATGCTGGCCGCTTTCGCCGAGGCGGGGGTGACCGTGCACGGCTCCCCCGAGGTCGCCGCGATCTCCGACGCGGTCGTGCCGGCCACCGACGAGGACTTCGCCACCGAGTACCTCTCCGCCGACATCGCGGTCGCCGTGGTCGACTCGCTCGACGCGGCGGTCGCGCACATCCGGCGGTACGGCACCGGGCACACCGAGGCGATCGTCACCGACTCGGCGACCGCCGCCCGGGACTTCGTGGCCCGGGTCGACGCCGCCGCGGTGATGGTGAACGCCTCGACCCGGTTCACCGACGGCGGAGAGTTCGGCTTCGGCGCCGAGATCGGGATCTCCACGCAGAAGCTGCACGCCCGCGGTCCGATGGGCCTGCCGGAACTTACCTCGACCAAGTACGTGGTGACCGGCGACGGCCACCTGCGCGGCTGACGCGCGGGCGGGCGGTCAGCGGCAGGCGCGGATCGCGGTCAGCGTGGTGTTGACGTCGAACTGGTGACCGTCGTCGCTCTCCCAGCCGCCGTCGCTGCGCTGCGTCTCGGCGAGCCGGCGGTGGGCCGCCAGCATCGTGGGATGGGTGGGGTCGAGGTCCACCCGGCGTAGCGTCGCGGCCAGCCAGGCGGTGTCCGCCGGCGACATCCCGGACAGCCGCCCGGCCAGCGCGACCAGGATGCGCGCCGACTCGTCGTACATGTGCTGGCCGTGGAAGATCGCCGCGCTCAACCAGCCGGCCGGCAGGTACGACGGCCAGCTGCCGTCCCGGCCGACCTGCCCGGCCAGCGCCTCCGCCGCGCCGTGCACCACGCCGGCGTACGCCCCGCCGACCCGGCTGTCGAGCGGACCGGCGGCACGGGCGTCCCGGCCGGCCACGGCCAGCCAGTAGCCCGCGTTCGCGGTCAGGAAGAACCGTGCCTCCGGGTCGCCGGGCCGGGCCCAGGACGGGGCGACGTCGGCCAGCGACTCGTCCTCCTCCCAGCTGCCGTCGGCGAGCTGGGAGGCGGCGAGCCAGTCCAGGGCCTTGCGGGCCGCGGGCCGGCCGAGCGCGCCGAGGTCGTCGAGCTCGGCCAGCCGGAAGCAGGTGGCGTCGACCGAGCCGACGGCGTCGCCGAGGATCGCCGGCCAGCCGCCGTCGGGCGCCTGCCCGGCCTCGGCCATGTCGAGCAGCTCCGGCGGCGTCGGCGCGCCGGTGCGGAGCCGGGAGAGGCGGGCGCGCTCCACCGTGTCCCCATGAGCCACGACGAAGCCGATCGCGGCGTCCAAGTCGACCACGGCGGCCACGCTACCGGCGCAAACGTGATTACGCCTCGGTAGCTCGGCCGAGGTGAACCCGCCCACCCCGGGTACGCGAGGGGCCCCTTCCGGCACCGGAAGGGGCCCCTTCGACGACTCGTCAATACGCCGGCAGTGACGGGTCGATCTGCTTGATCCAGGAGAGGACGCCACCCTGCACGTGCACCGCGTCCCGGAACCCGGCCGCCTTGAGCGCGGCCAGCGCCTCGGCCGAGCGGACCCCGGACTTGCAGTGCAGCACGATCTGCCGGTCCTGCGGCAGCCGGGCCAGCGCATCGCCGGAGAGGATGTCGCCCTTGGGGATCAGCGTGGCGCCGGGGATGCGGACGATGTCGTACTCGGCCGGCTCCCGCACGTCGACCAGGAAGATGTCCTTGCCGGCGTCCTGCCACTCCTTGAGCTCCAGCGCGGTGATGGTCGAGTCGACCGTCGCCTCCTGGGCCTCCACCGACACCGCGCCGCAGAAGTCCTCGTAGTCCTCCAGCAGGTCGGTGACGGTCGGGTTCTCGCCGCAGAGCGCGCAGTCCGGGTCCTTCCGGACCTTGATCTTGCGGTACGACATCTCCAACGCGTCGTAGACCATCAGCCCGCCGACCAGCGGCTCGCCGATGCCGGTGAGCAGCTTGATCGCCTCGGTCACCTGGATCGAGCCGATCGAGGCGCAGAGAACGCCGAGCACACCGCCCTCGGCGCAGGACGGGACCATGCCGGGCGGCGGGGGCTCCGGGTAGAGGCAGCGGTAGCAGGGGCCGTGCTCGGCCCAGAAGACCGAGGCCTGGCCGTCGAAGCGGTAGATCGACCCCCAGACGTACGGCTTGCCGAGCAGCACCGCCGCGTCGTTGACCATGTAGCGGGTGGCGAAGTTGTCGGTGCCGTCGACGATCAGGTCGTACTGGGCGAAGATCTCGCGGACGTTCTCGCGGTCCAGCGCGGTGTTGTGGATCTCCACGTTGACCAGCGGGTTGATCTCGCGGATGCTCGCCGCGGCGGACTCGGCCTTGGACCGGCCGACGTCGGACACGCCGTGGATGATCTGGCGCTGGAGGTTGGACTCGTCGACGGTGTCGAAGTCGATGATGCCGAGCGTGCCGACACCGGCCGCGGCCAGGTACATCAGGGCTGGCGAGCCGAGGCCGCCGGCGCCGACACAAAGCACCCGGGCGTTCTTCAGCCGCTTCTGCCCCTCGACCCCGACGTCCGGAATGATCAGGTGACGCGAGTAGCGGCGGATCTCGTCAACGGTCAGCTCGGCGGCGGGCTCGACGAGCGGGGGCAACGACACGATGGACTCCCCGGGATCGGCGGTGCGAACCGCGCCATTGTCGCTCGCCGGGGCACCGGTCGGCCATGAGGGAGGACACGCCGCCCGGTATTCGGGAGCGGGAATAAAGCCGTCGGCCGATGCGTCCGGCAGGGGGGGGGCGTCCCGTCGGCCGCCCCCTTGTGCGGTGGTCAGGGCACGATCTCGCCCGCGTACCGGCGGCCGTCGAGGTAGGGCCAGGCGTTGGCGACGCAGCCCTCCAGGCCGTACGTCTGCTGCTGCATGACGGGCGCCGGCCGGCCGGGGCCCGGACACGCCTCGTGTCCCTCGCCGAACTCGTGTCCGACCTCGTGGTTGACCACGTAGGTCCGGTAGACCGACAGCGGGGCGCCGTAGTCGGGCACCGCCTCCATCCAGCGGGCCAGGTTGATGATGACCTGTCCGGGCAGCCGGCACGAGGTGTAGCCCTCGGTGCTCAGCCCGCCCTCGGCGCACATCCGTTCCGAGGTGACCGGGGTGGCCAGGTAGATGGTGAAGTCGGCGGCGGCGGCCTCGGCCACCCGCTGCACCCGCAGCTCGCCCGAGGCGATCCAGCTGCGCGGGTCCGCCAGCGTCGCGTCCACGCTGGCCGCGAACGCGTCGGCGTCCTGGCCGGCGCCCTGCTCGACGACGACTTGGTACCGACGCAGCGGGCCGTCGACGCCCCTGACCGGGGTGCCGCCGGCGGCGACGCTGAACCGGCCCTCGCCCGTGGAGGGCACGGGCCGCGGATCGGCGTGCGCCCCGGCGCCGGCGGCCTGCGGGACCCGGCCCTGGACGGCCGGAGGCGGCGCCGGAGAAGGCTCGGCAATGCGGGACAGGACGACCCCCGTGGCCGCGAGGAGCAGGACCAGACCGAGCAGGGCGGTGCGACGACGGCGTCGGTACATCCGGTCCCGGGCGGGGCGCCGGCGCCGGGCGGATCCGGACGGCGGGCGGGCGGGATCAGGCGGGTCGCAAGGGGACGACGTCGTCATGAACCCAGCGTGCCAGATTAAATGGGCATTACTCCGCTTTTATCGCCAATGCCACTAGACATCGGAATACGCCTTTTCGCCCACCACGCAGGGCGAATGGCACATCCAACTACAAACGGGCACAAAACTAGAGCACCGGCCCGGAGTAGAGGCGGCCGTTCCGGTACGGCCAGGGGTTGGCCACGCAACCGTTGAGGAACAGGGTCTGCTGCATCATCACCGGTGCGGGCCGCCCGGTCCCGGGGCACCGCTCGTGCCGGTGCCCCAGTTGGTGCCCCACCTCGTGGTTGACCACGTACGTGCGGTAGACCGACAGCGACACCTCCGCCTGGACGAAGTGCGGGACGGAGAGCCGCCACCGGTCCAGGTTGATGATCACCTTTCCCGGCGCCCGGCAGGACGTGTACGGCTTCCCGTTGATCCGGATGTCGACGCCGCCCTCCGCGCACATGCGCCCGGCCGTCCGGGCGGTCGCCAGGTAGACGGTGAAGTCGGCGGCGGCGCCCCCGGACACCTGCTGCAACCGCAGCCGCCGACTGTCCACCCAACTGCCCGGCCCGGTCAGCGCGACCTGCACCGCCTGGCCGAACTCGCGCGCGTCCTCGCCGCTGCCCGACTCGACCGCGACCCGGTAGCGCTGCATCTGCCCGGCCGCACCGAGCACCGGCCCGGTGCGGTCGTCGTAGCCGAACCGGCCGGTGCCCGCGGACGGCACCGGCCCGGCCAGCCGGAGCGCCGGCGCCGTCGGCGACGGGCTCACCGTCGACGGAGTGGGCGAGGGTGACGTGGTCGGCTCGGGCGACGCGGCCACCAGCGGCAGCGTGGCCGCCTCCGGCCGGGTCTCCTGGGCCGTGACGCCCTCCTGGTGCCGACCGACCACGGTGACCAGGGCCCCGACGGCCAGCAGGACCGCGGCCAGCTGCGCCAGCGCCTGGAACCGGCGAGCGCGGCGGCGCGGCGACCGATCCGAGGGACGCGGCGCGGCGGGACCGGCCGGGCGACGGGCCGCGGTCGCCCCGACCGGCGGGCGGGGAACGGGGACCGGTGCGGCGATCGGGCGCGGGGCGGTACCCGCGGCGGACCGGCCCGCCGAACGGGGCTCTGAGCTGGGCATCCGGCTCAGCCTGCCAGATCAGACCGCCGCGCGCTCTCCTCCGTTTCGGCGAGCAGTCCGAGCACCGCCCGGGCCACCAGCCGGGGCACCTCGAGCTGCGCCACGTGCCCCACCCCGTCGAGCATGAGCAGCCGGCTGTCCGGGATCACCCGGGCGGTCTGCGGCGCGACGCGCACGTCCACCATCCGGTCCTGCCGGCCGCCGACCACCAGCGTGGGCGCCCGCACCGCCCGTGCCAGCCGCCACAGCGACCCCGGGCCGGGCAGGTACGACCGGAGAAAGCTGGAGACCAGCCCGCGGAACGTCCGGACGTACGCCGTGGCGTAGTGCGCGGCCTGGTAGCGCACCAGGATCTCCTCCAGCGCCTCCTTCCGGCGCTGCTCGCAGATCCGGCTGAGGTCGGCGACGCACGCCTCCATCACCTGCTCGGCCAGCACCTCGGGGGCCACCTGGGCGAGCTGCCGCGCGGCGAGCCACTCGGCTCGGGGAAGGGCGAGCAGCGGCAGCATCCGGCCCTGCAAGGAGCGCCGGAAGTCGAGGAACGGCAGCGCCGGGGAGACCAGGGTCAGCGTGCGTACCAGGTCGGGGCGGAGCCCGGCGACGTGGACGGAGACCGCCCCACCGAGCGAGTTGCCGAAGAGGTGCACGGGCCCCCGTCCGGCGTGCTCGATCCAGCGGACGACCCGCTCCGCGAGGGCCGGCACGGTGTAGCGGCGGCCCGGCTCGCTCCGGCCGAAGCCGGGCAGGTCGATGGCCTGGCCCTCCAGCCGATCGGCGAGCAGCCCGGCCAGGTCGGTCCAGTTCTGCGACGAGCCGCCAAGGCCGTGCACGTACAGCGCCGGCTCGGCGGCCGGACCGGTGGCCGGGGTCTCCCGGACGTAGGTGACCGAGCCGTCGAGACGCACCGGTCGTCCCGGCCAGGGCGGCGGGATCCGGTGCTCGGGAAGAACGTGCTCCGGGCAGAGGGTGGCACGCTTCATGTTTCCAGTCTGCCCTCGCGAGCTCAGGCGAGCAGGGCCTCCAGCCGACGATTCACCGCTGCCAGCGTCGCGCGTACGACCGCCTGCCGTGGATCGCCGGCGACCAGCGCCGACCCCGCCAGCTGCTCGACCCACCCGTCGCAGACCAGCAGCACGACCACGGTGGCGACCTCGCAGTTGCCGAACGGCACCACCGCGGCGTGCTCGACGAAGCAGCGCCCGCCCTCGGCGTGGTCGGGGCGGCGCAGCAGCTCGTCCACGGCGGCCGCGGCGGCGACCGAGCAGAGCCGAAGGACGTACCCGTCGACGGCCGGCCCGGTAGCGTAACCGGCGGCGCTCTCAGCGGCGGCGAGGAGACGGACCTCCACGGTGGCGTCGAGCCCGAAGGTGCTCACCTGGACATGGTCGATCACCACCCGGGGCCCCGGCACACCGCCGGTGTCCAGCGGCCGCGACGGCGCGCTCTCCGTGGTGGTCAACTGCGCGCCGGAGTACGACGCCCCGAGGGTCGCCGGACTGCCGGTGGCCATCCCGGCCGCCGGAGCGGCGGTCGTCGCCTCCTCCACGGTGGCCCGGCCGCGCGGCGGCGCGGTCGGCCGACGCCGGCGCGGCGTCTCCGTCTCGGTGCGCGTCTGGCGGCCCTCCGCCCGGTCCGGCGCCTCGACGGGCTGGGCGGCCCGGCCTTCCGGGGCGGTGCGGATGTCCGGGGAACGCTCCGCGGTGCGGCGCTCGGGTGGCCGGACCTCGGCGCGCCCCTCGGCGGCGCGTGACGCCGCCCCCTGGACCTCGGCGCGCCCCTCGGCGGCGCGTGACGCCGCCCCCTCCGCGGCGCGCCGGCGGACCGGCGGGGGCGGGGACGCGGGCGGCACGCCGGGCACGTTCTGCGGGGCGGCGGCAAGGCCCATCGTCTCCTGGAGCAGGCGGGCGACGTGCCGGCTCACCTCGGCCGGATCGGCGCCGTCGGCCAGGTCGAGGCGGAGGCTGTGCGCGCCCGCGGCGGTACGCCGCAGCGACGCGTCGCGGACCCCGTCCACGCCACGTACGGCGCCGAGGATCGCGTTGACGTCGAACCCCTCGGGCCGCTCCTGGGGCGGCGCGGGCTCGTCGTCGCGCCGCAGGTGCGTGGCGATCCGGGCGAGTTCCGGGGTTTCGGCGGGTGGCTCCACGGCTGGCGGCTCCGGCACGACGGGCACGTCCGGTTCGGCGGGGACGCGCTGCGGCAACATCGCCGTCGTCGGGTCCGGCCGCCGGTCGTCGGCCGGCGCGGGCGCGGACACGGGGTCGGGGGCGGATCGGCGGGCCGCGTAGGGCGGGGCGCTCGCCGCGGCGGGCGCCGACGGGGTGCGGTCGCGGAGGCCGGCTCCGCTCGTGGCGGAGGCCGAGGCGGGACCTGACTGGACCGCGGGGTCGCCCGAGGTCGGCTGGGCGGGGCCACCGTAGCCGCCGGTCACGGTCGGCGGGCCGTCGGTCGGTGGGGTGGGCGGGTCGGCCTCCGCGCCCGGCGGGCGGAGACGGAACGGCCGGGTCGCGCGGAACTCCGGCGCGGCCGGACCGTCGGAGGATGCGGGCAGGTCGGATGCGGCCGGCGGGCCGCTCGTCGGGCGACCACCGGCCCAGGCCGGCCGGTCGGGCGGAGCCGACCACACGCCGCCCGGGCCGCCGGCCCAGGCGGGCCGTTCCCCGGCGGCCGGTGGCGCGCTCGACGGTGCGGGCGGCGCACTGCTCGGCGGCGCCGGCGGGGCGCTGGACGGCGCCGGCGGGGCGCTGGACGGCACCGGCGGGGCGCTGGACGGCACCGGCGGGGCGCTGGACGGCACCGGCGGGGCGCTGCTGGGCGCCGGCGCCGGGCCCCAGGACGCCCGCTCGGGCGGCACCGGGACCGGGGCAGCGGGAGTCGGACGCTCGGCGGCCCAGGTCGGTCGCTCGACCGGGGCGGGCGAACCGGACGGCTCGGGCGGCGCGCTGCTCGGGGCCGCCACGGGACGGCCACCGGCCCAGGCCGGCCGCTCGGTCGGCGTCTGCCGCTCGGCCTCGGCGGCGTAGGCGGGCTCCGGCTCCGGGCGGGGCATCTCATAGGGGCGGACCGGCTCGGCGCGGACCGGCTCGTACGGGTGGCTCGGCTCGGCCCGCGCCGGCTCGTACGGCCGGATCGGCTCGGCGGCCCAGGCCGGCGCGCCCTCCTTGCGGGCCCGGCGCCCGGCGGTCTCCCGCCCGGCCTCCTCGGCGCTCTCCCGCGCCCGGTACCCGGTCGGCTCGTCCTCCCGGCTCCGGCGCCCAGCGGGCTCGTCGTCCGCGCGGGCCCGGCGGCCGGTCGGCTCGTCATCGTGGCGTGACCAGGGCGGGGCCCAGCCGCCGCCCCAGCTCGGCCGGTTCCAGCTCGGCCCGGACCAGTCGGGTTCCCCGGCCGGCGGCTCCGCGGGCGCGGGCGGCTCGGCGGCGGCCCGCGGCTCTGCGGCGCGACGCGCGCCACCCGTCGGGTGCGCCTCGCCCCATCCGCGTGGCTCCGCCGCCGGCTCCTCCCCCGCAGCCCGCTCGACCCTTGGCGCGTGGAAGCCCGGCGGCACCTCGAAACCGGACGCGGCCGTGCCGACCGGCGGGACCTGGACGGCGGGCGGTGCCGAGGTCGGCAGCCCGGGCTCGGCCCAGCGCGGCGGCCCGGCGGCCGGTGCCTCCTCCGACGAGTGCCGGGCGAGGCCGGTCTCCGGGTCGAACCCGTTGGGCTGCTCGACGGCCGGCCCGTGCGGCTGCTCGACGGCCGGCCTGGGCGGCTGCTCGACGGCCGGCGCGGGCCGCTGGGCGGGCACCACCAGCCGGTCGCTGCCCGGCTCGCGCCGCTCGTCGCCGGGCGGGGCGCTCACCGGCGACGGCCGGCCGAGCGGCTGCTCGACGGGGTGGCTCACGCCGTTGGTGCGGTGCCCGTTGACCCGCGCGGGCGGCTCGGTGTCGGCCGGCAGGCCGGGCACCGGCGCCGGCAGGTCACCGTGGCGGGGCGAGGACGCCGCCCAGCCCGAGGCCGGGTCGGGCGGCCAGCGGGTCGCCGATTCCCGGGATGCGGGACCCTCGCCGGGGCGGGGCCAGCCGGCCGCCGGGGGCCCCCATCCGCCGGAACGGGATGGGTCGTCGTGCTGACCCGTCCCGTCGCCGTGCTCTCCCGGGGTGGCGGCTCCGGGTTGCCCTGCTTCACTCACCGCGCGCTCCTTGGTCGCCCCCGCTGAGGCTACCGTGTGGTGGAAGTGGCGATAAGTTACAGCGGCGGGCCAATTCCGCGACGGGCCGGAGTGCCCGACCGGTTCGGGGTAAAAGTGCCGGCTCGTACGGAGAACTCGGAGGTTCCCATGACCGCTGTGGGGAACGGTGCACAGACCGCCGGTCGGCCGACCCGCCTGCCGCGTTCCGCGCGCCGCAAGCAGCTGCTCGCCGCGGCGCAGGAGGTGTTCGTCGCCCAGGGCTACCACGCCGCGGCGATGGACGACATCGCCGAGCGGGCCGGGGTCTCCAAGCCGGTGCTCTACCAGCACTTCCCCGGCAAGATGGAGCTCTACCTGGCGCTGCTCGACACGCACTGCGACGCGATCGTGGCCAAGGTCCAGGACGCGATGCGGGGCACCAGCGACAACAAGGAGCGGGTCAGCGCCTCCGTCCGCGCGTACTTCGACTTCGTCGACCACGAGAGCGAGGCGTTCCGCCTGGTCTTCGAGTCCGACCTGCGCAACGACCCGGCGGTGCGGCAGCGCGTGGAACGGGTCGAGCAGGGCTGCATCGCCGCGATCACCGACACGATCATCTCGGACACCGGGGTGAGTCGGTCACACGCCGAGCTGCTCGCCTCCGGGCTGGTCGGCGCGGCGGAGACGGCCGCGCAGTTCTGGCTGGCCGGCGGCCGCCAGGTGCCGAAGGCGGAGGCCGAGGCGCTGGTCGCGGCGCTCTCGTGGCGCGGCATCGCCAGCTTTCCCCTGCAGGGTGAGTCAGCCTGACCGTCCCGGCCGAGATCGGATAGCCTTCCCACGGCGGCTATTTCGCCCCAGTTGAGGAGGCACAGTGGAGGTCAAGATCGGCGTGCAGTACGCGCCGCGCGAGCTGGTTCTGGAGAGCGCGCAGTCGCCGGCCGAGATCGAGCAGATCGTGACCGACGCCATCGCCGGCGACGGCGGCACGCTGTCCCTGACCGACGAGAAGGGCCGGCGGGTCATCGTGCCGGTCGACAAGGTCGCCTACGTGGAGATCGCCGAGGCGTCGCCCCGGGCGGTCGGGTTCACCGTCCGCTGATCATTTCCGGCCCGTGGCGGGCGCGGCCGAGCCCGCCCGCCACGGCGCCGAACGGCGGTGCGCCCGCTCAGTTGTTGAGGCCCACAGCGGCCATCCGCGCGGTGTGCGCTCCGGTCATCTGGCGGAACAGCGCCTGCACGTCCGTTCGGTCCCCTTGGGCGATGAGCGCCGTGAGCGCGCCCCGGTCGGCGGCCGCGACGCGGCCGGCCTGGGAGAGGGCCTCGCCGACCAGTCGCCGGCCCCACATCGAGAGGCGTCCCGCCACCCGGGGGTCGGCTTCGACCGCCATCCGGATCTCCGCGGCGGCGAACTCGGCGTACCGGGACTCGTGCACCACGTCGAGCACCAGTCGCCGGTCCGGCTCGTCCAGCGCGCCGGCGATCTCCCGGATGAAGTCGTCGGTGATCGCGTCGCCGACGTACGCCTTGGTCACCGCCTCCGCCCAGTCCCGCGGCTCGGTCGAGTCGTGGTACGCCTGCAGCGGCTCGACGTACGGCCCCATCGCCTCCTCGGGCGGCACACCGAGCGCGGCGAGCCGGTCGGCGAGCCGGCGGTAGTTCACGATCTCGGCGGCGGCCATCTCGCCCAGTGCGGCGCGACGGCTCAGGTCGGGCGCGAGCCGGGCGTCAGCGGCCATCCGTTCGAAGGCGAGCAACTCGCCGAGGGCCACCAGGCCGAGCAGGTCGGTGACGGCGGTACCGGGGGCGGTCGGCACGGACACGAGCGGAGGCTACCGCCCGACGCGCCCGCGCGGGGCCCCGGCGCGACCGCGGGGTCCGCGGCGCGACTGTGCGAGGTCCGCGGTCGCGCGTCCCGTTTCGCCGGGATCCGTATCGTCTGCACGATTCCGCCCGATGAACCGGGACACCAGCCGTCCCACCGGGTGCCCACCCGGAGTCGGGAATCAGGACGCCGGCCTGCCGGTTCAGGTAGTATGGAGCAGTTGCCGTGGGCGCCGATCTGATCGAAGTGAAGCCCGCGGCGCGCGTGCGGCCCGGTCCGGCTCGGCGATCCGCCCCCGACCGTGTGGCCCGCGCCAAACCGAACGCGCCCTGCGGACACGACGGGGCGCACCACGAGAGGGCACCCCCACATCCACATGAGCGAATTGATGCAAGGCACCACGGGCGGCCAGGAGCTGGCCCCCACCGCCCCGGTACGACCGGAGGCACCCACTTTCGCCGAGCTCGGCGCGCGTCAGGAGACCGTCGACGCGCTGGCCGCCGCCGGCATCACCCGCGCGTTCGCCATTCAGGAGTACGCGCTCCCGATCGCGCTGCGCGGCACCGACCTGATCGGCCAGGCGCCGACCGGCACCGGCAAGACCCTCGGCTTCGGCGTACCGCTGCTCGAGCGAGTCTTCGCGCCGGGCGAGGGCGGCGACGACGGCCTGCCCCAGGCCCTGGTCGTGGTCCCCACCCGCGAGCTGGGCCTCCAGGTCGCCAAGGACCTGGCCGCCGCGGGCCGCACCCGGGGCGTCCGGGTGTTGCCGATCTACGGCGGCGTGGCGTACGAGCCGCAGATCGAGGCGCTCCGCAAGGGCGTCGAGATCCTCGTCGGCACGCCGGGCCGGCTGCTCGACCTGGCCAAGCAGAAGCACCTGCGGCTCGACCGGGTGCACGCGCTGGTGCTCGACGAGGCCGACCGGATGCTCGACCTGGGCTTCCTCGACGACGTCGAGAAGATCCTGGCGATGCTTCCCGAGGACCGGCAGACCATGCTCTTCTCGGCGACCATGCCGGACCCGATCGTCACCCTCTCCCGGCGCTTCCTGCGCCACCCGGTGACGATCCACGCCGGGCACACGGCCGAGACCGGCCCGTCGCCGCAGACCGAGCAGCTCGCCTACCGCACCCACTCGATGAACAAGATCGAGATCGTGGCGCGCATCCTCCAAGCGGAGGGCCGCGGCCTGACCATGATCTTCACGCGGACCAAGCGGGCCGCCGACCGGGTCGCCGAGGACCTCGACTTCCGCGGTTTCGCGGTGGCGGCGGTGCACGGTGACCTCGGGCAGGGCGCGCGCGAGCGGGCGCTGCGGGCGTTCCGCGCCGGCAAGATCGACACGCTGGTCGCCACCGACGTGGCGGCGCGCGGCATCGACGTCAGCGGCGTCACGCACGTCATCAACTACGACTGCCCGGAAGACCAGGACACCTACACCCACCGGATCGGCCGCACCGGCCGGGCGGGGGCGAGCGGCGTCGCGGTGACCTTCGTCGACTGGGACGACATGCCCCGCTGGCGGATCATCGACAAGACGCTCGGCCTGGAGATGCCGGAGCCGCCGGAGACCTACCACACGTCTCCGCACCTCTACACCGACCTGCACATCTCCACGGACATCACCGGCACCCTGCCCACCGCCGAGCGCACCCGCGCCGGGCTCTCCGCCGAGGTCGAGGAGGACCTCGGCGGTGGCCGGTCGCGGCGCGGCGAGGGTCGCGGCCCCCGTCGCGACGAAGGCCGGGGGACCGGTCGGGGCGCCGGTCGGGGCGAGCGCCGCCGGGGCGGCGGCGAGTCTGCCGCCGGGCCGGACGCCGCCCCGCCCGCGGAGGGTTCCGCCGAGGAGGGCACGCGCACCCCGCGCCGCCGGCGTCGCCGCCGGGCCGGCGAGGTGGTCGAGGGCGAGGCGGCCGCGGTGATCCCCACCGACGGCGCCACCGAGCCGGTCACGGCCAGCACCGAGGGCGAGGCTCCGAAGCCGCGCCGCCGCCGGCGTCGTCGTGGTGGCGGCTCCGGTGCCGGTACGCCGGCCGAAGCCACCGCCGACTGACCCAGGTACCACCGAGAGACGTCCCCCGCCCGCACCCGCGGCCCGGGGGACGTCCCGTCTCACCCGCACCCCGCCGCTCCCGCCGATCAGGCAGGTGCGGTTGGCGGTTGATGGTGCTTCGCGGCTTCTGCGGGGCACCACCACCGCGTGATCCACACGAGCCCGGGGGCGCGGGGCGGGGTGGGAGAGGATGGAGAGATGCCGGAGAACTTGGACGCCGCGCTGGGTGAGGTGCGGGCACTGCTGCTCGACCCCGCGCTGACCCGGGCGGTGGCCGCCGGGCGACGACGGGGCCACCGCCCCTCGGTCGTCCGGGCCGAACTGCGCCCGGTCACCCTGAAGGCCGGGCCCCGGCTGCAGATCTCCACCTCCGACGGCGCCCGCCCGTACACCCGCAACGTCGCCCCCGGCCCGGACGCGGACTCCGCGATCGACGCGCTGCTGGCCGAGCCGTTCGGCAACTGGCACGTGGAGACGGCCGACGCGACGCTCCAGCTGCGGGTGACGAAGTCCGGCGAGGCGCAGGTGCACCGGGCGGCGGCGACCCGACCGGCCGCGGCGACCGTCGGGCACGACCGCGAGAAGGAGTACCTGCTGGATCCGGGCGACCCGATCTTCGCCGAGATCGGCGGCTCAGCGGCGAAGCGCCGGCAGGTCGACGCCTTCCTGCGGGCGCTGGCCGCGACCCTGCCCGACGAGCTGACCGGTCCGCTGCGCGTAGTGGACCTGGGCTGCGGGAACGCGTACCTCACGTTCGCCGCGTACCGCTATCTGTCCCGGCGCGGCCTCGACGTGGAGCTGGTCGGGGTGGACGTTCGGGAGGACCAGCGGCAGCGCAACACCGAGCTGGCCGAGCGGCTCGGCTGGGCCGGCCGGGTGCGGTTCGTGGCCGGCACGATCGACGACGCGGTGGTCGAACCCGCGCCAGACCTGGTGCTGGCCCTGCACGCCTGCGACACGGCCACCGACGAGGCGTTGGCCCGGGCCGTGCGGTGGGAGGCCCGGTGGGTGCTCGCCGCCCCGTGCTGCCACCACGACGTGGCCGCCCAGCTTCGAGCCCGCCCCGCCCCGGCGCCGTACGAACTGCTGACCCGGCAGGGCATCCTGCGCGAGCGGTTCGCGGACGTGCTCACCGACGCGCTGCGGGCCGGGCTGCTCCGGTTGCACGGCTACCGGACCGAGGTCGTGGAGTTCGTCGACTCTCGACACACCCCGCGGAACCTGCTGATCCGGGCCCGCCGTGCCGGCAGCGGCCCGACGACCGAGCAGCAGCGGGACTACCGGGAGTTGGTCGACCAGTGGCAGGTCACCCCGCGGTTGGAGACCCTGCTCGCACCGACCACGGTGGAGTGACGCCCGCGCCCGTGCGTGACGACCGACCCGGCCGGTTCAGCGACGCCGTTCGCCGGCGCCGCGTTCGCGGCCCAGCGGGCGCTCGCCGGCCGCGCCACGGTCCGGCGCCGGCATCCGGTCGCCCCGGTACGGCCCCCGCTCGCTCTCCGGCGGGGCGCTGGGGAACGGCACCACCTTGCCCGGGCTCTCCGCGTTGCCGGCCGCCGTGAAGGCGTTCCAGGAGATGTCCACCAGCAGACGCTTGACCTCGGCGTGCCGGACCGCGGCGCTGTGCTGGAGCGCCATCCGCACACCCAGCACCACGCCGACCAGAGTGGTCGTGATCGCTCCGGTGGCGGCCAGCACGTGCACGCCGGTGGCGACCCCGCCACTGATCGCGAGCACGAGCAACCAGATCCAGAAGCCGGCGGCGAACACGCCGGCCTTGGCGACGAAGAAGAGGCTGACCGCACCGGGCTGGTACGGCAGCGGGCGGCTCGGCTCGGTCATAGCACTCCTCGGCGGTGCGGCGGCGGACGACGGTGCCGGGACGGGCACCTAACTGGACCACGGCGCCGGGACGGGCACCGAGCCCGGTTGACGGACGACAAGCAGATCCGCGTCCCGTCCAGCTCGTGCTGATCCTCTGTCGGAAACGGTCCCGTTCATGGGACAGTTTGTGCGGTCAGTCAATTGTTTCGGGGCCGTCTGGTACTACGCTCAGATGCGACATCGTCCCCGGTGTTCCGGTCGGGAGGGAAGACCCGCAGGGATGGGTTCCGTAGAGGTTTCGCCGCAGATGGCGTTCGCACGGTTCGTGCGGCGGGCCATCGACGACGCTCGTGAGGAGCGGGGGTGGACCGTCACCGATCTTGCCGCACACACGGGCGTGGGCCGCTCCACCGTCTTCCGCTGGCTCGCCGGTGACTGGCAGGACTACCCCGAGCTGGCGAAGGTCCGTGGTTTCTGTGCGGCGCTCGACCTACCGGTCGCTGCGGCGTTCCGCGCGCTCGGCCTGCCGGACGCGGGGCCGGCCCCGCGCCGCCGCACCGACGACGGCCCGGTCGAGGCGGACGTCCGGGTGATCCTGGACCGGCTCGCCGACCCGACCGTGCCGGCCGAGGAGAAGCACCACATCCGCGACCTGCTGCGCTACCTCGCCCGCCGGCCGATCCGCCGAGCCGGCTGACCCCCTCGCCGCGGCGCCGGCCGCCGTCAGGGCACGGTGACGGTGAATTCGGCGGTCCGCACCACGCCCGCGACCTGGAAGTCGAGGTAGAGCCGGTACCGGCCCGGCCCCGGGGTGGTCAGCCAGAACCGCGCCGCCCCGTCGACCAACTCCGGCTCCGGGTGCACGTGCAGGTAGCCGAGGTCGCCCTCGCGCAGCGCCACCAGGTGCCCGTACGCCCCGAGGTAGCGCTCCAGCGTCGGAATGCCGCCGCCGGCGGTGATCCGGAAGGTCAGCGGCACGCTCGCGCCCACCTGCGGGGTGCCCTGGTGATCGACGGTGAACCCGTCGACCGTGGCCGTCGCGGCCGCCGCCGGCAGCGGACGGGGCGCGTAGTCGCCGGGCGCGACCAGGTCGGCCCCGAGGGTCAGCGCGGTCTGGGTGCCGTCGTCGGCGACGACGGTGAAGTCGGCGTACGCCCGCCAGGCGCCCGGCTGGGCCAGGGTGAGCGGCACCGACCAGGTGCCGTCCGGCGCCATCGTCGGGTGCAGGTGCTGGTAGCCGGTCAGGTCGCGACGCACCACGATCAGATGCATCGGCTTGTCGTGCACGACGGCGAACCGGGTGACCGGCCGGCGCTGCGCGTCGCGGATCTGGAACCGCAGCGACCCCGGGCGGCCGGGGGTGAACTCGCTGGCCAGCGGGGTCAGCGTGTACCCCGCCGAGCTGATCGCGAGCCCGCCCGCCTCGGCGCTCGCCGCCTGGCCGGCGACGGCGCCGTGGTCGTGCGGGGCGGTGCCCGGCGCGTGCGTGTGGTCGGTGGTGGTCTCCAGGCCCACCGGCGCGACGGGGCCGCCACCGCCGAGCCGGCCGAGGCCGAAACCGAGCAGCACGGCGAGCACCAGCCCGCCGACCGTCAACGCCAGCCGGACGGTGCCCCGATCGGGTGCGGCGGAGACCCGGTCCGGCACCGTCGCACGGGTGACGGCCTGCTGATCCATGGCGCCCACGGTACCGCCGGACCGGGCCGGCCCCGCCAGCTGTGGCGGCGGCGTGGCGACGGTCGCAATCCCCCGGGCCCGGGAACTTTCCGCACCCGAGGGCCGACGGACACCGGTGCCGGCTCAGCCGGCGAGCGCCAGGGCGAGGGGCAGCACGTCCGGCGCGCCGGCCCGGCGCAGCGCCCGGGTGAGGAGCGTCATCGTCCAGCCGGAGTCGACCAGGTCGTCGACGAGGAGCACCGGCCCGTCCAGACCGGCGAGCGCGTCGGCCAGGTCGGGCGGCACGGTGAAGGCGTCGTGCAGCGCGCGTACCCGTTGGGCGCTGTTGCCCCGGGCCGCTCCGGCGCCGCCGGCGGCCGCCGGGAGCTGGCCGAGCAGCGGCAGCCGGCCCACCGCGGCGATCCGTTCGGCGAGCGACCCGACCAGGTGGGGCCGCCGGTGCGAGCCGGCCGCGACGACGGCGACGGGGCGGCGGGGCCAGGGGTTGTCGCCGTGCGCCCACGCCTTCAGCACCTCGACCACCGCGGCGGCCACGTCGTCGGGGACCGGGGCGTCGGCCGACTCCGGCCCGACCAGGTCACGCAGCCGGCCACCCCAGCCCAGGTCGGAGAGGCGACCCACCACCCGGCCCGGCAGCGCCTGCTCCGCGGGGGCGATCCGCCCCTTCAGCGGTACGCCGACGGCGTCCAGCCCGGTGGGCCAGAGCTTCTTCGGCGGGACCTCCACCCCGGGCCGGCCGAGGAAGGTCTGCGCGGCGGTCAGTGCCGGCCCCGACACCTCCGTGGTGAAGAGCGGCGCGGCACACCGGTCGCACCGCCCGCAGTCGGTCGCCCCGGCGTCGTCGAGGCACTCGCGCAGGTATCGCATCCGGCAGCCGGGCGTAGTCGCGTACTCCCGCATGGCCTGCTGCTCCGCGGTGCGCGCGGCGGCGACGCGGCGCAACCGGGCCTCGTCGTAGACCCAGGGCTCGCCGGTGGCGAGCCAACCGCCGCGCACCCGGCGGACCGCGCCGTCCACGTCGAGCACCTTGAGCATCAGCTCCAGCCGGGCGCGACGCAGGTCGACCAGGGGTTCCAGGGCCTGGGTGGAGATCGGCCGGTCGGTGTGCAGGGCGGCCAGCACGGCCCGGACCTGCTCCTCGGGCGGGAAGGCCAGCGAGGCGAAGTAGCGCCAGATCGCGGCGTCCTCGGCACCGGGCAGGAGCAGCACCTCGGCGTGCTCGACGGCCCGGCCGGCCCGGCCGACCTGCTGGTAGTAGGCGATCGGCGAGGGCGGCGCGCCGAGGTGCACCACGAAGCCGAGGTCCGGTTTGTCGAAGCCCATGCCCAGCGCGCTGGTGGCGATCAACGCCTTGATCTTGTTGTCGAGCAGGTCCTGCTCGGCGGCCCGCCGGTCGGCGTCCTCGGCCTGCCCGGTGTACGCGGCGACCGGATAGCCCCGGGAGCGCAGGAACTCGGCGGTCTCGCCGGCCGCCGCCACGGTCAGCGTGTAGACGATGCCCGAGCCGGGGAGCCGGTCGAGGTGGTCGGCGAGCCAGGCCAGCCGGTGCGCCGGGCTCGGCAGGTCGAGGACGCCGAGCCGCAGCGACTCCCGGTCGAGCGTGCCGCGCAGCACCAGGGCATCGCTGCCGTCCCCCGTGCTGAGCTGCTCGGCCACGTCGGTGGTGACCCGGGCGTTGGCGGTCGCGGTGGTGGCCAGCACCGGCGTGCCCACCGGCAGGTTGCCGAGGAACGTCCGCAGCCGGCGGTAGTCCGGCCGGAAGTCGTGCCCCCAGTCGGAGACGCAGTGGGCCTCGTCCACCACCAGCAGGCCGGTGGTGCCGGCCAGCTTCGGCAGCACCCCGTCGCGGAAGTCCGGGTTGTTGAGCCGTTCCGGGCTGATCAGCAGGACATCCACCGCGCCCGCGTGGATCTCGGCGGTGATCTCGTCCCACTCGTCCAGGTTGGCGGAGTTGATGGTGCGGGCCCGGATCCCGGCCCGGGCCGCCGACTCCACCTGGTTGCGCATCAACGCCAGCAGCGGCGACACGATCACCGTCGGCCCGACGCTGCCGGCACCGGCGGCGGCCGCGCCAGCGGCGCCCAGGCCGGCGGCCCGGTCACGCCCGCGGAGCAGGGCGGTGGCGACGAAGTAGACCGCCGACTTGCCCCAACCGGTGCGTTGGACGCAGAGCACCCGGCGCCGGTCCACCACCAGCGCCTCGATCGCCCGCCACTGGTCCTCGCGGAGCCGGGCGCGCTCGCCGGCCAACCGCCGGAGCACCGCCTCGGCCCGCTCCCGTACCGCCGTCCGATCCTGGCCCATCCGGCATTTCTACCAGCTCCGTCGGACGTCGCTCCCCGTCGCGCCCGCGCCCTACCCTTCCTCACGGGGTGGCGGCCTGATCCGCGACCGACGGACTCGGGCCTACCGCTCGCCCGACCCCGGCGGGGGCGCGGCGGGCAGGGACGGCGGGGCAAGGAAGACGAGGAGATCGCGGAGGGGGTCGGTCAGCTGCGGCGGGAGGAGGCAGCGGGCGGCCAGGTCCTCCATCGACCCGAACGGGCCACGGAGCCAGCGGTCCATCACCACCTGACGGGCCTGCCCGGCCGTGATCCCGGGCAGCGCGGCGACCACCTGCTCCCCCACGGCGTTGACGTCCACCAGGCCTCCGTCGTCGAAGACCCGGGGAAGGTCCGGCCGGCCGATGTGCAGCTCCTGGCGCGCCGCCGGGTAGTGGTAGAGCAGGTAACGGGCCTGCTCTCGGCGAACGCGGCGCTCGTCGAGCGTCCGCACGGCCGGCCCCCTGGTCCGATTGACGACCACCGACCAGATCACCGGGTTGAGCAGGACCGTGTGGACGACGCCGACTCCCCATTCGCCCAGCCAGGCGATGATCAAGAAGCCTTGGGCGAAGGTCACCTCGTCCGGGTCCCCAGTGCCCACGACGCCGACGGCCGTGGCGACGAACACGAGGTAACCGAGGGAGGCGAGCGCGTTACGCCAGCTCCGGCGCCAAATGGCGTAGACCAGCACCACGAGCCAGGTGAGCAGCCCGAAGGAGAGCAGCGCGGTCAGCGCGCCGAGAACCGTGCCGGTGACGCTGATCCAGCGTGGCGCCGGCTGGAACGGCTGGCTGGGGCGGGGTGGCTGCCCGTACCGCTCCGGGGTCGGGAACAGTCCGGGCGGCGGGTAACCGCCCTCGGCCGGGGGACGGCTCGGCAGAGCCGGCGAACCGAACGCGAGCCCGACGACCGGCGACGGCGCGGCTGCGGCGACCGGCGGGGCGGCGGAGTCGGGATGGAGGACCGCGGTGGGCGGGGCCGGCGCCGGCGGGGCCGAGACAACGGGCGGCGGGGCGGGCGCCGGTGGCCCGGAGGATGCGGCCGGCGGGGCGGGCGGCGGCGGGGCGGAGGCCGCCAGGGGCCGGGGAGCCGTCGGCATCGCCAGCGCCGGGTCCGACCGGAGGATGCGGCGGTGCAGTTCCCGGAGTTCCTCGCCGGGCTCGATGCCGTACTCCTCCCGGAGCAGGTCGTCGAACTCCCGGTACGCGGCGAGCGCCTCCGCCTGCCGGCCGCCACGGTAGAGCGCGAGCATGAGCTGGTGCCGCAGCCGCTCCCGCACCGGGAACTCGGCCACCAGCTCCACCAGCTCACCGGCCATCTCGCGATGCCGCCCGAGGTCGAGGGTCAGCTCGGCCCGGGTCTCCAGCGCCACGGCCCGCAGCTCGACCACGCGGTGCCGGGCGGCCTCGAAGACCGGCCCGGTGAAACCAGTGAACGGCTCCCCGTGCCAGAGGCCCAACGCAGTTTCCAGCTCGGTCAGCGCCTCGACGGGCCGACCCTCGGCGTGCCGCTGCCGGGCTCGGTGGATCCCCCGCTCGAAGCGGACCGCGTCGATCGCCTCCGGTCGGACCCGCAGCAGGTAACCGGCGTCGGTCAGGCTCAGCACCTGGCCCGGCGTACGCGGCGAGCGGTCGGGCTCCAGCACCCGGCGCAGCCCGGCGACGTACTTCTGCACGACGTTCGTGCCGTTCGCGGGCGGCTCCTCCGGCCAGACCGCCTCGACGATCTGCCCGACGGGCACCGGGCGGCCGGCGGCGAGCAGCAGCACGGCCAGCACGGCTCGCTGCTTGCCGGGGCCGAGATCAAGTTCCCGGTCGGCATACCAGGCCCGCTGGGGCCCGAGGATCTCGAATCGCAGCGTTCCTGACATGCGAGTTTTCCGCTCCTGACACCCCCACGGTCGCCGGACGGCAGTGCCGGCAGCCGGACGGCAGCATATCGGCAGCCGAACCGCCGTGCCGGCCCGCAGCATCGTCATCGGCAGAGGCCACGCAGCGAGAAAGAGACGTGTGATGACACAGGCAACGGGCAGCACCGGCACCATCCGACGGACGACGGGCACGGTCGTCGCCGTGCTGGCCGCGACGACCCTGCTCGCGGGATGCGGGCCGAAGAGCGAACCGGCCGCGACAACCCGTACCAGCCCGAAGGACGTGCTCCTCGACGCCGTCCCGGACGGCACGGAGGGGGCGTTCCGGTTCAGCGGCAAGGACTCGTCCAGCACGGTCACCGGCCGGATCGACCCGGACTCGAAGGCGTTCGAGATCAACACGGCCATGGCGCCGGACTCCGACGGCATCTCCGCGAAGATGTCGTTCCTGCTGATCGGGGACGAGGTCTGGATGAAGGCGAAGTTCAGCGGCCGCCCGGGCCTGCCCAAGTTCCCGGACAAGTGGATGAAGCTGGACCGCGCGAAGCTGGCCGATGCCGCGGGCATCCCGAGCTACGACGGGGCGGACCAGGGCAACGCGGGTCCGCTCATCGAGGCGGCTACTTCCGTCGAGGAGAAGAGCCCCGGCCAGTACGCCGGCACCATCGACGTGAGCAGCGGGAACGCGGCACAGGCCCTGGAGGAGGGCGAGGCCGCGGCGCTCGGTGAGGCCGGCAAGCGAGTGCCGTTCACCGCGGTGGTCGGCGCCGACAAGCACCTGTCCTCGTTGACGCTGAAGATCCCGGCCGCCGGCGAGCGGAAGGCGTACGACTACGTGGTCACCTACGCCGACTACGGCAGCACGCCGAAGATCGCCGTGCCGACCGGCGGCGCCGCGACTGCGGCGCCGGCGATGGCGTACGAGATGTTGAACGGCTGACCCAGGACGGCACGACGGGCGGCGGCCGCACGGGGGGCCGCCGCTCCGGTCGCGTTCGTACGGTCAGCGGCCGAGCACGGACCCGCCGTTGACTCCCAGCACCTGCCCGGTGACGTAGCCGGCGGCCGGGCTCGCGAGGTAACGGACCGCCTCGGCGATGTCGGCCGGTTCGCCGGCCCGCCCGACCAGCGTGGCCGCGACCCGCCTCGCGTGCCCCTCCGCCGTCATCCGGTCGCCGAAGAACTCGGTGTCGGCGACGTAGCCGGGGCTGACCACGTTGACCGTGATCTGTTCCGGGCCGAGCTGTGCGGCGAGGTCGTACGCCCAGCCGTGCAGCGCCGCCTTCGCCGCCGAGTACGGCCCCGCGCCGCCACGCTGGGCGGCGATCGAGCTGACCAGGATCACCCGGCCGCCCGGGCGGCGCAGGGCCGGCCGCAGCGCCTCGGTGAGCAGCACGGCGGTCAGCACGTTGGCGTCCAGGTTGGCCCGCCAGTGCGCGGCGGTCGCGGCGAGCGTGTCGGTATCCCCGCCGAGGTAGCCGCCGGCGTTGTTCACCACCACGTCGACCGCCCGGCCGCCGACTGCCGCGACCACCCGGTCGAGCTGGTCCGGATCGGTCAGGTCCGCGACGACCGCGGAGACCGCGTCCGCCCGCCCGCACTCGTCGGAGACCCGCTTCGCGGCGGCCTCCAGCACGTCCGCCCGCCGCCCCACGACGAGCACGTCGTACCCGTCTCCGGCGAGCGTCCGGGCAACGGCCGCCCCGATCCCCGTCCCGCCCCCACTGACCACAGCCAACCGCGCTCTCATGCCCGCCCCTCCCGTGGACTTTCCCGTCGATCATGAAGTTATCGCCCGCCGGCACGGCGTGTCGTGACAATAACTTCATGATCGACCGGGATCACCCCGCGCCGGGTCAGCGGCGGGAGCGCGAAGGAGATCGCAGAGAGCGGCGGAGGAGGGTCAGGCGGGGGGTGAGGCTGGCCAGGCCGCCCGGGAAGAAGTACACGGCCAGGATGAAGATGGTGCCGAGCACGAAGAGCGGCTGGGAGAGCGGGCGGCTCAGCACCGCGGGCAGCGCGTCCACCGCGTCGGAGGTGCCGAAGGCGGTGAGCCGGTGGTCCAGGTACATGTAGAGGACGCCGCCGAGCACCGGCCCCCACCGCGTGCCCGGCCCGCCGAGCACCACCATGACCAGCAGCGACAGGGTCAGCTCGGACGAGGTGATGTGCGGCGAGGCGCCACCGACGATCAGGCAGTAGACCACTCCCCCGGCCGCCGCGAGCCCGCCGGCCAGGGTGAACGCCACCAGCTTGTAGCGGTACGGGTCGAGCCCGAGCACGCCGATCCGCCGCTCGTCGTCGCGCAGCCCGGCCAGCACCCGCCCGGTCGGCGAGCCGGACACCCGGTGGACCACGAAGACCACCACCGCGAGGTACGCCAACGCCAGCCAGTACAGGTTGACGGTGTTGGTCACCCCGACCAGGGCGGCCGGCAGGTTGGTGACGTCCAGCGGCAGGCCCTCCTCGCCGCCGGTGAAGCCGCCGAAGTCGCGGGCCACCAGGATCGCACCGACCTGGGCGAAGGCCAGCGTCACCATAGCGAACGCGATGCCGACCGTACGCAGCGCGACCGCACCGAGCAGCGCGGCCAGGATCGTTCCGCCGGTGATGGTGAGCAGCGCCGCCTGCCAGAGCGGCAGCCCAGCCTTGGTGACCAGGATGTCGGTGCCGTACACCCCGGCGGCGAAGTAGAGCGCGTGCCCGAAGGAGAGCATCCCGGTCCGGCCGAAGAGCAGGTCGTACCCGGCGGCGAGGCCACCGAAGACCAGGCAGACGGCGAGCAGTTGCAGGGTGCCGGGCGAGTTCAGCGGCCCCTCGAAGATCCCCGGCAGGGGCAGCGTCGAGTACGGCACGATCGCCGCGACCAGCAGCGCGACCAGCGGCAGGAACGGCCGCACGCGGTGCCACCGGCCCTGCTCCCCGGTGAGTTCGGCGGGCACCGCCGCGGGCGGCGCGGGAACCTCGGGGCTCTTGACCTCGGTCATGCCGTTGCCACCTTTCCGGCGATGCCCTGCGGGCGCAGCAGCAGCACCGCGGCCAGCAGCCCGACCACGCAGACGTCGCCGAGTCCGGACGGGCCGTAGTAGTTGACGAACTGTTGCAGCAGCCCGACCGCGACCGCCGCGTACGCGGAGCCGACCACCGATCCCATCCCGCCGATCACCACCACGATGAAGGCGAAGATGAGCAGCGACCCGCCCTGGCCCGGCGAGACGGTGCCGAAGTAGACGCCGCCGAGGGCTCCGGCCAGCGCCGCGGCGGCCCCGCCGATCGCGAACACCAGCGTGAACGCCTTGCGGACGTCGATGCCGAGCGCGGTCACCATCTCCCGGTTCTCCACGCCGGCCCGGATCACCAGGCCGTAGCGGGTCCACTGCAGGAAGGCGAGCAGCGCGCCGAGCACCAGCACGGCAGCGATGATCAGCAGCAGGCCGCCGTTGGGCACCTGCGCGCCGAGGATCCCGGTCACCTCCCGGGTCCAGTCGGGCCGCGGGAACGGCCGCGCGTCGGCGCCCCAGGTGGCCTGGAGCAGCGCCACCCCGGCGAGTGAGAGGCCGACGGTGACCAGCACCTGTTCGATGGTGCGCGAGTAGAGCGGCCGGATCAGCACCAGCTCGACCAGCACGGCGACCAGCGTGCCGGCGGCCACCCCGAAGGCGACCGCGAGCACGAAGCCGAACCCGTCCGAACCGGCGCCCGGCAGGTTGCCCGCCGCCCACCAGGTCGCGTACGCGCCGACGCCCAGGAAGAGCCCGTGCGCGAAGTTGAGCACGTCGGCCAGGCCGAAGACCAGGGAGAGCCCGGAGGCGACCAGGAAGTAGAGCGCCG
The DNA here is from genome assembly GCF_027497215.1 of Micromonospora sp. WMMD812. NCBI lineage: Bacteria > Bacillati > Actinomycetota > Actinomycetes > Micromonosporales > Micromonosporaceae > Micromonospora > Micromonospora sp. WMMD812. The sequence goes on along the minus strand of NZ_CP114904.1, from coordinate 5,298,329 downwards.
CCAGGCCCAGCCCGGTCAGCGCCAGCAGGATCACGGTGCCCATCAGTGCGCGTCCTTCCCCGCCGCGGCGGCCCGGTCCGGCCCGGCCGGGTGGTGCGGCTCGCCGGTGCCGACGCCCAGCAGCGACTTCGTCAGCGCCGTCTCCAGCAGCAGCTCCTGCGCGTCGCCGGCCCAGGCCACCTGGCCGGCGGCGAGCACCACCGCGTCCTTGGCGAGCCGCCGGACCACCGCCAGGTTCTGCTCGACGAGCAGCACCGGAACGGACTCGGCGACCCGTTCCAGCACCTCGGTCACCTCGGTCACCACCTTCGGCGCCAACCCCTTGGTCGGCTCGTCGATCAGCAGCAGCCGGTTGTCGTTGAGCAGCACCCGCCCGATCGCGAGCATCTGCTGCTGACCGCCGGAGAGCGAGCCGGCCCGTTGCCGTCCGCGCCGGTCCAGCTCGGGAAAGAGCGCATAGACCTTGTCGTATGCCGGGGAGGTCCCCCGGCATTCGGCGAGCCGCAGGTTCTCGGTCACGGTGAGGCCGGCGAAGACGCAGCGGTCCTCCGGCACGTAGCCGAGCCCGCCGCGGACCAGCCGGTAGGTGGGGCGGGCGAGCAGGCTCTGCGCGCCCATCCGGATCGCGCCGCGCACCTCGCCGCTGCGCGGCGTCAGGCCGACGATCGCGCGCAGCGTGGTGGTCTTGCCGACGCCGTTGCGGCCGAGCAGCACGGTCACGCCGGTCGGGGCGACGGTGAAGGACAGCCCCTGGAGGATGTGCAGCCCGGCGATCCGGACCGACAGGTTCTCGACGCTGAGGACGGGTTCCATCAGAGCGACTCCCCCAGGTAGGCCTCCTGGACGGTGGCGTTCGCCATCACCGTCTCCGGGGTGTCGCAGGCGAGCAGCGCGCCGTGGTGCATCACGGCGATCCGGTCCGCCAGCTCCAGGATCACGTCCATGTGGTGCTCCACCATGAGCACCGAGCGGCCGCTGTCCCCGGTCAGCGAACGGATCACCGCGACCAGCTCCGGCACGTCCTCGGCGCTGACCCCGGCCATCGGCTCGTCCAGCAGCATCACCCGCGGCTCGCCGGCGAGCAGCAGGGCGATCTCCAGCTTGCGTTTCTCGCCGTGGGCGAGCGTGCCGGCGAGCGCCGCGCCCCGGTGGGCGAGGCCGACCCGGTCGAGCGCCGCGTCGGCGGCGGCGGCCACCTCCCGGTCGGCCGCCGCCCGCCGCCACAGCTTCATCGAGCCCCCGCGGTGCGCCTGCACGGCGAGCCGCACGTTCTCCCGCACGCTGAGCGAGCCGAAGACCGAGGACGCCTGGAAGGTACGGCCGAGCCCGAGCCGGGCCCGCCGGTGCGGCGGGAGGGCGGTGATGTCGTGCCCGTCGAGGGTGATCCGACCTTCCGTGGCCCGGCGCAGGCCGGTGATCAGGTTGAACAGTGAGGTCTTGCCGGCGCCGTTCGGCCCGATCACACCGAGGAACTCCCCCGGCGCGAGGTCGAGGTAGACGCCGTCGACGATGGCGACCTCACCGATCCGCCAGGTCAGACCGCGGGTGGCGAGCATCAGGTCAGCCCTTCATCGCCACGACCGGCGGCGCGGACTCGTCACCGGTGAGGGTCTTCTCGGCGGTCGCGGTGAACGCGGTGCCGCTGCCGGTCAGCTTGGCCTGGTACATCGGCTGGAGCAGCGCGTGGTCCTCGGCGCGGATGGTCATCGAGCCCTTGACCCCGTCGAAGCTCCACCCCTCCAGGGCCTTCACCATCTTGTCGACGTCGTCGCCGCCCTCCTGCACCGCGCGGACCACCATCTGGGCGGCGGCGAAGCCGTCCGGGTGGAACAGGTCGAGCGTGCCGACCTTGGCCTTCAGGGCCTTGGCGGCCTCGGTGTCGCTGGCGCCGTCGAAGTAGTGCGACAGGAAGGAGATCTTGCTGCCGGCCGCGCCGAACGTCGGCCAGGAGGCGCGGATGTCCAGGCCGGTGACGACCGTGGTCGAGGAGAGGACGGCCTGCTGGTCGAGGGTCTGCCACATCGCCGGGGCGGTGGTGCCGGCCCACGCGACGAAGAGCAGGTCCGGCTTGGCGGCCTTGATCTGGCTGGCGAACGGCGTGAACTCCGTGGCGCTGGCCGGGGCGCGGACGCTGCTGACGGTGGCGCCGGCGCCGCCGATGACAGCCTTCACGGCCGCCTCGTTGGCGTCACCGAACGCGCCGTCCTGGGCGAAGACCACGACCTTCTTGCCGGCGGCGTCGCCGATGAACGACTTGGCGGTCACCACGTCCTGGTACGACTGGCGGCCCGAACGGAAGGTGTACTTGTTGGCGCCGGTCACCGCGTCGGTCGCGGCCGGACCGGAGATGAAGAGAGCCTTGTTCTGCGCCGCGATCGGGGCCACCTGGAGCGCCACACCGGAGGCGGTGGAGCCCGCAATGATCTTGGTGCCCTTGCCGATGAGGTCCTTGGCCGCGGAGACCGCCTTCGCCGGGTCACCGGCGTCGTCGACCTCGGTCAGCTCGATCGCCCGGTCGCCGACCTTGTTGGTGCCCTTGGTGGCGTAGTCGAGGCCGGCCTTGAACCCCTCGATGTACTGCTTTCCGTAGCTGGCCAGCGCACCCGACTGGGAGTACACCAGGCCAACCTTCACCGGGGCGGCGCTGTCGCCGCCACCGGAGGCGGTGTCCTGCGGGCTGCCACAGGCCGTGGCGGCCAACGCCGCGGCCATCATCGTGGCGGCGGAGAGGAACACCCGCCGCGTCGTCCGGACCGTCATTGCGACTCCACGTGAGGACTCGGAGGGAGGGAACTCATTGTCGGCTCACGCTAGAAGTGACGTCACCCACGGGCTATGTGGTCGAAACACACAAGTAACACTGGGCAGGTGGCCGGTCGTTACAACCGGCCGCGCGCACCCGCCGCAGCGTGCTTCGGCGATGGGCGCACCCGCCGCCTTCCCCGCGCCTCATGTGTCGGCCCCGACCATCGACCGCGATAGCGACCCCACATGTCCCGGCGGCGCGGCCGGGGACGGACGTCGCCGCCGGCAAGATCCACACAACGTCGGGGAAGTTGTGGACTCGTCGCGCTTCGAGGCCGCAACTTCCCTGAAGGTGCGCACTGGCCCGGGCGCCGTAACCGGCCGAGACGGCGCTGGCCCGCCACCCGGGTCGGGTGGCGGGCCAGCGACCGCGCGTCCCGCCGAGCGCCTTCGGCGAGGGTCGCGGGGCGGACCGGCGGGTGCCGGTCAGGCGAGGCCGGCGCGGGCGGCGACGGCGGTGTCCGGCTGGTCGGCGAAGACACCGTCCAGGCCGAGACGGAAGAACAGCTCGTACTCGCTGGTGATGTCACCGCGGGCGTTCGGGTCGGCGCCGATCCGGTAGTCGGTCGGGAGGAACTGGTTCTCCACCCGGAACGTCCAGGCGTGCACGATCAGGCCCTCGCGGTGCGCGTCCCGCACCACGCTGGTCGGGGCGAGCAGCTTGCCGGTGCCGTCCCGCGGCACGATCAGGTTCTTGTTGGCGCCGATCCCGTCGGCGTACCCGGCGATCCACTTCAGCCCCGCCGCCGAGGCCAGGTCCTGGTAGGTACGGGCGTCGCCGGCGACGGTGAAGTCGTACGGGCGACCGGTGGCGTCGAGCAGCTGGGCCAGTCGGACGTCGATCATCCGGTTGAGCTTGCGCAGGTTGCCCGTCTCGAAGGACTGGACGATGACCGGCGAGTCCTTCCGGGTCAGCTTGTTCGCCCGCAGCACCTTCACCAGCGGCTCCTCGAGCGGCAGCCCGATGGAGGCGAAGTAGGTCGGGTGCTTGGTCTCCGGGTAGATGCCGATGGTGCGGCCCCGCGCCCGACCCTCGGTCCGGGCCAGGTCGATGACCTCCTGAAGGGTGGGCACCTGGAACTGGCCGTCGAACGCGGTGTTCGCGACCCGCACCAGCGGCAGCCGCTCCTTGGCGCGCAGCGTCCGCAGCTCGGCCAGGGTGAAGTCCTCGGTGAACCAGCCGGTCACCGTGACGCCGTCGATCCTCTTCGTCGCCTTGCGGCCGGCGAACTCCGGGTGGGCGGCCACGTCGGTGGTGCCGGAGATCTCGTTCTCGTGCCGGGCGACGAGCACGCCGTCCCGGGTCGAGACCAGGTCCGGCTCGATGAAGTCGGCGCCCATCCGGATCGCCAGCCGGTACGCCTCCAGGGTGTGCTCCGGGCGGTAGCCGCTCGCACCACGGTGGCCGATCACCAGCGGGCGGTCGGTGGCGCGGGACTTCGCCCGGTCAGCCGCCGGCTCGGCGGACGCTGCCAGGGTCGGAACCGTCACGGCGGCGGCCAGCAGCCCGCCGGCCACGGCGATGGCGGAAAGGGTACGTCGCAACGCGGTCTCCTTCGTCGGGGGGACCGCCTCAGCAGAGCGCTTCGGATTGACGGGCAGTTGGTCGATTCCTGGCCGGCAGGTGAATCTCCGGATCGCGGTTCACCCACCCCAAGCCGGGCGGAAAAGGAAGATTGTCTGGTGCGCCGGTTCTTCCGCCATCCCGTACGGCTGGTGCCGTTCGCCTTCCTGGTGCCGATCCTGCTCGGCACCGGGCTGCTGATGATGCGTCCGGCCACCATCGAGTACCAGCGCGCCCCGTTCGTCACCGCGCTCTTCACCGCGACCTCGTCGGTGTCGGTCACCGGCATGGCCGTCAACGACACACCGAACTACTGGTCGGGCTGGGGGCTGCTCCTCATCACGCTGCTGACCCAGCTCGGCGGCCTCGGCATCCTCACCGTCGCCGCGCTGGTCATCCTGCTGGTGAGCCGGCAGCTCGGGCTGCGGAACCGGCTGCTGGTGCAGGCGGAGACCCAGGAGTTCGGCATCGGCGACGTGGGCCGGCTGCTGCGCCGGATCGCCGTCACCGTGTTCGCCTGCGAGGCGGTGATCACGGCGGTGGTGGCCGGCCGGCTCTGGTTGACCTACGACTACTCGCCCGGACGCGCCCTCTGGTCCGGCGTCTTCCACGCCGTGCAGGCCTTCAACAACGGCGGTTTCGCGCTGTACACGGACGGCCTGCTCGCCTTCTCCCGCGATCCGTGGGTGGCGCTACCGCTGGCGCTCGGCGCGATCGTCGGTGGCTTGGGCTTTCCGGCGCTCTTCGAGGCGGTCCGCGAGTGGCGGAAGCCGGCGCGGTGGGCGGTCGCCACCAAGCTGACCATCTGGGGCAGCGTCGTGCTGCTGGCGTTCGGGTTCGTCTGGCTGGTCGTGACCGAGTGGACCAACCCGCGCACCATCGGCCAGTACGACATGCCGGGCAAGGTGCTGGCCTCGTTCACCCAGATCGCGCTCAGCCGTACCGGGGGCTTCGAGGTCCTTGACATGACCCACCTGCGGGAGGAGAGCTACCCGCTGCTCGTGGCGCTGATGTTCATCGGCGGCGGCAGCGCCAGCACCGCCGGCGGGATCAAGGTCTCCACGTTTTTCCTGCTCGCCTTCGTCATCTGGGCCGAACTGCGCGGGGAACCCGACGTGTCGGTGGGCAGCCGCCGGGTGGCCACCGCCAGCCAGCGGCAGGCCCTCACCGTGGCGCTGCTCGGCGTCGCGCTGGTCGCGCTCGGCACGTTGGCGGTGATCCTGTTGACCCAGGGCACCCTCTTCTACCAGGCACTCTTCGAGGTCACGTCGGCGTTCAGCACCACCGGCCTGTCGGTCGGGCTGGCCCAGTCCATGCCGGGGAGCGGGCAGCTCGTGCTCACCCTTCTGATGTTCATCGGCCGGGTCGGCCCGCTCACCCTCGGGTCGGCGATCGCCCTGAACACCCGCCGCCGCCTGTACCGGTACCCGGAGGAGCAACCCATTGTCGGTTAGGAGCAGTGACGAGAGCGGGGTCCTGGTTGTCGGCCTGGGCCGGTTCGGCAGCCATCTCGCCGGCTCGCTCGTCCGGCTGAACCACGAGGTGATGGCCGTCGACCGCAACCCGGATCAGGTGCAGCGGTGGTCGGCGCGCCTCGACCGGGTGGTGCAGGCCGACGCGACCGAGGAGGACGCGCTCCGGCAGTTGGGTGTCACGTCCTTCGGGCGCGCCGTGGTCGCCATCGGCGCCTCGGTGGAGGCGAGCGTGCTGACCGTCCTGGCGCTGGCCGAGGTGGGCATTCCGCAGATCTGGGCCCGGGCCACCTCCGGGAAACACGCCAAGATCCTGTCGTCGGTCGGCGCCCACCACGTGATCTTCCCCGAGGCCGAGACCGGGGAGCGGGTGGCGCACCTGATCATCACCCGGATGCTGGACTTCATCGAGTTCGGCGACGACTTCGCGATCGCCAAGGTCCGTGCGCCGGAGTCCCTGGTCGGGCGGCCACTGTCGGAGATCCGGCCGATCGACCGGTACGGGGTGCGGGTGCTCGGCGCCAAGCTGCGCGGCAAACCTTTCCAGTACGCCTCGGACGCCACCGTGCTCGAACCGGGCAGCGTCCTGGTGGTGGAGGGCAGCATCGACCAAGTGCAGCGGTTCGCCGGTCTCGAATGACCGACGCGGGCGCCTCAGTGCTTCCGCCCCTGGCCGCCTCCCTGGTCGCCGTTACCTACTTTCCCCCTTTTCCCGGGCCACCACCCGACCCCTTCCCCTTGGCCGGCTTGCCGGGTTTCGCCTGCGCGCCGCCGCCGGTCGAGGTGGCCGCCTTCGGCGGCGTCTTCGTCGCCGGGGCCTTGACCGTGGCTGGAGCCTTGACCGTGGCCGGGGCCTTGACGGGGGCCGGGGCCGGTGCCCTACCGGCCACCCCGGAGACCTGCACCCCGCAGGTCTCCGCCCCCAGGTTGAACTCGACCGGCAGCGGGTTGGTGCCCGTGTAGCGGCCGGTCAGGGTGAGCTTCTCGGCGGCGCCGGCGGCCAGCGCGGGACGCCCCGCCGGCGGCCGGACCACCACCGTGCTGCCCTGCTGTTCCGCCGACGCGGGGGTCGCCCGGGTCACCGTCTGCTTGCCGGGGAAGGTGAAGCTCACCGCCCAGTCGCGCAGCTCCCGGTCGCCGGTGTTGGTGAGCGTAAGCTCGGCGGCGAAGTCCTTGCCGGAGTCGGCGCGCAGCGCGTACGCGACCTGGCACGGCACCGGCTTCTCCAGCCCCATCCGCGCCTCGGTCGGCTGCTCCGTCCCGCCGCTGGCCGGGCTGCGCCCGGTCACCCCCCAGAGTGTCGCGGTGACGGCGACCAGGCCGGCGGCGGCCACCCCCGCCTCCACGCGCCGGCGCCGGGCGACCGTCCGCCGGTTGCGGGTACGGGTGCGCGAGAACGGCAGCGCGTCGGTCTCCGCCGACCAGGGCAGGATCGTGGTGCCGGCGTTCGCCAGCGTGACGGCGTCCACCGGGCCGGCGGCCGGCGAGACCGGCACCACGGCGGACAGCCCGGCCGCGTCGGCCAGGGTCCGGGCCAGCTCGACGGTGGACGGCCGGTCGTCGGGGCGCTTGGCCAGGCAGCGACCCACCAGGTCGGCCACCGCGTCGGGCAGCCCGGGTACGGCCGGCATCGGCTCCGGCTCGGTGTACATGTGCGCCCGAAGCATCTCGGTGGTGGTGCTGGCCTGCCACGGAAGCCGTCCGGTCAGCATGCGGTAGAGCAGCAGGCCCACGGCGTACACGTCGGTCGCCGGCGAGACCTGGCCGTTGTCCAGCCGCTCCGGCGCGAGGTACGCGGGGGTGCCGAGCAGCGCGCCGTCCACGCCCTTCTCGCTCTCCCCCACCAGCCCGGAGATGCCGAAGTCGACCACCTTGACGCCGGTCGGCGTCAGCATCACGTTGCCGGGGGTGACGTCCCGGTGCACCACACCACGGGCGTGCGCGGTGGCCAGGGCCGACGCGACCTCCGCGCCGATGGTCACCGCCTCGCGCCAGGGCAGCTGCCGCTCAAGGCCCAGCCGGCTGCTCAGCGAACCGCCGTCGACCAGCTCCATCACCACGTACGGCACGGCGAGCCCGCCCTGCTGGGACTCGCCGTAGTCGTACACGTTGGTGATGTGGGGGTGGCAGAGCCGGGCCGCGGCCTGGGCCTCGATCCGGATCCGGTGCCGGAAGGCCCGGTCGTTGGCCAGCCGGGACGCGAGCACCTTGACCGCCACCTGGCGGCCGAGCACCTCGTCGTAGCCCCGCCACACCACGGACATGCCGCCCGCGCCGAGTTGCTCGATGAGCCGATACCGCTCACCGAGCACTTGCGCCCCGTTTCGGTCCGCGCCGCCCATGGTCGCAGTTGTTGCCCGGTACCGGCCCGACTACACCTGGGCGATCGGAATCGGTCCGGGATGTCACCCGTTCAGGCGGTGGCGAGCAGTTGGTCCACCGGCGCGTAGTCGTCGGTCAGCACCAGCGCGTCGCCGACGAAGCCGGCCAGCTCGGCGCCGGAGATCAGGCTCGCCCGTACGTCCACCTCGGCCAGTCGGCCGCGCACCGCCTCCAGCGGCAGCGGAGCGTCGGAGGCGACGACCACGAAGTTGGAACCCTGCTCGCCGGCGAGCGCCTCGGGCGGAGCGACCAGCGCCACGTGCCGGAACTCGGCGCCGACGGTGGCCAGCTCGCTGCGGATGAACCGAAGCGGCGGGTAGTCGATGACGTTCTGCACGTAGACGCCGCCCGGGCGGGTGACCCGGCGGATCTCGGCGGCCATCTCCCGGGTGGCCAGGTGCCAGGGCACGACCAGGTGCCCGAACGCGTCGCCGACCACCAGGTCACGGCTGTCCGCCGGCTCACCGGCGACCAGCATCCGGGCGTCGCCGGTCACCGCCCGCAGGTCCGGCCCCTGGCGTACGCCGAGGTCGCGCTCGCCCAGCTCGATGAGCCCTCCGTCGATCTCGAAGACCAGGTTGTCGGTGCCCGGGCGGGTCGCGGTCAGGTAGCGCGGCACGGTGAAGCCGCCGCCGCCCAGGTGCAGCGCGTCCAGCCGCTGACCGGCCGGGGCGACCACGTCGGCCACCGCGCCGAACCACTTCGTGTACGCGTACTCCAGGTGGCGCGGGTCGTCGAGGTCGACGTAGGAGTGCTGTGCCGAGTTGAGCAGCAGCGTCCGCCCGCTGTCCCGGGCCGGGTCGACCGCCACCTTCGCGCAGTGGTACGCGGTCTCGATGTCGCACGGGTTCGGCGCGACCGTGGTGAGCCCGGCGCCGACCAGGCCGAGCACCGCCAGGGCGGCCTTGGCCCGCGCCGGACCGGGCAGCTCGGTGCGCACCTGCCGGCGCAGGTACCAGCCGATGCCGAGGCCGGTGACCCCGAGCGAGACCGCCAACGCCAGCAGGATCACCGTGCTGGGCAGGGCGGCGACCAGCACGAAGCCGGTGAGCAGGGTGGCGGTGATGCCGCCGAGCGTGCCGATGCCGGAGAGCCGGCCGACCACCTGGCCGGTGCGGCGCAGGTCGGCGAGCTGGAGCTTGACCACGAGCGGGGTGACGGCGGCGAGCAGCGCGGCCGGGACGAAGACGGCCAGCGCGACGAGCAGCAGGATGGCGCTCGCCGCGCCGCCGCGCAGCACCTCGCCCGCGTACCGGACGACCGGCAGGGTGATGGCGGTGGCGATGCCGGCCAGCACCAGCGCGGGCGCGAGCAGCGGACGCGGGTCGCGCCGGTCGGCCAGCCAGCCGCCGGTCCAGGCGCCGTACGCGATCGCGGCCAGCGCGATGCCGATCACCGAGCTGGTGACCTGGAGGGTGACCCCGACGTACGGGCCGACCAGGCGCAGTGCGACCGTCTCCAGCACCAGCACGGCACCGCTGGAGAAGAAGACCAGAAACGCGGCGAGCCCGTTGGGCAGGGCGTGGACGCTCGGCGGCGCAGGTCGGGCCGGCGGGACCGTGACGTCGGACGATGCGGAGTTCACCGTCGCGATGGTACGCAGTGATCCTGGCGATCCGGGTCAGTACATCGAGAGATGAACATGGTTCGTGTGGTCCGCCGCCGGACTGCCCCCGCCACTGTAGGAGCGCCAGCCGGTGCCGGGGTGCCAGATCTGGCGGTACCAGATCACGTAGAGCACGCCGAGCCGGCTGGCGTTGCGCACGTGCCAGGCGGCCAGGCTGTCGCCGTACGCCTTGTCGCCGCCGGTGGCCGACCGGTCCTCGAAGCCGTTGGTGGCGGCGGCGAAGTCGCACGCCCGCCCCTTGGGGTGCTCGCCGCCGCCACCGCTGCGGTGGCAGGAGACGTAGCGCTTGTAGCCGGCCGCCTTGGTCTGCTGGAGAGCGTGGAGGGTGCGCGGGGTGATGCAGCCCGAGGTGGTCGGGTCGTTCACCGAGCAGGACTCCGACGGCCAGGAGCCGTCCGGGTTGCGGGGCGCGGGCTTCGCCGAGGTGGAGTTGCCGCCGCTGAAGCCGCCGCTGCCGCCGCCGCTGACCTCGGCCAGCGCCGCCTCGGCCTCCTTCTTCTTCTTCGCGATCACGGCGAGCTGCTTCTGCTGCTCGCGCACCTCGGCGTCGATGGCGACCTTGGCCTGCTGCGCCTGCTGGCGCGCCTCGGTGAGGTCGCGCAGCCGCTTGCCGTCGCGCTGCGCCATCAGGTCGAGGTTGGCCGCCCGCTCCAGGAACGACTCCGGCGACGCGCTGTTGAGCAGCATCGACGTCGGGGTGAGCCGGCCCAGCCGGTACGACTGCGCGGCGACCTCGCCGACCTGTGCGCTCAGCTCGGTCACCCGCACCTGGAGGGTGCCCATCTCGGCTACCAGCTGCGTCTGCCGGCGCTTGGAGTTGTCCAGCTTCGCCTTGGCCTCGAGGTGTGCCTTGGCGGTGGCCTCCAGGGCGTCCTGCAGCTTCTTGGTCCCGCCCTCGTTCGGCTCCGCGTGCGCGGGCACCGCGCCGGTGCCGAGCAGCAGCGCGAGGGCGGCGAGCAGGGCGATCAGCGGGCCGCGGGCGCGACGCCGGCTGAGCATGGTCGTGGGCACGACACGTCCTTCCGTCGACCGCCGGCCCCCGGTGATCCTGCGCGGCGGCGGTCCCGCCGGCGCCGGTCGGCGGCCTGCTGGCGGTGACCGCCGGTCACGATACCGGACCGATCGCCGCTGGCCAGTCCCGTGAACGCCCGCGCCGCGGATCATCGACGCACCGTGTCGAGCCGGTCGCTGACCGCGCGGATCAGTCGCCCAGCAGGGTCTCGCGCACCTCGGCCCAGACCTGCTCGTTCGCGGCGACCAGCAGGCCGTGCCCGTCGTCCGCCGGGTGGTACTCGGTGCCGTCGAACCGGCGGGCCACACCACCCGCGGCACGGACCAGCAGGGCGCCCGGCGCGTGGTCCCACGGCAGCGTCCGCCAGAAGAGGGCGAACTGCTGCCGCCCGGTGAGGATGTCGAGGTACTCCCGGCCGGCGCAGTGCTGCCCGGGGAGCAGCTCGCCGATCCGGGATCCACCCGCCCGCACCCGGTCCCGCGCGGCCGGCGGCAGGAACCGGGTCATCGCCACGCCGCGTAGCTCCGCGGGGGCCGGCACGGTCTCGATGGTGCGCACCGGTCGCCCGTCGAGGACCGTCCCGGCGCCGACGCGAGCGGCGGCGAGCGTGTCGGCCAGCGGGTCCAGCACCCAGGCGGCCACCGGCTCACCCTCGCTCAGCAGCGCCGCCATCAGGGCGAACGGCCGGCGCCCGGCGGCGAAGTTGGACGTCCCGTCGACCGGGTCGACGAGCCACACGTCCCCGACGCCGCGCAGGTGCCGCAGCAGGTCCCGATCCTCGGCGACCGCCTCCTCGCCGACCACCACCGAGCCCGGCCGGAGCCGGCGCAGGCCGGCCGAGATCAGCTCCTCGGCCCGCTGGTCGGCGACGGTGACGATCTCGCCGGGCGCCTTCTCGGTGACGTCGGCGGCGTCGAGCTTGCGGAACAGCGGGACCACGATCTGGTCGGCGGCCTCCCAGAGCAGCGCGCCGACGTCGTCGAGCAGGGCGTCGTCAACCACGCGGCGGCAACTTGACCACGCTGACGAAGAACTCGTCGATCTGGCGGACCACCGAGATGAACCGCTCGAAGTCCACCGGCTTGGTCACGTAGGCGTTGGCGTGCAGCTGGTAGCTGCGGAGGATGTCCTCGTCCGCCTGCGAGGTGGTGAGCACGACGACCGGGATCCGGCAGAGCTCGTCGTCCTTCTTGATCTCCTCGAGCACCTCACGGCCGTCCCGCCGGGGCAGGTTGAGGTCGAGCAGGATCAGGTCCGGGAGCACGGCGTCCGCGTACGGGCCCTCGCGGCGCAGGTAGGCCAGCGCCTCGGCGCCGTCGGAGACGACGGTCAGCCGGTTGCGCAGCTTGTGCTCCTCGAACGCCTCCTGGGTCATCAGCACGTCACCCGGATCGTCCTCGACCAGCAGGACCTCGATCGGGCTCTTGCCGTCTGCCGGCGCGGTCATCCCACCGTCTCCCTCATGCCACCCGTTCTACCGCCTTCCGGCGCCGCGTCCGCGCGGTCCGGCTGGTCTTCTCCGTCCGGTTGCGCGGGCGCGCCGCCGGCCGCCGCGCCGGGCGTCCCGTCCGCCGGCACCGTCTCCGTGCCCGCGGCACCCTCGGCGTCCGCCGCCGCGGCCGCCGGGGCGTCGCCCGGCAGCGCGGGCAGGGTGAACCGGATCGCCGTCCCCTCCGGCACGTCGGTGTCCACCCAGACCCGGCCACCGTGGTACTCCACGATCTTCTTCACGATGGCCAGCCCGATCCCGGTGCCCGGGTACGCGTCCTTGGAGTGCAGCCGTTGGAAGATCACGAAGATCTTGTCGGCGAACTCCGGCTCGATGCCGATGCCGTTGTCCTGGCAGCTGATCTCCCACTCGTCGTCGACCAGCCGGGCGGAGACGTGCACCTTGGGCGGCACGTCCGGCCGACGGAACTTGATCGAGTTGCTGACCAGGTTGGCCAGCAGGTTGGTCAGCAGCGGTTCCTCACCACGGATCACCGGCAGCTCGGACCAGGTCAGCTCGGCGTCCGCGTACTGCCGGGCGGCCTCGGTCTGGCCGGCCACGTCGCCCATCACCTTGTTCAGGTCGACCTCGGTGAAGCCGGCGGTGAGCCGGCCGATCCGGGAGAACGCCAACAGGTCGTTGATCAGGCGCTGCATGCGCTGGGCACCGTCCACCGCGAACGCGATGTACTGGTCGGCCCGCTCGTCCAGCTGCCCGGCGTAGCGGCGCTGGAGCAGCTGGCAGAAGCTGGCCACTTTGCGCAGCGGCTCCTGGAGGTCGTGCGAGGCCACGTACGCGAACTGCTCCAGGTCGCGGTTGGAACGGGTCAGCTCCTCGGCCTGCTTCTGGAGCTGGCTGTTGACCCACTCGATCCGCTCGCGCGCCTGCCGCACCTCGGCCAGGTCGGCGGCGATCCGGCGGCGCATCGCGTCCACGTCGTCGGCCAGCCGCACGAACTCAGGCGGGCCGGAGCCGGAGATGCCGTGCTGGAAGTCGCCCTCAGCCACCTCGCGGACCTGGTCGGCGAGCCCGGTCAACGGGCGCACGACCATCCGGTCCAGGGAGAGCAGAAGCAGCGCGCCGGTGAGCACCACCACCAGCGCCGCCACGACCAGCAGGACGACCAGCAGGTTGCCGGTCCGTTCGACGTTCCGGGCGTTCGCTTCCCGGGCGGCGAGGATCTCGGCCTGGAGGTCGTCCACGGCGGCCCGGACCCCGTCGAACTGCTGCCGGGCCTGGTCGGTGATGAGCGCCTGGCCGGCCGCCGTGCCGTCCCGCTCGGTCGCGGTGATGACCGGCAGGGCCACCGCCTGGCGCCACTGCTCGGCCTGAGCCTCGACGTGCGTCAGCTCCGTCTCGACCTGGGGGTAGTCGTCCAGCAGCCGCCGCATCGACGCGACGCGGTCCTGCTCCTGTGCCAGCCCGGCGTCGTACGGGGCGAGATCGTCCCGGTTGCCGCTGACCGCGAAGCCGCGGACCGCGGTCTCCTGGTCCAGCAGCGCATTGAGCAGTTCCTGCGCCTGCACCCGCAGCGGGCCGGTCCGGTTCAGCAGGGCGTCGACGTGGGTGCGATTCCGTGCCGCCACCGCGGCCTCGGCCGCGGCGAGCCCGACCAGCAGCACGCCGACGACGGCGAGCAGCGCGACCACCCGCTGCCGCAGACTCCAGCCACGGGCACCGACCGTCACCGGCCACCGCCCCGGCTGACCAGCAGCATGGCGACGTCGTCGGCGAGCGGGCCGCCGTTGATCTGCTCGGCGCGGCCGACCAGCCACGCCGGCAGCTCGGGCAGCGACACCGCCCGGCTGGCCGGCTCGTGCAGAAGTTGGCTGAGGCCGGGCACGTCGAGGCGCTCGTCGGTGTCGCCCACCCGTCCCTCGATCAGTCCGTCGGTGTACATCAGCAAAGACCAGTCATCCGTGTCGAACTCCAGGTCGTACGCGACCGGCGGGCGGGGCCGGACGCCGAGCAGCAGGCCGCCGGGTGCTGGCACCGGCGCGATCCCGCCGCGGGAGAGCAGCAGCGGCGGCGGGTGCCCGGCCAGCCGGACGGTGGCCCGGTTGACGTCCAGGTCGAGCCGGACGGTGGCCACGGTGGCGAAGATCTCCTGGAGCCGGCGCTCGCTCATGAGCACCTGCTCCAACGCGGGCAGCACCTCGTCGTCGGGCACGCCGGCGAGCACCAGGGCACGCCACGCGACCCGCAGTTCGACCCCGAGCGCCGCCTCGTCCACCCCGTGCCCGCAGACGTCGCCGACGATCAGGTCGACCCGGTCGGGTCGGGTCTGCACCACGTCGTAGAAGTCGCCGCCGATCAGCGCGGCGTGCCGGCCCGGCCGGTAGAACGTGTGCACGGCGACCTGGTCGGTGGACATCAGCGGCTGCGGCAGCAGGCCCCGCTCCAGGCGGGCGGACTCGGCCTGGCGCAGCTCGACCTCGCGCAGCCGGCGGGCGTTCTCGTCGGCGCGCTTGCGCTCCACCGCGTAGCGCAGCGCCCGGGTCAGCAGGACCCCGTCGACCTGCCCCTTGACCAGGTAGTCCTGGGCTCCCTCGGCCACCGCCACGATGCCCAGGTGTTCGTCCGTACGCCCGGTGAGCACGCAGACCGCCGCCCCGCTGGACATCTCCAGCACCTGACGCAGCCCGTCCAGGCCCTGGGCGTCGGGCAGGCCGAGGTCGAGCAGGACGCAGTCCACACCCATCACCCGCTGCCGCGCTTCGCTGAGGCTGGTCGCCACCAGCAGGTCGATCATCGAGTTGGTCTCGGCCAGCAGTTCGCCGACGAGGAAGGCGTCGCCCTCGTCGTCCTCCACCAGCAGCACCCGGAGCCGCTCGCCGGGCGGTACCCGCGGGTGGTGTCCGAGACCGCCCTGCGGAAGCGCCCGTGGCACGACGGAGGGACCGGCCAGACCGGCCCCCCGGTACGGCCGGGTCACCGCCGCGAGACGCGGGAGATCGCTGGTGATGTCGGGCTCCTTCCGAGTGCCCTGCTGATCCTGTATTAGACAACGGTCGCACACAACACGACGGGCTCGGCGTCGGCGGGGATGGGGCGGATCACTACCCGCCAAGGGACAAAGCGGGCATCGGCCGCCCGTCGTTTCCGGCCCTGCCTTCCCGGGCGTCCCGCCCCGGCCGCCGGCGGTGCAGGATGGTGCCCACCCGGCCCCACCCCCGAGGAGTTCCCGTGGGCGCACCCCCCACCCCGGCCGCGGACCGCGCGCCGGCCTGGCCCGATCCGCGCGTGCCCGCCGCCGACCGGGCGCTGGCCCGACCCCGCCGGCGGCTGGTCGCCGCCCTGGCGGCGTTGGCCGCGCTGGTCGCCGTCGGTGCGGCCAGCATCGTCGACCTGGGTCCCCCGGCGCCGCGACCGGCCGACGCGCCGCCCGCCGAGTTCAGCGCCGGCCGGGCGTACGAGAACGTCAAGATCATTGCGTCCCGGACACACCCGGCCGGCAGCCCGGCCAACGACCAGGTCCGCGCGCACATCGAGCAGGCACTCCGGGGCATGGGCCTGGAGACGCAGGTGCAGGACACCGTCGCGCCGGAGGCCGGGCAGCTCAGCGGGGCGGCCGGCGGCGCCACCCTGGCCCGCGTCCGCAACGTCGTGGCCCGACTGCCCGGGACCGATCCGACCGGCCGGGTCTTCCTGGTCGCGCACTACGACTCCGTGCAGACCGGCCCGGGTGGCAACGACGACGCCGCCGGCACCTCCGCCATCCTGGAGGTGGCCCGCGCGTTGACCACCGGCCCCCGGCCCCGCAACGACATCGTGTTCGTGCTCACCGACGCCGAGGAGGCCTGCCTCTGCGGCGCGTCCGCGTTCGCGTCCAGCCATCCGCTCGCCGCGGACGGCGGGGTGGTGCTCAACCTGGAGGCGCGTGGCTCCACCGGACCGGTCATCATGTTCGAGACGTCCCGGAACAACGCGAAGCTGGTCGACGTGTTCGGCCGGTCCGCGCCGCACCCGGTGGGCACCTCGTTCGCCGTGGAGATCTACCGGGCCCTGCCCAACGACACCGACTTCACCGCGTTCCTCGAAGAGAACTTCCTCGGCCTCAACTCGGCGTACATCGACGGCGGAGCGATCTACCACACCCCCCTGGACACCCCCGCGGCGATGAACCGGGCGAGCCTCCAGCAGCACGGCGACAACGCGCTCGGGCTGGCCCGGGAGTTCGGCCGCACCGACCTGACCGACCTGCGCGCCGACGGGGACGCCAGCTACTTCCCGGTGCCCGGCGGGCTGATCCACTACCCGGGCTGGCTGACCCTTCCGCTGGCGCTGCTGGCGCTGGCCGCCGTGGTCGCCGTGGGCTGGCTGGCGCGCCGTCGGGGGCGCACCACCGGAGGCCGGCTGGCCGCCGGCTTCGGGCTCGCGCTCGTGCCGATCGTGGTCGCCCCGCTCGCCGCGCAACTGCTCTGGGCGGCCGTCACCGCGATCCGGCCCGGCTACGCCGAACTGCTCGACCCGTACCGGCCGACCTGGTACCGGATCGCCGTGCTGGCCCTCGCGGCCGCGGTCGTCCTCGCCTGGTACGCGTTGACCCGCCGCCGGATCGGCCCGGCCACACTGGCCGTCGCCGGACTGGGCTGGCTGGCGGTGCTCGGGGTGCTGCTGGCCGTGGCGGTGCCCGGCGGGGCGTACCTCGCGACCCTGCCGGCGCTGGCCGGCGCGCTCGGCGGCCTGATCGCGCTCCGCACGCGCGTCGACGGCCCCTGGCCGGTGGTGGCGGTGACGGCGGCCGGCGCGGTCGCCGTGGTGATCCTGCTGCCCACGGTGGTGCTGCTGTTCCCGGCGCTCGGTATGGCGATGGGCGGCGTCGCCGCGCTCGTCGCGGTGCTGCTGGGGCTGGCCGCGCTGCCGGTCGTGGATCTGCTGCACCCCCAGGCCGGCGGGCAGCGCGGCCTGGTCGCGCTCCGGGCCCGGCGGCTCGGCGCGATGCCGGCGCTGGCCGCGACGGTCGCGGCGCTGGTGTGCGCGGGGGTCGGCCTCCGGGTCGACCGCTTCGACGCCGCGCATCCCGCGCCGACCCACCTGATGTACGCCCTCGACGCCGGCACCGGCACGGCGCGCTGGCTCACCGACGAGACCGACCCGCAGCCCTGGACCGACCATTACGTGGACGGCGAGCAGGACGTGTCCGACGACTTCCCCGGCCTCGGTGACGGCGAGCTGCGCGCCGGCCCGGCGCCGGCCGCCGACCTGCCCGCGCCGAAGCTGGAGGTGCTCGCCGACACCACCGCCGGCGGCGACCGGACGCTGCGGCTGCGGATCACCCCGCAGCGGCAGGCGCGCCTGCTGAGCCTGCACGTCGACACGACCACGGCCACCGTGCGGCGCGCCGAGGTGGCCGGCCGCTCGGTGCCGGTCGAGGCGCGGGACGGCAAGTGGGGCTTCGGCGTGGTCTTCCACGCGCCCCCGACGGAGGGCATCGAGGTGACCCTCGCGGTCACGCCGAAGGGCGGGCCGGTGGCGCTGCGCGTCATGGACGCCAGCGACGGGCTGGACGCGCTGCCCGGCTTCCAGCCCCGCCCGGCGGACGTCGGCGTGGTCGGCTCACACAGCTCGGAGATGCTCGCGGTCGCCCGGACGTACCCGATCTGACCACACGCCCCGCCGGCCCGGTCCCGAGGCCGGGCCGGCGAGGCGCGAGCGGTCGTCGTCTCAGAGCCCCGACGACGCGGCGCGCAGTTCGCGCAGCGCGTACGCGGCGGCCTGCTCCACGACCCGGATGCCGTCCGCCTGGGTGCGGTGATGGTCCGAGAGCACGGCGAGCAGCCAGTCGTGATCGGGGTCGGTGAGCCGCCCGATGCTGTTGACGATCCACCGGTTGTTGTCGGCGGTGGCGGTGTCCCAGCCGTTCTTGACGTACGCCTTCGTGGCTTCCGGCCCGGCCGCGGCGGTGACCCCCCAGCGCTGGTCGGCGTCGACCCTGCCCATGAGATCCAGGACGAACTGGCGGTTCCCCGGGTCGAGCGGCCCGTCGGGCGCGACCAGCGTGGCCAACAGCCGCAGCTGGTCCCCCGCCGTCGTGGTCGTGAGGCCCCAGTGTGTGTTGGGTGTGGTCTCGCGCAGCCCGAGCGCGCGATTCGCCGTCGCCAGCCCCCGCGACCCGCCGATCTCCTGCCACAGGCTGCTTGCCGCGTCGTTGTCGCTGATCACGATCATGTTCGTGGCCAGCCGCCGGGCGCGGGAGCCCAGCTTGTGGCCACGTGACTGCTCGCGCAGCAACAGGGCCGCGAGGATGTCGACCTTCACGATGCTGGCGGTCTGGAACCGCCGGGCGCCCACCGTCATGTTGGCGCCCCCCTGCCGATCCAGCACCGCCACGCTCAAATGGCCACCGGCGCGGCGCACATGGGCTTCGATGCGGGATCTCGCGATGGCGAGCCGGTCCGGCGTGGGACTGACGCGGATCGGCGGGGTGGGCGACGTGGCAGGCGCGACCGAGCCCTCGGCGCCGGAGCGCAGCCGGGCCACGCCCACGCCGATCGAGGACATCCCGGACAGCGCCAGGACCGCCGAGGAAACCACCCATCGACGCGACACCTGCCTTCCGCGCTGGCTAGCCAAGGCGAGCCACCTGCCTCGCGGCGATTGCGTCCACCGCGGCCTGGCGCCCCGGATCGGGGAGGTTCAGGGTCGACACGGTGTCGCCACGCCGGACGGTGACGAAATAGGCAACAGTTGGCGGTGCGGCGTCCCGGTCGATCCGACCGCGAACCACCAACGCTCCGTCACCGAGGTCGGGCGTCTCGACCACGACGAACGACATTCGCGCGCCGAGCAGGGTGTAGTTCGCGCACTGTCGCAGCACGCGACGGACGTCATCGAGAGCCCGCCCGCCCCAGCCGGATTCGTAGCTCTCCACGATGTGGTGAGCGGTCAGGGATGGCTCATCCATTCGGTACAAACGCTGAATCGCGTCACGTCGGTGGGATTGGGCGCGATAGTCGTCGCGCCGATATGCGGGGCAATCGCTCTGGTCCCATGGCCAGGCCGGCTGACCCGGCACGGCGAAGCTTTCGCGCCAGCCCGGTCCCAGGTCGGCGGGGTGCAGGAGGATCGCGGGATCCAGCCAGCTCGTTCCGACCGGCCGCGCACCCGCCTGAGTCGACGACGACGGCTGCTGGTTGCAGCCCGTCAACAATGCCAGCGTCAACAGCGCGACGGCGGGCAACAATGCGGCGATATTCCTGTTTCCCCTGTCGTGCTGCCGACGACGGGATTCATCACCTGCGCGAGGGCGGGCAGCCTCCAGAGGTGAGGAAATCATGCGAGACCCTCCTGACGACGAGATGGATCTCGACGTCTGGTGAATACAGCTACAAAATTCGTTCGCGCACCGGCACGCCGAACAATTGGTCCGGAGGGCTTTGCCTTCTGGCCCCTGCCGGCTGACCTTCCCCTCGTCCACCGATCCTGCGGAAGCCTGTCTGCCCTTCTTGACGGCAAGTCAGCGGGAAAGGTTGCTCAGGATGCCGGCGAAAGTTGCACCGGCCAGAAGGCGAGGGGCCTCAGTCAGGACGCAGGCCTGCATACCGGACGTTCGGGGCACTGGATGAGTCGCCCTGGAGCCGACCGCTATCGGTGTTCCCGCAACCACCGGATCCGGCCGGCGACCGTTACCATCCCGGCGTGGGAGTGGACCTGGCCAGCCGGCTCTACGGCCTTGCCTGGCGGGTCACGCCGCGGTTGCCGGGCCCGGTCGCCGCGCTCGTCTTCGACTCCGTCGCCGCCGGGATGCGCTGGTCGGGCACGGGCGGGGTGCACCAGCTGCGGGTCAACCTGGCCCAGGTGCTCGGCCAGGCCGCGGACAGTCCCGCCGTGACCGCCGCGGCCGCTCGGGGCGTGCACTCCTATCTGCGTTACTGGCGGGAGTTCTTCGGGCTCGCCGGATGGAGCCGGGACCGGATCCGCGACGCCGTGGTCTTCGAGTCGCTGAACCGGGTGGCCGCAGCCCGTGGCGCCGGCCGCGGAGTGGTGCTGGCGCTGCCGCACAGCGGCAACTGGGACCTGGCCGGAGCCGGGCTGGTGCTGAGCGGGCACCGGTTCACCACGGTCGCGCAACGCCTGCGCCCGGAGCGGCTCTACCAGCGGTTCGTGAGCCACCGTGCGGCGCTCGGCATCGAGGTGCTCCCCGCCGACGAGACCCGGCGGGCGGTCACCACGCTCACCCGGCGGCTGCGTGCCGGCGAGGTGGTGTGCCTGGTCGCTGACCGGGACACGTCCGCGGCCGGCATCGGCGTGCGGTTCTGCGGCGCGCCGACGACGTTCCCGGCCGGGCCCGCGCAGCTGGCGCTGCGCACCGGGGCCGCGCTGCTGCCCGTATCGCTCTGGTACGACGGTCCGCGGCTGCGGATCCGGATCCACCCGGAGATCGTCCCGGGCCGTGACGGCGCCACCCGGGCCCGGGTGGCGGCGATGACCCAGGAGCTGGCCGACGTCTTCACGGGCGCCGTCCGCCGGCATCCACACGACTGGCACGTGCTGCAACCGGTCTGGCCAGCCCCCGCCCAACAGGGCTGAGACTGAGCCCGCCATCCAGCACTTCGACGAGCGAATTTCTGCCGCCGGCGTCCCGTCGACGCGCGTTGGTCCTGGTTCCTGGCAACCGCTTCGTCCTGGCCGCTTGACTCACTGCCGCCCTGCCGCCCATGCCATCCCGTCGGCCTTCGTCCGTACACGGTGGAGTGGGTGGGACCGGCCGCCCAGGCGACCCGGACTTTCTACCCCTCGACCTACACATCCTGGGAGTCACTGCCACGCGCACTGGAACGCAACCTCACCGACGCGCCCGCCACGTTCGAGCAGTAACGCCGGCCGCCGGCCGTCTCACCTCGGCGGCTGGGTGGCAGCGTCAACGGTCTGCTCGCGCCACCGACACCCGTCGGCCCGTGGGGCCTACGATGCAGGTCAGAGGCTTTCGTCACTACTTCCAGCGGAAGTGCACGAACAGGCGGCCGAAGTTCTTCGAGTCCTTCTCGACCCGGTGGTAGAGCTGCTTGACGTCCTTCTGGTCGAGGAAGCGCAGCACCCGCTTCTTGAGCTGCCCGGAGCCCTTACCAGGGATGATCTCCACGAGGGTGGCCTTCTTCGCCACCGCCTCGTCCATGATCCCGCGCAGCGCACGGTCGATGTCGTGGCCCTTGTTGAAGATGTCGTGCAGGTCGAGCTTGAGCTTCATGTCGTGCCCACCTCCAGCTCAGCTCCCATGACGCCCCATCGTAGGCCGCTCAGCGCCGGGCCCGTTCCGGTGGCGCGGACGCGCGTCGGGGCAGCTCGCTGTCGAGCTGCCCCGTCCACGCGCCACACCCGTGGCGGCCGGCCGTCGCCGGCGCCCCGGAGATGATCACCGACCGCCGCTGACCCGGGTCTCCACCCGCCGCAGCGCCGTCGCGTAGTCGTCGTTGCCCGAGTGCATCGCCGCGGCGATCCGCAGGTGCCGCAGGGCGTCGGCGTGCCGGTTCAGGCGCTCCAGCGTCCGGCCCAGCACGTGGTGGGCGTAGTGGTCGCTGGGGTCCTGGTCGACCAGCGCCCGCAGCTGCTCCTCCGCCCGGCTGAGCTGGGCGGACTGGAAGTACGCCCGGGCCAGCAGCTGGCGTACGGAGGCGTTGCCCGGTTCGGCCTCGACGATCGGCTCGAGCAGCCGGGCCGCCCCGGTCGGGTCCCCGGCTTCGAAGAACAAGGTCGCTCGCCGGTACTCAGCCAGAAGATCCATTGCCCACCCCCTCGTGTCGCGTCGTCACTGTTCCGACGCTGGCACAACACCGCCCGGATGGCGACTGTTCCCCGGCCGGATATTGATCCACCGGCGCCTTCGAAAGGGCCGGTTCAGCGCTGGGCGGGACGGCCGGCGGCGAGTTCCCAGGCCCGGACGCCGCCGAGGATCCCGGCGGTGTTCGGCACCACCACCACGTCGTCGCCCATCCGAGCCAGCTGCTCCGGCCGGATCAGCCGCGAGTTGCCCCCGCCGAGGTAGAGCCGGTCCCAGAGGAACACCGGACGAAGGCCCTCCACCACCCCCCGGACCCGGCGGGACCAGAACGCGTCGCCCAGGCGGCGGCGCTCCGGCTCACCGATGTACGTGTCGTAGCTCATGCCCCAGCGCACCGGCGCCTGGGAGAGCTCCAGGTGGGGTGCCAGCACGCCCCCGTCGAAGAGCGCGCAGCCCAGCCCGGTGCCGAGGGTGAGCACCAGCTCCAGCCCGGTGCCCGCGACCACCCCGGCGCCGTGCACCTCGGCGTCGTTCAGGGCCAGCACCGGCATCCCGAACGCGTCCGCGAGCGCGGACCGCACGTCCCAGCCGGACCACTCGGCGAGCAGGTCCGGGTCGACCTTGGTCCGCGGCCCGGCCCGGGTGACGTAGTGCGGCGTGGCCACCACCACGCCGTGCCGGAGCATTCCGGGCAGCCCGACGGTCACCCGGTCCGCGGTGGGCAGCCGGGCGCCCAGGTCCACCAGGGTCTTGACGAAGAGCGACGGCGGCAGCGGGTACGGCGTGGGCACCCGCAGCGGCCGCGTCCGCATCGTGCCCGCCTGGTCGAGGACGGAGGCCTTGATGCCGCCGCCCCCGCAGTCGATCGCGAGTGTGGTCACCACCCCGCCGAGTGTGCACCGTGCCGCCCGCTCCCGTACACCGGGCCGGATAGGCTCGCCTCCTCATGAGCGCCACGCTGATCATCAAGGACCTGGCCGCCGGGCACGGCGACCGTCCGCTCTTCACCGGGCTGGACCTGGTGGTCGCCCCCGGGGACGTGGTGGGGCTGGTCGGGCCGAACGGGGCCGGAAAGTCGACGCTGCTGCGTACCGTCGCCGGGTTGCTGCCGGTCGAGGCCGGCACGGTCACCCTCAGCCCGCCCACGGCGACCGTCGGGCACCTGCCACAGGAGCCGGAGCGGCGGCCGGGCGAGACGGTACGCGGCTTCCTCGCCCGGCGCACCGGGGTGGCCGGGGCGCAGGCGGCCCTGGACGCCGCCACCGAGGCGCTCACCGCCGGGGCTGTGGGGGCGGACGACGCGTACGCCGAGGCGCTGGAGCGCTGGCTCGCGCTCGGTGGTGCGGACCTGGACGACCGGGCCGAGCAGGTCGCGGCGGAGTTGGGCCTCGCGGTCGACCTGGGCCAGGAGATGACCGGGCTCTCCGGCGGCCAGGCGGCCCGGGCCGGCCTGGCCTCGCTGCTGCTCAGCCGGTACGACGTGTTCCTGCTCGACGAGCCGACCAACGATCTCGACCTGGCCGGGTTGGAGCGGCTGGAGGAGTTCGTCACGGGCCTGCGCGCCGGCACGGTGCTCGTCAGCCACGACCGGGAGTTCCTGACCCGGACGGTCACCCGGGTCCTCGAACTGGACCTGCCGCAGCAGCAGGTCAACCACTACGGGGGCGGCTACGCCGCCTACCTGGAGGAGCGCGAGGTCGCCCGACGCCACGCGCGGGGCGACTACGAGGAGTACGCGGAGAACCGGGCGGCCCTGGAGGCGCGGGCCCGGACTCAGCGGGCCTGGATGGAGAAGGGCATCAAGAACGCCCGGCGCAAGGCCACCGACAACGACAAGATGGGCCGCAAGTTCCGGTCCGAGGCGAGCGAGAAGCAGGCGGCGAAGGCCAAGCAGACCGAGCGGCTGATCGAGCGGCTGGAGGTGGTCGAGGAGCCGCGCAAGGAGTGGGAGCTGCGGATGGAGATCGCCGCCGCACCCCGCGCCGGCGCCGTCGTGGCCGCGCTCCGCGACGCCGTGGTACGCCGCGGCGCGTTCACCCTCGGCCCGGTGAGCCTCCAGATCGACTGGGCCGACCGGGTCGCGGTCACCGGCGCGAACGGCGCCGGCAAGTCCACCCTGCTGGGCGCGCTGCTCGGCCGGCTGCCCCTGGACGCCGGGCACGCCACGCTCGGGCCGGGCGTTGTGGTCGGCGAGGTGGACCAGGCCCGCCGACTCTTCCTCGACGACGTACCGCTGATCGACGCGTTCCGGGCCGCCGTGCCGGATCTGGCGCCCGCGGACGTGCGGACCCTGCTGGCCAAGTTCGGCCTACGCGCGGCGCACGTGCTCCGGCCGGCGGCGACCCTCTCGCCCGGCGAGCGGACCCGGGCGGCGCTGGCACTGCTGCAGGGGCACGGAGTGAACCTGCTGGTGCTCGACGAGCCGACCAACCACCTGGACCTGCCCGCCATCGAGCAGCTCGAGTCGGCGCTGGCCAGCTACCCCGGAACCCTGTTGCTGGTCACCCACGACCGGCGGATGTTGGACGCGGTGGCCACCAACCGGCGGCTGCGGGTGGCCGCCGGGCGGATCGCCGAGGATTGATCCGTGCCGACGACGCGCCGCCGGGTGAGAATGACTCCATGCTCAAGTGGGAGTACGCGCTGCTGGTCCGGCGGCGTCAGGCCGCGACCGACGACGTGGGCTGGGAGGTCGTCTTCGTCTGGTACGGCCCGGACGGCTCCATGGTCGACGTCACCGCCTTCGGAGACACCGCGCTGGCCCACCTGAACCGGGCCGGTGACCAGGGCTGGGAACTGGTCGCGATGAGCGAGGACCCGTCACTGCCCGGCCACAACGAGCTGCACCGTTACCACCTGAAACGACCCAAGCCGGCCACGCCGCCGCCGCGACAACGGATGCGGACCGGCGGCCGGCCCCGCCGGACCATCACCGGCTGACCTCCACCGGTGGCCCCGGCGGGCCTTGCCGGCCGGGCTCGGCGGGCCTTGCCGGCCGGGCTCGGCGGGCCTTGCCGGCCGGGCTCGGCGGGCCTTGCCGGCCGGGCTCGGCGGGCCTTGCCGGCCGGGCTCGGCACCTTCCGCGAGCGTTATGACTCAGAGTCATAAATATGCCGGTGAGTCATCGGTTCGAGCGGGCACGCCGCGCCGCCGCCGGACACGTTCCGCCGGTCGCGCGAGCGTCGACCGCGGGTGGCGGCAGCCGAGCGGAATGTCCCCCCAGAGTGGGGCATATCCGGCGGCGGTGCGGGTAACGGGCGGCGGGAGGTGGGCCATGGTCGCGTTGGCACAGACCCCGCCGTCGGCGGACCGGCTGCGGGCGGTCGACGAATTTCTCGCCGAGGCGTGGGCCGATCAGGCCGGCCACGACGACCGGCTGCGCGGCCTCGCGGTCGAGGTCCGCTTCGACCGCGGCGTCGCGCACGTGACCGGCAATGTCGACGACCCGGCCGACCTGCGGCTGGTCCGGGACCGGATCGGCCGGCTGGCCGGAGTGCTCGGCGTCTGGTGCCGGGTGCGCGTCGCCGGGCGGGACCCGGTCGTGGTCGACCTGGGCTGCGGGCCGACCAAGCAGTGGCCGGGCAACCTGGGCCTGGACATCTTCCCGGCGCCGGGGGTGGACGCGGTGGCCGACCTCTCCGGCTCGCTGCCCCTGGCCGACGACGCGGTCGACGTCTTCTTCGCGGTGCACATCCTGGAGCACCTGATCGACTTCCTGCCGCTGCTCGACGAGGCCCACCGGGTGCTCCGGCCGGGCGGCGTGCTGCACGTGATGAGCCCGTGGTGGGGGCACGTGAACGCGGTGGCCGACCCGACGCACGTACGCCTGCTCGACGTGCAGACGATCAAGGGGATCTGTGTGCAGCGGCCGCCCGGCACGCCGCGCTGGTACCCGCTGCACGCCGGCTGCGACGGCGCCTCGATCTTCGCCGACCTCACGCCCGTCCCCGCCGACGCCGATCCACCCACCCGCTCCCACCTGGCCCGCTTCTTCGACTGACTCCCCGCCGCCCCGGCCCGTTGGTCATGAACTTTGCGGCGGATTCGGAGATCGGAAACGCCGCAAACCTCATGATCAACACGTGGGTGTGGGGGCCACCCGGGGGGCGGGGGGTTAGTGGCCGTTGGTGGATTCGCGGGGGGCCAGGCGGTAGGGGGCGGAGAGTTCGCGTGCGGGGGCGGCGCGGTCGCCGTCGAGGCGGTTGGCCAGCAGCTCGACCGCGAGGCGGGCGATCCGCTCCTTGTCCGGGGCGATCGTGGTCAGCGTCGGCACGGAGAAGCGCCCGTCCTCGATGTCGTCGAAGCCGGCCACCGCGACGTCCTCCGGGACCCGCAGGCCCGCCTCGTGCAGTGCGCGTAGGGCGCCGAGGGCGAGGGTGTCGTTGAAGCAGAAGACGGCGTCGGGGCGTACGCCCGAGGTGAGCAGGGTGCGCATGGCGGCCGCGCCGTCCGCGCGGTGCCAGGCCGGCGCGGGCGCGACCAGGGTTTCGTCGAAGCCGATGCCGGCCTCGTCGAGCGCGGCGGCGTAGCCGGCGAGCCGCAGCCGGGCGCTCGCGCCCTCCGGGGTCCGCTGCGAGCCGATGGCGGCGATCCGACGGCGGCCGAGGCCGACGAGGTGGGTGGTGATCTCTCGGGCGGCGGCCACGTTGTCGATCACGACGTGGTCGGCGGGGCCGTGGTCGACCCGCTCACCGAGCAGCACCATGGGGGTGCCGTCGAGGTTCGCCAGCTCGTCCGCGGTGAGCGCCAGCGGGCTGAAGATCAACCCGTCGATCAGGTGGTCGGTGATCCCGGAGGCGACCACCCGCTCCTGCTCCCGGCCGCCACCGGTCTGGTCGATCAGCACCGTCCAGCCCAGCTCGGCGGCGGCGCTGACCACGTGCCGGGCCAGCTCGGCGAAGTACGGGATGTCCAGCTCCGGGACGGCCAGGGCGATCACGCCGGTACGCCCCTTGCGGAGGTTGCGCGCGGAGAGGTTGGGCCGGTAGTTGAGCTCGGCGATCGCCTCCTCGACCCGGGCGCGGGTGTCGGGCCGGACGTGCACGTAGCCGTTCACCACGTTGGAGACGGTCTTCACCGACACGCCGGCGCGTTCGGCGACGTCCTTGAGCCTGTGCCGCACTCCGCAACCTCCCCCGACGTAACCATCGGCACTCTACCTCGTAACACGCTCTTTACAACGTTGCCTTCAACGTTGTAAAAAGCAGGGACACCGGGTGAGCGGTGACTACGGTCACTGCTCACAGAAATGACGAAAGGTGACATCCCGTGCGGACCGCACAGCTGACGATCGATCCGGCCTTCGCGATCGGACCGGCCGACCGGCGACTCTTCGGCTCCTTCGTCGAGCACATGGGCCGCTGCGTCTACGGAGGGATCTACGAGCCCGGCCACCCCGAGGCGGACGCCCTCGGCCTCCGGCGTGACGTGCTGGAGCTGACCCGCGAGCTGGGGGTGTCGGTGGTCCGCTACCCCGGCGGCAACTTCGTCTCCGGCTACCGCTGGGAGGACGGCGTGGGCCCGGTCGGCGACCGGCCGCGCCGGCTCGACCTGGCCTGGAAGACGATCGAGACCAACGCGTTCGGCCTGCACGAGTTCATGACCTGGGCCGCCGAGGCCGACGTCGAGCCGATGATGGCGGTCAACCTGGGCACCCGTGGCGTGCAGGAGGCGCTCGACCTGCTGGAGTACGCCAACCACCCGGGCGGCACGCACCTGTCCGACCTGCGCCGCAAGAACGGCGCCGAGGACCCCTTCGGGGTGCGGCTCTGGTGCCTCGGCAACGAGCTGGACGGCCCGTGGCAGGTCGGCCACAAGACCGCCGACGAGTACGGCCGGCTGGCCGCCGAGACGGCCCGGGCGATGAAGAAGATCGACCCGTCGATCAGCCTCGTCGCCTGCGGCAGCTCGAACCGGCGGATGCCCACCTTCGCCTCCTGGGAGGCGACCGTCCTCGAGCACACCTACGAGCACGTCGACTACATCTCGGCGCACACCTACTACGACCCGTCCGACGGCGACCGGGCCAGCCTGCTCGCCTCCGCCGTCGACATGGACAACTTCATCACCGAGGTGGTCGCCACCGCGGACCACGTGGCCGCGAAGCAGCGGCACCGGCGCAAGCTCAAGATCTCCTTCGACGAGTGGAACGTCTGGTACGAGGCCCGGCTGCAGGCCGACCTGGACCGGCGCGGCTGGGTCGAGGCGCCGGCCCTGATCGAGGACGACTTCACCGCGGTCGACGCGGTGGTGGTCGGCGACCTGCTGATCACCCTGCTCCGGCACGCCGACCGGGTCGGGGTGGCCGCGCAGGCTCAGCTGGCGAACGTGATCGGCCCGATCCGGACCCGCAACGGCGGGCCGGCGTGGCGGCAGAGCATCTTCCACCCGTTCGCGCTGACCGCCCGGTACGCCCGCGGCACCGTCCTGCGCACCGAGCCGGTCTCGCCCCGCTACGAGACGAAGAAGTACGGCGACGTGCCGGTGCTGGACACCGTGGCCGTGCACGACGAGGAGACCGGCGAGCTGACGGTGTTCGCGGTCAACCGGGGTGAGACGGACCTGGAGCTGCGGCTCGACCTGCGCGGCCTGCCGGGCCTGTCCGCCTCGTCACACCTGAGCCTCGCCGCCGGGGACGACCCGACGGCGATCAACACCGCGGCCGATCCGGACAAGGTGACGCCCCGGGAACTGAACACCCCCACCCTCGACGCCGGCCGGGGCTCGGTACGCCTGCCGGCCGTCTCCTGGAACGTGCTGCGCTTCGGAAACCGGCCCTGACCAGGCACACTTCAACCCGTCCCCCAAGGAGAGATACGGCATGATCCACAACGAAATGAGCCGGCGGCGGCTCCTCGGCCTCGGCCTCGGGCTCGGCGCCGCGGCCTCGCTGACCCTGGCCGGCTGTGGCGGTGGCAGCGACTCTTCCGGCCCGGCGGCCGGCAACGGTGGCAAGGACTACACCGGCCCGAAGGTGGACCTGAAGCTGTGGAACGGGTTCACCGGCGGTGACGGCGAGATCTTCAAGACGCTGGTGAACCAGTTCAACACCGAGCACCAGAACATCGCGGTGGCGGTCGCCACGTACCAGTGGGACGACTACTACAACAAGCTCCCCGGCGCGGCCTCCAGCGGCAACGGGCCGGACATCGCGGTCATGCACATGGACCAGCTCGCCACCTTCGCCGCCCGTGGCGTGATCACCGAGCTGGACGACGTGGCCAAGACGCTGGAGCTGACCGAGGGCGACTTCGCCCCGACGGTCTGGCAGGGCGGGCTCTACAACAACAAGCGGTACGGCATCCCGCTGGACATGCACCCGCTGGGCTTCTACTACAACAAGTCGGTCATGCAGAAGGCCGGGCTCGACCCGAACAAGCCGCCGACCACCCGGGACGACTTCACCGCCGCCCTCACCGAGCTGAAGAAGTCCGGTGTCCAGGGCTTCTGGGTCAGCCCGTTCCAGTTCACCGGCGGCATGTCCTTCTACTCGCTGGTCTACCAGTTCGGCGGCAGCCTCTTCGACGCCGAGGTCAACAAGGCCACCTTCAACGCCGACCCGGCGGTCGAGGCGTGCACCTGGCTGGTCGACATGATCAAGCAGGGTCACTCGCCGTCCAACGTCGGCCAGGACGCCGAGTACCTGGCGCTCAAGAGCGGCAAGAACGCCTTCACCTTCAACGGCATCTGGCAGATCAACGACCTGAAGAAGAGCCCGGACGTCCAGTGGGGCGTCGCGCCCCTGCCGCAGATCGGCAGCAAGCCGGCCGCCTGGGCGAACTCGCACAACTTCACGATCGTCAAGCAGCGGGCCAACAACGCCAACAAGGTCTCCGCGTCGAAGGTGTTCATCAACTGGCTCAGCCAGCACTCCCTCGACTGGGCCAAGGGCGGCCAGGTGCCGGCGCGCAAGAGCGTCCGGGAGAGCGCCGACTTCACGGCGCTGACCGAGGTCAGCGCGCTCGCCCCCGAGCTGGACTACGCGGCGTTCCCGCCGGCCACCCCGGGTCTCGGCGAGGTGCTCACCACCTTCTACAACTCCTTCAACGAGGCGGTGCTGGGCAAGAAGTCGCCCAAGCAGGCCCTCGACGACGGGGTGGCCAAGGCCAACAAGCAGCTCGAGGACAACCGCAAGAAGTACGGGAGCTGATTCTCCGTGGCGGACGTGATCGAGGTCGGGGCGGCGCGCGGTGACGCGCCGCCCCCGGCGGCCCGCGCCGCCCGCCGGCGCGCCTCGGCGAACCGGACCGGTCGGGCGACGCCGTATCTGTTCCTCGCCCCCTACCTGGTCCTGTTCGGGGTGTTCGGCCTGCTGCCGATCGTGCTCGGCCTCTGGCTCAGCGTGCACCAGTGGGACTTCGGGCTGCCGAACCGTCCCTTCGTCGGGCTGGACAACTACAAGGAACTCTTCTCCAGCGACTCGGCGATCTACGGTGACTGGTGGCAGAGCGTCCGGGCCACGGCGATCTTCACGGTCCTCTCGGTGCCGCTGCTGGTGGTGGTCCCGCTGGGGCTGGCGTTGCTGCTGAACCGCTCCTTCCCCGGCCGGACCTTCTTCCGGGCGGTCTACTTCGCGCCGTACGTGCTGGGCGTGGCGGTGATCGGCCTGCTCTGGCGGTTCCTGCTCGACGCGAACCTGGGCCTGGTCAATCGCCTGCTCTCCGTGGTGGGCCTGCCGGCGGACACGCCGTGGGTGACCGACGTGCCGTGGGCCTGGATCTCGCTGGTCGGGGTGACCGTCTGGTGGACCTCCGGCTTCAACGCGGTGATCTACCTGGCCGGTCTGCAGGACATCTCGCCGGAGCTGTACGAGGCGGCGAAGGTGGACGGCGCGAACGCCTGGGAGAGGTTCCGGAACGTGACGCTCCCCGGGCTGCGTCCGGTGCTGCTGTTCGTGATCACCACGACCGTGCTCGCGTCGGCGAACGTGTTCGGCCAGTCGTTCCTGATCACCCAGGGCGCGCCCGGCACCGAGACCCGCACGGTCGTGTGGTTCATCGTCGAGGAGGGGCTGCGGGACAACGACGCCGGGCGCTCGGCCGCGATGAGCATCGTCTTCGCGCTGATGCTGGCCGTGGTGAGCCTCGCCAACTTCCGCCTCTTCCGCTACCGGGAAGACTGAGGGGACGCCATGACGACGCCCACGCGCACCGCGCGCGGCCCGGCGGGCACGCTGCGCCGGATCCCGCTCTACGCCTCCCTGGTGCTCCTCGCCCTGATCTTCCTGACCCCGCTGGTGTGGATGGTCATCACCTCGCTGAAGACCTACGACGGCGCCCAGCGGATCCCGCCGACCTGGCTGCCCGATCCGCTCTCCGGATACGGCTACGAGCAGATCCTGACCAACTCGGCGAACCCCGTGCTGCGCTGGTTCCTCAACAGCATGCTCGCGGCCACGCTGCACTCGCTGCTGGTGCTGGCGACCGCCTCGATGGCCGCGTACGCCCTGGCCCGGATGCGGTTCCGCGGCCGTGGGGTGACGTTCGCGCTGATCGTCGGGACGCTCTTCATCCCGCCGACCTCGCTGATCATCCCGAACTTCCTGATCGTCGACTCGCTGAACTGGATCGACACCCTCACCGTGGTGGTGGTGCCGGGGGCGGCGAGCGCGTTCGGGGTGTTCTTCCTGCGGCAGTTCTTCCTCTCCCTGCCCAAGGAGCTGGAGGAGGCCGCGGTGCTGGACGGCGCCAACCAGTGGCAGATCTTCTACCGGGTGGTGCTGCCGCTCTCCCGGCCGGCGCTGGCCACTCTGGCGGTGCTGTCGTTCCTGACCAACTGGAACGACTTCCTCTGGCCGATCTTCGTGCTGTTCAGCCCGGAGAAGCTGACCCTGCCGCCCGGCCTGGGCCTGCTGCAGGGCGCCTACGTGACGGACTACCCGGTGATCATGGCGGGGGCGGTGCTGGCCAGCGTGCCGGTGCTCATCCTCTTCGTGCTCGCCCAGCGGCACATCATCCAGGGCGTCTCGCGCAGCGGCCTGAAGGGATGACGGCCGGCCGAGGCCGGCGACGCGGTGCGGCGGCGGCCATCGCCGTCGCCGCAACCGCCGCACTGCTCGTCGGCGGTTGCGGCGACGGCGACGAACCCACCCCCACGAGTACGGGAAGCGACGTGAGCATGTTCACCAACCCCGTCATCCGGACCGACGCCCCCGACCCGCAGGCGATCCAGGTCGCCGGCACCTGGTATCTGTTCCACACGAACGCCGGCGGCCGCAACGTGCCGGTGCACACCTCCCCCGACCTGATCGAGTGGACGGCGGCCGGCGACGCGCTGCCGGCGCTGCCGGCGTGGGCGGACGCCGGGAAGACCTGGGCCCCGGAGGCGATCCAGCTCGCGCCGGACCGGTTCGTGCTCTACTACACCGTCGCCGGCCGGGAATCGGGGCGGCAGTGCGTCGGTCGGGCGGTGGCGAGCGCGCCGCAGGGGCCGTACCGGGACGACTCGGCCGGGCCGCTGATCTGTCAGGCGGAGCTGGGCGGGGCGATCGACGCCAGCCCGTACCGGGACACCGACGGCAGACTGTGGCTGCTGTGGAAGAACGACGGCAACGCGATCGGCGTGGACACCTGGATCTGGTCGCAGCGCCTCTCCGAGGACGGCCTCGACCTGGTCGGCGAGCCCACGAAGCTGCTCAAGCAGACCGAGCCGTGGGAGGGCACCCTGATCGAGGGACCGTTCTTCCACCGTCAGGACGGCAGGCTCTATCTCTTCTTCGCGGCGAACGCGTACGACAAGGCCGAGTACGCCGAGGGGTACGCGGTCTGCGAGTCGCCGACCGGGCCGTGCGTGAAGGCTCCGGAGAACCCGATCCTGCGGAGCAACGAGGCGGCGTCCGGGCCGGGCCACGCCTCGATGGTGGTGAAGAGCGGCCGGACCTGGCTGCTCTACCACGCCTGGCCGCCCGGCCAGGAGGGCAGCGTCGACCCGGGCCGGCAGGCCTGGCTCGACGAGGTCGTCTGGACGGACGGCAAACCCACGGTCAAGGGACCAACGGCAAAGCCCCAACCCCGCCCCTAACCCGCCCCTCCCCGGCCCCCGGCCCCCGGCCCCCGGCTTCCCCTGCGGTGATCATGAGGTTCACGGCGGATTTGAAGGTCGAAAACGCCGCAGGCCTCATGATCACCGGGGGTGGACCGAGGCGGCGGGGTGGGGGTTCAGCTGGTGGGGGTGGGTTGGCGGGGGGTCGGGGCGGCGGCGCGGGCCAGGCGGTTCTTCCGGTAGCCGTAGCCGAAGTAGATCACCGCGCCGAGCAGCATCCAGGCGCCGAAGCGCAGCCAGGTCTCCACCGAGAGGTTGAGCATCAGGTAGAGGCAGGCCAGCGCGGAGACGATCGGCAGCACCGGCGAGAACGGCACCCGGAACGGCCGTTCCAGCTCGGGTCGGGTCCGGCGCAGGATCGGCACCGCGACCGAGACCAGCACGAACGCGCAGAGCGCGCCGATGCTGACCAGGTCGGCCAGCGCGGACAGCGGTAGCAGGCCGGCGAGCAGCGCGACCCCGACCGTCATGATCGCCGAGATCCGGTACGGGGTTCCCCAGCGCGGGTGCACCCGGGCGATCGACGGCGGGATCAGCCCGTCCCGGGCGATGGCGAAGCCGATCCGGCCCATGGCCACCAGGTCGACCAGGATGACGCTGGTCAGGCCTGCGATCGCGGCGATCGAGACGAGGATCGCCGCCCACCCGGCGCCGACCGACTCGAAGGCCGAGGCGATCGGGGCGCCCGCGTCGATGTCGGTGTACCGCACCATCCCGACCACGACGAGCGAGACGCCGACGTAGAGCACCGTCGAGATCAGCAGCGTGCCGAGCAGCCCCAGGGGCAGGTCGCGGTGCGGGTTGCGGGTCTCCTCGCCGAGGTTGGCCACGGCCTCGAACCCGGTGTACGCGAAGAAGACCACCGCGGCCGCGCTGAGCACCCCGACGAATCCGAACACCGAGGGTTCCAGGCCGAAGATGGCCTGGGTGACCGGCTGCCGGAGGCCACCTTCGCCGTCCGGCGCCGGTTCGGCCGGCGGGATGAACGGGGTGAGGTTCGCGGCCTTGACGAAGAACAGCCCGGCGACCACCACGAAGACGCAGATCGCCACCTTGACCAGCACCAACACGTTGGTCACCCGGGCCGACTCGCGGATGCCGACGATGCCGATCACGCCGAGGACCAGGACGATGGCGATCGCGCCGAGGTTGACCAGGCTGCCCTCCTCCCCGAACCACGTGGTGGGCAGGTCGAGCAGTTCGGCCAGGTAGCCGGACCAGCCGCGGGCCACCACCGCCGCGCCGAGCGCGAACTCCAGCAGCAGGTCCCAGCCGATGATCCAGGCGACGATCTCGCCCATCGTGGCGTACGCGTAGGTGTAGGCGCTCCCGGCGGTCGGCACGCTGGACGCCAGCTCGGCGTAGCAGAGCGCGGCGAGCAGGGCGACCACGCCGGCGATGGCGAACGAGATCACCACGCCCGGCCCGGCGCTGTCCCGGGCCTCGATGCCGGTCAGCGTGAAGATTCCGGTGCCGATCACGATGCCGATGCCGAATCCGGTGAGGTCGAGCCCGCCGAGCCGACGCTTCAGGCCGGGACGGCCGTCGACGCCGTCCGCCTCACCCTGGGCGAGGACGTCACTGATCGGTTTTGTGCGCAGCACGGACAACGCGGTCACTCCTCCCACCGTGCGACCACCGGCGTGGCGGTCCGTGACCGGCGTTGCTACCCCGTACGGATCAGCGCCAACCGCCATGCTTCAGGCCAACCGGGTCAGCCCACCGGGCGATCGGCGGCACTCCGGGCAGCGGGCGCGTGGCCGGACGGAACCGGACGGACGGACCGATCCTGGTCGAGGTCTTGCGCGGAGTGCGTCCGGTGTGAAAATTTCCTTCTAGCGGCAGATAGGCGGCGGCGAATCTTGCCGGCTCGGCCGCCACTCCCCGGAGCCCCAACGAAGGGACACCGCATGAAGGCATCTCGGCTCGCAGCCGCCGGACTGGCCGCGGCACTGCTCGGCGCGCTCCTCGCCGCCCCCGCAACCGCCGCGCCCAGCCCGGCGGACACCCCCACCACCGCTACCTGCGCCACCGACCCCGCCACCCCGAAGCGCCAGTTCCGGGCACTGTGGATCGCATCGGTGACGAACATCGACTGGCCCAGCAAGGCGTCGCAGACCGCCCCCGACCAGGTCGCCCAGCAGAAGGCCGAGTACCTCGCCTGGCTCGACCTCGCCGAGCGGCTGAACCACAACGCCGTGGTCGTCCAGGTCCGCCCGACGGCCGACGCGTTCTGGCCCTCGTCCCACGAGCCCTGGTCCGAGTACCTGACCGGGGTCCGCGGCAAGGACCCGGGCTGGGACCCGCTGGCGTTCCTGGTCGCGGAGTCACACAGGCGCAACCTGGAGTTCCACGCCTGGTTCAACCCGTACCGGATCTCCATGCCGGCCCCGGGCGGCGCCGGCGCCGACCTCAACCAGCTCGCCCCCGGCCACCCGGCCCGGCAGCACCCGGACTGGACCTTCGCCTACCCGCCGGCCGGGGTGGCCGGCAGCCGGCTCTACTACAACCCCGGCATCCCCGAGGTCCGCGAGTTCGTGCAGACCGCGATGATGGACGCGGTCCGGCGGTACGACATCGACGCCGTGCACTTCGACGACTACTTCTACCCGTACCCGAGCGGCACCCACCAGGTGCCGGACGACGCCACCTTCGCAGCGTACAACCGAGGCTTCACGGACAAGGCCGACTGGCGGCGGGACAACATCAACCTGCTGATCCAGGAGATGAACTCCAAGATCAAGGCGGTCAAGCCGTGGGTGAAGTTCGGCGTCAGCCCGTTCGGCATCTGGCGGAACGCCAGCGCCGACCCGCTGGGCTCGGACACCACCGGCAGCCAGTCGTACGACATCATCTCCGCCGACACCCGCAAGTGGGTCAAGGAGGAGTGGGTCGACTACATCGTCCCGCAGCTCTACTGGTACATCGGCCAGTACCCGGCCGCCGACTACGCGCGGCTCGTCCCGTGGTGGGCGGAGACCGTACGCGGCACCCGGGTGCAGCTCTACATCGGACAGGCCGACTACAAGAGCGGCGACCCGGCGTACGGCACGTTCTGGATGAACCCGCGCGAGCTGTCGGACCACCTGACCCTGAACCGGTCGTACCCGGAGGTCCAGGGCAACGTGCACTTCTCGGCCGTCCAAGTGCGGGCGAACCGGCTCGGCGCCACCGACATCTACGCGGCCGAGCACTACTCGCGCCCCGCGCTGGTACCGACCATGTCCCACCTGCCGGCGAAGCCACTGCTCTTCCCGGTGGTCACCCGGGCCGCCCGACAGGCGGACGGGGTCAAACTCAGCTGGCGCCAGCCGGCCGACGGGGTGGGCCCGTTCGGCACCGCCACGTCGTACGCGATCTACCGGTTCGACGGCATCCACCTGGCTGGCCGGTGCGACTTCGCGGACGCCGCCCACCTGGTGGACACCGTGCGCACCACCGCCGGCGGCGTCCAGTCCTGGGTGGACACCACGGCCGAGCCCGGCCAGCGGTACACCTACTACGTGACCTCGCTCGACCGGGTCGCCAATGAGAGCCCGGCGAGCCCGCCGGCCTTCGTCCGGTGACGCCGGCCTGACCCTCCACCGGATGCCCCGGGCGCCCCGCGCACCCGGGGCATCCGTCTGTTTGAACGTATGTCGCCAATAGTTGGCGCCGTGCACAGATCCGCGTCTGTCGATTGATCGACACTCATCGGCACCGGTAACCCGCCGGTAACCTGCCCCACCCGCTCACCCCCGCGGAGGTCACCGTGCCCAGACGCCTCGCCACCCTGTTCGCCTCGGGCGCGCTCGCGCTGCTCGTCGCCCTCGGACTCGCCTCCCCCGCCGCTGCCGCCGTCAGCCGCGAGCAGAAGCTCGCCGTGCTGTCCAGCTGGACCCAGACCAGCGCCACCAGCTACAACTCCTGGAACTCGGGCCGGCTCAACAAGGGCGCCTGGTCCGAGTACGCGTTCGACTGGTCGACCGACTACTGCTCGTCGAGCCCGGACAACCCGCTCGGGTTCAGCTTCGAACTCTCCTGCTACCGGCACGACTTCGGCTACCGCAACCACAAGGCGATGGGCGTGTTCTCCGCCAACAAGTCCCGCCTCGACAGCGCCTTCTACGAGGACCTCAAGCGGGTCTGCGCCACCTACAACTCCGTCGTCCGGCCGGCCTGTTACAGCCTGGCCTGGACCTACTACCAGGCAGTCAGCATCTTCGGCTCGGTCGCCGCGGTCGACCCGGCCGACATCGAGCGCGCCGCGAAGATGAAGGCCGACGCCGAGCGACGCGCCGGCCTGCGCGCCTGACCTCACGAGGGCCCGTGTCGCCGGGAGACCGGCGCGCGGGCCCTCCGCGTCGCCGCGCCCCGCCACGTCGGACGGCCGACGGTGGGGCCCTCAGGCGCGCTCGCTCTGCCCGGCCGGACGGCGCTCCGGCTCCGCCTGCCGCGGCGCCGGGTGGGCTCGCATCGTGCTGAAGCGGGTCGAGTCTTCGGCCAGATCGGGGTGCTCCACGTCGAGCGCGAGCCCCGCCGCCTCGTCCAGCCCCAGCTCGGCGCCCTCCCCGTACGCGTCGTCGAAGGCGACGTCCCCCAGCGCCCGGCGCAGGTCCGCCTGACGGTCGGCCCAGTAACCGCCGTAGATGCCCGGAGTGCACCGCAGGTTGGCGCGGGTCGCCTGCGCCGCACCGAAGAGCCGGGCGGCGGTGAGCGGGTCATCCCCGGCTGCGCAGCGCACCGCGATCGCGTTCAACGTGTCACAGGCCCGACCGTGGAAGCCGTGGCTCATCCGGGAGCGGAGCGCGACCAGCAGGTGCTCGTGCGCGGCTATCACGTCACCGCGGGCGAGCGCGACCATGCCGAGCAGCATGTCGACCGAGCGCCGACCCCGCTCGACCGGTCGGGCCGCCTCGACCGGCCGGGCCGCCCCGAGCAGCTCCGCCGCCTCGTCCAGCGCGCCCCGCCGCCACAGCAGCTCGGCCAGGCTGTAGACGGCGAGCAGCGCGTCGCCGAGCACATCCTGACTGTGCGCCCAGTCGATGACCTCCCGGCAGACCCGTTCGGCCTCGGCGAACTGTCCCATGTCGACCAGCGGAGCCGCCCGCCCGGCCAACACCCGGGCCAGCAGGCCGGAGTCACCCGCCTGCCGGGCCGCCGCCTCGGCCCGCTGCGAGTAGCGCAGCTCCTCGGCGAACTCACCGTCCGCACCGGCGTGCAGCGAGTGCATGTGGTACGCCGCCGCCAGCTCGGCCTCCGGAATCCGCTCGCCGGTCTCGGCGATCCGCCCGTACAGCCGGAACAGCCAGAGCCGCCCCTCCCGGGCCAGCCCCCGCTCCCGCCACCACTGGTCCAGGCCACCCGCCAGTCGCAGCCCCGCCGCCGCGCTGCCCCCGGTGGCGCACCAGCGCAGCGCCGCCCGCAGCTCACCGGCCAGCGGGTCGAGCGTGTAGAGGGAGAGCGTGACCGGCCGCCCGTCCGGGCCGAGGTGCGCCCGCTCCAGCGCGTGCGCCGACCAGGCCACGTGCCGGTCCCGGGCGGCCTGCTCCTCGCCGGCCTCGGCCAGCCGCCGCGCCGCGTACGCCCGGATCGGGTCGAGCATCCGGTAGGTGCTCCCCGCCGCGTTCGGCTCGGCCAGCACCATCGACTTGTCCACCAGCACCGACAACGGGTCCAACGGGTCGTCGCCGAGCAGCCACTCGACGGTCGCCAGGTCCACCGGGCCGGCGAAGACCGCCAGCCAGCGCAGCAGCCGGGCGGCGCGCGGCCCGAGGGTCCGGTACGACCACGTGACCGTGGCCTGCATGGTGAGGTGCCGCTCGGTGGCGGAGCGCTGCACCGCCCGGCTGGCCGGCGTGGGCGGGGAGGCGCCGGCCGCGGCGGCTACCAGGTCCACGGTGTCCTGCTGGTTGCCCATCCAGCCCCGGTCCGCCGGCGGCGGCTCCGGGTCGTCCCGGCCGGCGTCCAGGGTGCCCAGCACGTCGTCGAGGCGCTCCGCGAGCTGCCCCACCGACAGCACGCGCAACCGGGCGGCGGCCAACTCGATGGCGAGCGGGAGCCCGTCGAGGCGCTGCACCACCCGGCGCAGGTCGGCCGACTCGGCCGGGTCCGGCTGCCGGCCGCCACGGGCCGCCGCCGTCCGGTCCAGCAGCAGCGCCACGGCGTCGCTCTCCGCACCGTCGTCGCGCGGCTCGACCGAGAGCGGCGGGATGCGCCACACCACCTCGCCGGGCAGGCCGAACGACTCCCGGCTGGTCGCCAGCACCCGCACCCCGCGCCCGCCCGCGAGCAGCCGGGAGATCACCTCGGCCGACGCGGCCGGCTGCGCGTCGCAGGTGTCCAGCAGCACCAGCATCCGGCGGGCCGCCGCGAACTCGACCAGGGTGTCCACCATCGGCCGGCCCGGCTCCGGGCGCAGGCCGAGCACGGCCGCGATCTCGAACGCCACCAGCCCCGGGTCGGTCACCGCGGCGATGTCGACGAACCAGACCCCGTCCGGGTACGCCTCCACGACCCCCGAGGCCAACTCGACCGCGAGCCGGGTCTTGCCCGCGCCGCCGGCGCCGAGCACCGTGACCAGCCGGTGCCCCTCCACCAGCCGGCGCAGCTCGGCGCATTCGGCCTCGCGGCCGACGAACGAGGTGACCTGGGTCGGCAGGTTGTGCGCCACCGCGTCGGCGGTGCGCGGGCGCGGGAACTGCCGCTCCAGCCCCGGCGCGACCAGCTGGAAGAGCCGTTCCCGGTCGTCGAAGCCGCGCAGCCGGTGCAGGCCGAGGTCGAGCAGCGAGGCGCCGGCCGGCAGGGGCTCGGCGCGCCGCGCGGTGGACGCCGAACAGAGAATTTGTCCGCCGTGCGCGGCGGCCGCGATCCGGGCCGCGCGGTGCACCTCGGCGCTGGCGTACTCACCGTCGCGCGGCTCGGCATAGCCGGTGTGCAGGCCCATCCGCACCCGCGGCGCGGCCTCCGGGGTCGGCCACTCGTGGTTCGCGAGTGCCCGCTGAGCGGTGAGGCAGGCGGTCAGCGCCTCGGTGGCGTCGGCGAAGGCGAGGAAGAACGAGTCGCCCTCGGTCAGCAGCTCCGCGCCGCCGGTCCCGGCCAGCGTGCGGCGCAGCAGCCGGCGGTGCTCGCGCAGCACCGGGCGGTAGTCCGGACCCAGCAGTTGGGCCAGCCGGGTCGAGCCCTCGATGTCGGTGAACACAAAGGTCACCCAACCGGTCGGGAGCTGGATCCGTGCCGCCATGCGTCGAACCTCCGCCCGTGACGTCGGGTTCATGCTGCCTGAAGCCGAGCGGTCACACATCGTGAGAACGGCCGGCCGGGCTCGGACTCAAAGTGCCACTCGACCTCGCCCTGGGGCAAGGCCGGCCCGCCGCTCGGCGGGTTGCGCGACGACGCTCGGACGGCCTCAGCAGCCGCAGGCACCGCCGCAACAGCCGCCCCCGGCGGGCGCCGAGGCCCCGCCGGCGGCACCGGCCCCGCCCCGACCGGTGACCGCGACGGTGGACAGCAACTTGACCGTGTCGGCGTGACCCTGCGGACACGCGGCCGGCTCGCCGGCCTGCGCCATCGGGCGGTTGACCTCGAAGGTGTCGCCGCAGGCGCGGCAGCGGAACTCGTACCGGGGCATGGCACCAGGGTACGTCCGGGCCTGACGTGCGGCGGGGCATGGGTGATACTCGACGGGTGGTGGACGGCGAGGACAGACGAGCCCTTCGACCCCTACGACCGGCCGCGCCGCTCGACGGGCCGCTCGCCGAGTCCGGCGCTGCGCCCGATCCGGCGCCGCGCCAGGTTCCCCGTCCCCGCCGCCCCTGGTTGCGCTCCGAGGCCCCGGCCGAGGCCGGGGCCGACGCCGCCTCGGCCAGCGACGCGACGAGCGGCGGCGCAGCGACCGCCGGCGCAGCGACCGGCGACGCGGCCAGCGGCACAGCGGCCAGCGGCGCGGCGGTCGGTGCCGGGTCCGGCGACACGGCGAGCGCCGGCGCGACGGCCGGTGCCGGAGTCGACGACGCGGCCGCACCGGCCGATTCGGCCGCCGAGGCCGCGAACGCACCCGCACCCCTACCGTCAGAGGATGCGCCGTCGGCGAGCGAAGCCGCCGCCACCGAGGCCAGCGCCGGCGCAACCCCGGCGACCACGGACCGGGTGACCGACTCGCCAGCCGGCAGCGCGCCGACGGCCACCGAGGCCGCCGGCGCTCCGACGGCTGGCGACGCGGGCAGCGCCACCACGGCCACCGACACCACCGGCGCGACGTCGACGGGCACCGGCGGGCCCGCGGTCGGGACGGCCACCGTGGACGATGTCGGCGGCGCCGGGCGCACCCGCCGCCACCGGGTGCCGTTCGCGCACGCCGTACGGCTGCGCCCGCGGCAGGCCGCGGCCGGCGCGGCCCGGGCGACCCGGGCCTGGTCCCGGCGACCCAGCGGGCGGCTCACGCTGCCCGGCGTGTTCCTGCTCATCCTCGTCGCGGCCACCGCGACGGCCGGCGCGCTGGCGGTTCCGGCGACGATCCGGGCACCCCGCCCGAGCGCGATCGACGACGCCGCCGCACCGACCGCCCCACCGCCTGGCCCGGTGCCGACCGCGGTGCCCACGGGGCAGCCGTCCGGGTTCCCGACCGGGCTGCCGGGCTCGGCGCTGCCCACCTTCCCGCTGCCCACCGGCACGGTGCCCCCGACCGGGCCGATGACCGGCCTGGTGGGCGGGCGGCCGGCGGACGCGCTGGCCGGCTGGGCCCAGCAGGTCGGCGCGAAGGTCGGCATCTCGCCGGTCGCGATGCAGGCGTACGGCTACGCCGAGCTGGTGCTTGCCCAGACCAACCGCAGCTGCGCCCTGAGCTGGACCACGCTGGCCGCGATCGGGTTCGTCGAGTCGTCGCACGGCCAGGCCAACAGCGCCCGGCTGGGTCAGGACGGCAAGGCCAGCCCAGAGATCATCGGACTGCCGCTGGACGGGCGGGACGGGCGGATGCGGATCATCGACACGGACCGCGGCCAGCTCGACCGGGACACCACCTTCGACCGGGCGATCGGGCCGATGCAGTTCATCCCGACCACCTGGCAGGAGGTCGGGGTGGACGCCGACAACGACGGCCGTAAGGACCCGCACGACCTGGACGACGCCGCGCTCGCGGCCGGCAACTACCTCTGCCGGAACGGCCGCAACCTGAGCATCCCCGAGGACTGGTGGAACGCGATCCTGTCGTACAACGACGTGCGCCGTTACGCGCAGGACGTGTTCAATACGGCAAACCGCTACGGACAGGCCAGCCGTACGTGAAGTGATCGTCCGCATACATTTGGAGAACTGAACACTTCCCCCGGGCTGCTGTTGACGGCAAGCTAGACGGGTGATGGTGCGCGAGTGGGACCCCAGGACCGCGTCGTCCGCCGAGATCGCGTCGCTGCTGGACACGCTCAACGCGGTCCTGGCGGCCGATCTGCCGCAGGATCCGCCGTGGCGGGAGAGTTCCCTGCGGGAATACCTCACCGAGGTGATGCCGGGCGAACGGCGGATCTCCTGGGTGGCGCAGGAGGAGCCGGGGGCGAACGGGACGCCGGGCGCCGTCCTCGGCCAGGTCCATGTCCTGCTGCTCGGCGACATCGGCGTGCTCGAGGTGCTGGTGCACCCCTCCGCCCGGCGCAGCGGCCTCGGGCGTGACCTGGTCCGGGTCGCCGCCCGCCGGGTCTACCAGGAGGCCTTCTCCTCCATCGGCGTCGAGGTCGTCGGTGACACCCCCGCCGTGGCGTTCTACGAGTCGCTCGGGTTCACTCGGGAATATGTCGAGACCCGCAGCGTGCTCGACCTGTCCGCAGTGAACTGGGCCGAGCTGGCCGAGATGGCCACCGGTGTCGGCGCGGGTTACCACGTGGAGTTCCACCCGGGCGGTCCGCCGGACGAACTGATCGAGGCGTACGCGCGGGCCAAGGCCGAGGTGCGTGACGTCGACGACGGCGAGCTGCGCCCGAGTTCCTACGACCCGCAGCGGCTCCGGGACAGCCTGGACTGCCTGCACCGGCGGGGAATGAAGCCCTACATCGTGCTCGCCCTCCACGAGCAGAGCGGCGAGGTGGCCGGCCTGACCGAGGTGGTGGTGCCGGCGCAGCACCCGACGCGGGCCGACCAGTACGACACGATCGTGGCGCAGGATCACCGTGGCTACGGCATCGACCGTGCGATCAAGGCACGGATGCTGCTGGAGCTGCGTTCGGCCGAGCCCGCGCTGGCCGAGGTGCAGACCTGGAACGCCCAGGCCAACGAGGCGATGTTGAAGGTCAACGCCGAGCTGGGTTACCGTCCCGACCGCGAGTGGTGCGAATACAGCATCGACGTGGCCGACCTGGTGCACCACGTCGACGCGTCGCGCTGACCGGCTGTTCATGAAACGGTCCGGTAGGGGATGGACGCTGGTCACGGTGTGCACTTAACGTGCGTTAGTTCACCGTCCGCCCATCGTGGAGGCCTCATGCGCCCGCGCCGTACCCTCGCCGCGCTCGCGACCGCCGCCGCCGTAACCGCCACGGCCATCGGCGTCGCACCCACCGCGGCCAGCGCCGCGCCCACCGACCTGTTCATCTCCGAGTACGTCGAAGGCTCGTCGAACAACAAGGCCATCGAGCTGTTCAACGGCACCGGGTCCGCCATCGACCTGGCGGCCGGCGGCTATCAGCTCGCTCTCTTCTTCAACGGCTCCACCAGCGCGACCGCCTTCCCGCTCACCGGCACGGTCGCCGCCGGCGACGTGTTCGTGTTCGCATCCGCCTCGGCCGTGCCGGCGATCCTCGACCAGGCCGACCAGACCAGCGGCGCCGGGCTGTTCAACGGCGACGACGCGGTCGTGCTGCGCCGGGGCGACACCGTACTGGACTCGGTCGGCCAGGTCGGCGTCGACCCGGGTGCCGAGTGGGGCAGCGGCGTCACCAGCACCGCGGACAACACGCTGCGCCGGCTGGGCACGGTGAGCGCCGGTGACACCGACCCGTCCGACGCGTTCGACCCGGCCGCGCAGTGGGCCGGCTTCGCGACCGACACGTTCGACGGCCTCGGCGCGCACACCGTCGACGGCGGGGGGCCCGTCGACGCGCCCGCCACGTTGACCTGCGGCGCCGTCCTGGTCACCCCGGCCGGCACCGCGGCGACCCGGGAGGTCACCGCCACCGACCCCGACGACACGATCGTCGACCTGGCCGTCACCCGGGTCAGCCCGACGCCGACCGCCGGTTCGATCGTCCGCACCGCCGTCACCCCGGCCCCCGGGCTGGGCGGCACCGCCCGCGCCAC
The DNA here is from genome assembly GCF_027497215.1 of Micromonospora sp. WMMD812. Taxonomy (NCBI): domain Bacteria; kingdom Bacillati; phylum Actinomycetota; class Actinomycetes; order Micromonosporales; family Micromonosporaceae; genus Micromonospora; species Micromonospora sp. WMMD812. The sequence continues at coordinate 5,253,952 of NZ_CP114904.1, read as the reverse complement.
GGTGAGCACCAGCGCCGACCTGGCCGCCGGGGCGTACACGGTCACGTTGACCGCCACCGACGCCGACGGCGGCACCGCGACCTGCACCCTGGCCGTGCAGGTGACGCGGGAACTGACGGTCGGCGAGGTACAGGGCCCCACCACCGACGGTGAGTCCGGCGCGGCCGACCGCTCGCCGCTCGCGCCGGCCAGCGGCAACGGCACCAGCAGCACCCTTTACGACGTCCGCGGCGTCATCACCCAGCTCACCCTGGCGCGTGACTCGTCGGGCCGCGACCAGCGGGGCTTCTTCCTCCAGAGCCGGCGCGGCGACACCGACGGGGATCCGGCCAGCTCGGACGGCATCTTCGTGTTCATGGGTTCGTTCACCTCACTGATCGGCGGCTACGTGCCGGCGGTGGGCGACGAGGTGGTGCTCCGGGCCCGGGTGTCCGAGTACTACAACATGACCCAGCTCTCCAGCGCCTCGCTGGTCAGCAAGCTGACCTCGGGTCTGGACGTGAACACCGAGGTCGAGGTGACCGACACGGTGCCACCGGTCGAGCTCGCCGCCGCCGGGCGCTTCTGGGAGCGGCACGAGGGGGCCCGGCTGCGGGTCCGTGCCGGTAGCGGCGCGGTGAGCGGACGGGACGTCTTCGCCTCCACGGCCGACGCGGAGGTCTGGGTCGTCGACCGGGACGACCCGCTGCTGGACCGCGCCGACCCGTACGCCCGCCGGGTGTTCCGCGACGCGCACCCGCTGGACAACGACCCGACCCGACGGTTCGACGACGGCAACGGGCAGCGGATCATGCTGGGCAGCATGGGCGTGAAGGCCACCAGCGGCGACAGCACGGCGCTGTTGCCGCCGGCCCACACCTTCGACACCCTCAGCCAGGACGCCGTCGGCGGGCTCTACTACTCGTTCGAGAAGTACGGCGTGCAGGTGGAGCGGGCCGAGTTCGCGGCCGGGGCCGACCCGTCGAAGAACAACCCGCCGAAGCCGGCTGACCGTTCCGAGGAGGTCGCGGTCGCGACCTACAACGTGGAGAACCTGTACGACTTCCGGGACGACCCGTTCGACGGCTGCGACTTCACCGGCAACCCGGGCTGCACCGGGGTCAGCCCGCCGTTCGACTACGTGCCGGCCAACGAGGCCGACTACCAGGAGCACCTCACCTCGCTCGCCGACCAGATCGTCACCGACCTGCACGCTCCGGACCTGATCCTGGTGCAGGAGGCCGAGGACCAGGACATCTGCGCGGTCTCCGGCGGGGCCCTGGCCTGCGGCGACACGAACGACGCCGACGGCGCGCCGGACACCATCCAGGAGTTGGCGCTCGCGGTGGCGGCAGCCGGCGGTCCGGCTTACGCGGCCGCGTACGACCGCACCGGCGCGGACGCCCGCGGCATCACCGCGGCGTTCCTCTACCGCACCGACCGGGTTCGGCTCGCCGCGGCGACCGCCGGCGACCCGGTGCTCGGCTCGGTGCCGACCGTGCAGTACCGGGCTGCCGGGCTGCCGGCGAACGCGGACGTGCAGAACCCGAAGGCGCTGAACGCGCTGCTCCCCTCCGACGTGGACACCTCGACGGGGCAGGACGGCGACAACGTCTTCACCCGGGCTCCCCAGGTCGGCAAGTTCAGCGTGGCCGCCGCGCCAGGCTCGGCCGAGCGGTTCACCCTCTGGGCGGTCAGCAACCACTACTCGTCCGGTCCGGACAGCCGGATCGGGCAGCGGCGGGAGCAGGCCGCGTACGGTGCGGCGATCACGACCGCCATCGAGGCCTCGGACGCGAACGCCCGGGTGGTCTACGGCGGCGACCTGAACGTCTTCCCCCGCCCGGACGACCCGATCGCCACCGCCGCGCAGCCGACCCCGTCCGACCAGTTGGCCCCGCTGTACGCGGCCGGGCTGCACAACCTCTGGGAGGACCTGGTCGCTGACGTGCCCTCGTCCGCCTACTCGTACAGCTTCGAGGGGCAGGCGCAGACGCTCGATCAGCTGTTCGTGAACGACGCTCTACACCGGGACCTGGTGCAGGTACGGGCGGCGCACATCAACGCCGACTGGCCGGCCGAGCACACCGGTGACGGTTCGCGCGGCTCCAGCGACCACGACCCGCAGGTGGCCCGGTTCCACTCCCGCGCCGCCCTGACCGTCGCCGACGCGTCGGTGACCGAGGGCGACAAGGGCGAGCGACAGCTCGCCTTCACCGCCACCGTGTCGCGGCCGCTGTCCCAGCCGGCCCTGATCTGCGCCGCCACGTACGGCACGACGGCGCAGGCCGGCTCGGACTACGACCCGTACGTGGGCTGCAAGGTGCTGGCCGCCGGCCAGACGTCTCTCACGTTCCCGGTGACGGTCAACGGTGACCGCAAGCGGGAGGGCGACGAGCGACTGACCCTGCTGGTCGCCGGCGTTCCCGGCCTGCGGCTGACCGACCCGCTCGCGACGGGCACCATCCGCAACGACGACTGACCCGACCCGCTCCACCCGACGGCCCGCCGGTCCATAGGGACTGGCGGGCCGTCGCCCGTTCCCGCTCAGTCAGTCATGCCGGCAGGCGCGTGGCGGCGGAGGAACACCCCGGTTCTGCGCCGCGCGCACCTCCCACTGGCTACGCCGCCGCATGGCGTCCCGGAGCGCCCGGTCGCGGTGGTACGTCTCCGGCGGGCGGGCCAGTCCGTAGAGGTCGGCCCACCACTCGCCCGGCTCGGGGTCGAGAATCGTGTCCAGGTGGGAGGGGTAGCGACGCTCCGCCCCGTCGCGGGTGTCCTCCCAGTCCCGCATCGGCTTCAGCACCCGGCCGAACTCGTCGACGACCGCCAGCCGGAATCCCGCGACCCCGATCACGCGGCGCATCAGCTTGATGCTCGGCGTCAGTCGACCCGCCTCGATCCGTCCGACCGTGGCGTGATGCACGCCCGCCCACCGGGCCAGCTCCCGCTGGCTCAGGTCAGCGCGCCGACGGACCGCCCGGACGATGCCGGCCGTGGGCCACGGCACGTCGAACGGCTTGGTCAGGAGGACCGGCGGGTCAGGCGCTGCGGATGCGGGTGCGGGTCCAGACGCGGGCGCGGGTGCTGATGCGGATGCGGAGAAGGCCTCGCTCATAGCGCCACCGTCCCGGCTGCCGACGCCGGCCGCAATGCCGCTCACCTCGACTGTGGACAACGCCCTCCACTTGTGGACAGCGCCACGACCGGTGGGCCGACGAGGCGCACCGATTTCGTCATCCTCAGTGACACCCCATGTGGACCCGGTCGAAAATGACGGACAGTAACGACTGCGGCCGGTCCTCCGCCCTTCGCCCGTCCGCACCACCACGTCCAAGCCTCTGACCAGCGCCTTTCCCTCAACCCGGCGAACAGCCTCCAACCCCCTCTCCCGCCCTTCGCTCTGCACCCCGATACGCACCGGTTGCCGAACGTGGCCGTCGCGTATGGGGGTGCAGAGCAAAGGGGGTGCGCAGGGGTGGGGCAGCCGGGGGGAGGTTTGGTCACTCTCCGCGATTCCGCGTCGTTCGATGCCTCGGCGTCATCGCCCGCAGGGAGACGGTCACGGCAGGGAGGCGGTCACGGCAGGGAGACGGCCAGGGCAGGGAGACGGCCACGGCAGCGAGACGGCCAGGGCAGGGAGAGGGCCAGAGCAGGGGCCGGCCAGCGCGCGGAGACAGGCATGGGGCCGGGCAGGGGCCAGAGCCGGCCGGAGCCAAGGGGCCGGCCGTGCCGATCATCGTGTCGGCGACCGCGTCGGGCCGCCCCGCAAGCCGGGCGTTGCTGGCCGGCGGTCAGTAGCTCTGGCGGAGGAGGCGCGCTGCCTCGACGGCCCAATAGGTGAGGATGATCTGCGCGCCGGCGCGCCGGATCGAGGTGAGCGTCTCCATCATGACCCGCTCGCGGTCGATCCAGCCGTTCGCGGCGGCCGCCTCGACCATCGCGTACTCGCCGGAGACCTGGTAGGCGGCGACCGGGACGTCCACCGCGGCCCGGACCGCGGCTACCACGTCGAGGTACGGCAGCGCCGGCTTCACCATCACCATGTCGGCGCCCTCGGCCACGTCGAGCGCCACCTCGCGGAGCGACTCCCGCAGGTTGGCCGGGTCCTGCTGGTAGGTGCGCCGGTCCCCCTCCAGGGCCGACTCCACAGCGTCGCGGAACGGGCCGTAAAACCCCGAGGCGTACTTCACGGCGTAGGCCAGCACGGCCACGTCCTGGTGCCCGGCGGCGTCGAGCGCCCGGCGTACCACGCCGACCTGGCCGTCCATCATCCCGGACGGCCCGACCACCCCGACCCCGGCGTCGGCCTGGGCCACCGCCATCTCGGCGTACGCCGCCAGGGTCGCGTCGTTGTTCACCTCACCGGCCGGGGTGAGCAGGCCGCAGTGCCCGTGCGAGGTGAACTCGTCCAGGCAGAGGTCGCTCATCACCACGGTGGCGTCGCCCACCTCGGCGACGACGTCCCGGATGGCCACGTTCAGGATGCCGTCCGGGTCGATCCCGCCCGAACCGACCGGGTCCCGCTCGGCGGGCACGCCGAAGAGCATGATCCCGCCGACCCCGGCCTGGACCGCCTCCACCGCGGCCTTGCGCAGGGAGTCCCGGGAGTGCTGGAGCACCCCCGGGAGCGAGGCGATCGCCCGGGGCTCGGTCAGCCCCTCCTTGACGAACATCGGCACGATCAGCTCGGCCGGGTCGACGCGGGTCTCGGAGACCAGCCGCCGCAGCGCCGGGGTGCGGCGCAGGCGGCGGGGCCGGATCTCGGGGTACGGCATGGCGTGTCTCCTGACGACTACCGGAACCTCAGGGCGGTCGGCCCCTGCACCTTCGAACCGCGGCGCTGCTTGGCCGGCATGGCGGCGAGCTTCTCGCGCAGCTCGACGGCGTAGGCGGCGAGCGCCTCCACCAGATCGGGCACCGAGGCGTGCGGCGGCTGGACGTCGACCCGCAGGCCGAACTCCGTCGCGGTCTCCGCCGTCTTCGGGCCGATGACAGCGACCACGGTACGCGCATGCGGCTTCCCGGCGATCCCGACCAGGTTCCGGACGGTCGAGGACGAGGTGAAGAGCACCGCGTCGAAGCCGCCCGACTTGATCGCGTCGCGGATCTCGGCCGGCGGCGGCGCCGCCCGGACCGTCCGGTAGGCGGTCACGTCGTCGACCTCCCAGCCACGCTCGGTGAGCCCGGCGGCGAGCGTCTCGGTGGCGATGTCGGCGCGCGGCAGCAGCACCCGGCCGACCGGGTCGAGGATCTCGTCGTGCGGCGAGAACTCGGCCAGCAGGCCCTCGGACGACTGCTCCCCGGACGGGATCAGCTCGGGCTGGATGCCGAACGCGCGGACCGCGTCGGCGGTCGCCTCACCGATGCAGGCGATCTTCACGCCGCCGAAGTGCCGGGCGTCCAGGCCGTGCTCGCCGAACTTCTCCCAGACCGCGCGCACGGCGTTGACCGAGGTGAAGATCACCCAGGCGTACCGGCCGTCGACCAGGCCCTTGACCGCCCGCTCCATCTGCGCCGGGGTGCGCGGCGGCTCGACCGCGATGGTCGGCACCTCACACGGGATGGCGCCGTACGCGCGCAGTCGGGCGCTCATCACGCCGGCCTGCTCCTTGGTGCGCGGCACCAGCACCTTCCAGCCGTACAGCGGACGGTTCTCCCACCAGCTGAGCTTGTCCCGCTGCCCGACGCCGGCGCCGACGGTGAGCACCACGCGCCCGGTGAAGCCGAGCGCGGCGGCGACGAAGCTGTCCACCGTCGAGGTGGTCGTGTACTGGGTCTCGCCGGTGCCGTCCCCGGTCACCCCGACCGCGGTGGCGCCGTCCAGACCCGCGGCGAGCAGCCCGTCACGGACGCCGGCGAGATCACCGGCGTCGACCGCGATCGCGAGCGAGCCCCGGCCGACGGCCGCGGCCAGCGCCTCGAAGTCCAGCGTGCTGACGTCCTCCACGTCGGCCGCCGTGCGTACGCCCGGCAGCGGGACGCCGGCGTAGGTGGCCACGCCCTCGGCCTGGCCGACACCCGGCACCACCTCGAAGTGCGCCGCGGTGCGGGCGACCGCCTGCACCTCCTTGACCACCGAGTCGTGGCCGAACGGGTCCCCGGCGACCAGGTGCACGGCGTTCTGCCCGGCACGGGCCGCCGAGATCAGCACCTTCGCCACGTCCCCGGGCGCGCCCTCCGCCGGGGTGAACTCGGCGTCCTCGCGGGCCTCGGCGCGCACGGCGGCGAGCAGCGACTCGGGTACTCCCCGGTCGTACACCACCTGGTCGGCGTCGACCAGGGCGTCGTGCGCCCGGCGGGTCAGCAGGCCCGGGTCGCCGGGACCGGCCCCGACGAACGCGATACGGCCTACGGGCTTACGGGTGCGGGTCATTCTGTGCTCCCAAATTGCTGGGTCCCCGGACCGGTGTGTCCGTCGTGGCCGAGGATCGAGTCGGCGCCGAGTTCGAGGAGTTCGGCGGCGAGTGCCTTGCCGATCTCCGCCGCGTCGGCGGGCGTTCCGGTGCGGGACAGCCGGAGGTCTCGGGAACCGTCCGGACTGATCACCGCCCCGCGCAGGTAGATCTCTTCACCGAAGTCGCCCTCGGCGAGTTCGGCGTAGGCGGCGACCGGCGCGCTGCAGCCGGCCTCCAGGGTGGCCAGCAACGCCCGCTCCGCGGTGACCGCGGCGCGGGACGGTGCGTGGTCGAGCACGGCGAGCAGCTCGACCAGGTCCGGGTCGTCGATCCGGCACTCCACCGCCAGCGCACCCTGGGCGGGCGCGGGCAGCATGAGCATCGGGTCGAGCGTCTCGGTGATCTCGCCGGCCCGCCCCAGCCGGGCCAGCCCGGCACGGGCCAGGACGACCGCGTCGAGGTCGGCTTCCGGGCCGAGCACCCGTCCCACGCGGGTGTCGACGTTGCCGCGGATCGGGGTGACCCCCAGTTGCATCCCGAGGGCGTGCAGCTGGGCGATGCGGCGCAGCGAGCCGGTGCCGACCGTCGCGCCGGGCGGCAGCTCGGCGAGCGTACGGCCGTCGCGGGCGACCAGCGCGTCGCGCGGATCCTCCCGGGGCGGCACCGCCGCGATGTGCAGCCCGGCGGCGGCCGCGGTGGGCAGGTCCTTGTAGGAGTGCACCGCGAAGTCGATGGTCCGGGCGGCCAGCGCGTCCCGCAGCGCGGAGACGAAGACGCCGACCCCGAGCCGGTGCACCGGCGCGCTGGACCGGTCGCCGGCGGTGACCACCTCGACCAGCTCGACCGGCCGCCCGGTGGCCGCGGTGACGGCGTCGGCGACGTGGCTGGACTGGGCCATCGCCAGGGCGCTGCCCCGGGTGCCGAGGCGCAGGGGCGCGGTCATCGTTCACCTCCGGTGGACGGGGCGGGGTCGGTCTCCACGACGTCCGGAACCACGACGTCCGGCACGGTGTCCACCGGCGAGGTCTGCGGCACCTGGAGGTCGAACAGTTCGCGGAGCAGGGCCGCGTACTGGTCGCCACCGGGCTCCGCGGCCAGCTGGCGGACACGCACGGTCGGCTGGTGCAGCAGCCGCTGCACCACCCGGTGCACCGTCCGGGCCACCTCGGCCCGCTGGTCGTCGCTCAGGTCCGGCCGCCGCTGGGCCAGCCGGCTCAGCTCGGCGGTGACCACGTCGTCGGCGCGACCGCGCAGCGCGGCGACGGTGGGTGCCACGTCGGCGCCGCGCAGCCAGGTCAGGAAGCCCTCGACCTCGGTGGTGACGATCTGCTCGACGGCGGCGGCGTCGCTGGCGGCCGGGCCGTCGGCGAGCAGCGCCGCCATCCGGTCGATGTCGATCACCTCGACGCCGGGCAGCTCGGCCACGCCGGGCTCGACGTCGCGCGGCACCGCCAGGTCGAGCAGGACCAGCGGCCCCCGGGCCAGGTCCCGCTCGGCCAGTGCCCGGGCCACGACCTGTCGGGTGAGGACCGGTGCGGTGGCCGCGGTCGCGGCCACTACGATGTCCACTGTGGAGAGCGCGGCGGTCAGCTCGGCCATCGGCACGGCGCTGGCGCCGTACGACTCGGCCAGCCGGACGGCCCGGTCGGCCCCCCGGTTGGTCACGGTGAGCGGCCCGGCGCCGAGCCGGGAGAGCGTCGCCACGCCCAGCGAACCCATCGCGCCGGCGCCGACCACCAGCGCCGGCCGCCCGGTGAGGTCGCCGTCGAGATGACCAGCGGCCAGCTCCAGCGCGGCGGTGACCACGCTCTGGCCGGCCCGGTCGATGCCGGTCTCGGCGTGCGCCCGCTTGCCGACCCGCAGCGCCTGCTGCATCAGCTCGTGCAGCAGGCGGCCGGCCGAGTCGGCGCCGGTGGCCCCGTGGTACGCGTCACGGATCTGGCCGAGGATCTGCGCCTCGCCGACGACCATCGAGTCCAGCCCGGTGGCGACCCGGAAGACGTGGTCCACGGCGGCGGCGTCGTAGTGCACATAGAGGTTGTTGGCGAGCGCCGCCGGCTGGCAGCCGGCCCGCTCGGCCAGGACCGCGCAGATGTCGCCCAGACCGCCGTGGAAACCGGACACGGCGGCGTAGACCTCCACCCGGTTGCAGGTGGAGACGAGCACCGCCTCACTCACGTACGGCTGGGCGACCAGGCGGTCCAGCGTGCGGGTGAGGTCGGCGGGGGGCACCGCCAGCTGCTCCAGCGTGGCTACCGGGGCGGTGCGGTAGGACGCGCCGACGACGAGCAGTTTCACGTGCCGATCGCCTCCTGGGTATCGGTGGCCGCGAGCCCACCGGGCAGAGCCGTGAGGGCGGACCCGCCGGTGGCGGGCAGCGCGGTCAGCGACGCCTTGCGGTGCTCGTGGAAGGACAGGATCTGCAGCTCGATGGCGAGGTCGACCTTGCGCACGTCGACCCCCTCCGGAACCGAGAGTACGCAGGGTGCGAAGTTGAGAATGCTGGTCACGCCGACCGCGACCAGTTGGTCGGCCACCGGTTGCGCGGCGGCGGCCGGGGTGGCGATCACGCCGATCGCGATGGACTCCTCGGCCGCGACCCGGGGCAGCTCGTCGACATGCCGTACGACCAGGCCGTTGATCTCCTCGCCCACCCGGGCCGGGTCGGCGTCGAAGAGCGCGGCGATCCGGAACCCGCGGCTGGCGAACCCGTCGTAACCGGCCAGAGCGTGACCGAGATTACCCACGCCGACCAGGGCGACGGCCCGGCGCTGGGTGAGCCCGAGCACGTACTCGATCTGCTCGATCAGCAGCGCCACGTCGTAGCCGACCCCGCGGGTGCCGTACGAGCCGAGGTGGGACAGGTCCTTGCGGAGCTTGGCGGAGTTGACCCCGGCGGCGCTGGCCAGTCCCTCGCTGGAGACCGTCTCGTTGCCGGTCTCGGCGACGTTGTGCAGCGCGCGGAGGTACTCCGGGAGCCGCGCGACGGTCGCCTCGGGCAGATCCGGTAGCGCCGGAACGGCACCGGCGCGGTCGGGCGCGCCAGGGTGACGGTGCTGACTCATGAGACTCCGTGCGGTGCGATCCTCGGCCAACTCCGCCGGTCGGCCGCTTCGGTACTCCCGCTGGCAACCGAAAGTGCCGGCTGTGCTAGCGGGGCGCGTCGGAATTACAGAGTAGGCGCTTGTGAAGACGTGCACAAATCGCGATCTTGTCAGCTCGCGACGCGGCTTCACCTGGCCCTCCATTCCGCAAGATCGATCCGGCGGCCTCCGCCGGCGCCGCCCGGCGATTATTGCTCAATCCCGACTTCTCTGACCAATCCCGCGCCGACGCCACGCCCCGACGGTCCACAACCGTGCCATCGCACGGGAACCGTCGGCGGCCGCGCCGGGGGCTCGGTAGGGCCAGCCCTACGGTGCAGAGGCCGGTCGACGGGATGGGGGCGAGGGCCGCGGCCTCCTAGCCTTTGGGCATGACCGCAGTTCCCGTCACCGCCGACCAGCCGACGCTGGCGCCGAGCATCCCCCGCCAACTCCTCCTCGACTCCGGGTACGTGCTGCTCGGCTTCCCCATCGCGCTGGCCAGCTTCGTCGTCCTCGTGGTCGGTTCCGCGCTCAGCGTCGGCCTGGTGGTGACCGTCATCGGGCTGCCCATCCTCAGCGGCACCCTCTACGCCGCCCGGGGTTTCGCCGACATCGAGCGGCTCCGGCTGCCGGCCGTGCTGCGTCAGCCGCGAATCCGCCCGCACTACCGGGCGGCGGAACCGGGCGCGAGCGCCTGGCGACGGATCTTCGTCCCGATCCGGGACGCCCAGTCCTGGCTCGACCTGGCGCACGGCATCTTCCGGTTGATCGTGGACATCGCCACCTTCGTGGTGACCGTCGTCTGGTGGGCGGGGGCCATCGGCGGCACGCTCTACTGGGCGTACGACTGGGCGCTGCCGCGCGGCGGGCCGGACAACACCGACCTCCCCGAGCTGCTCGGCCTGGGCGAGTCGGCCGCCGCGCGGGTCGGCCTGAACACCGCGATCGGACTCTTCTTCCTGATCACCCTGCCGATCGTGGCCCGGGGCTGCGCGCTGCTGCAGGCGAGCTTCTCCCGGGCGATGCTGACCGGGGTGGCCGAGATGCGGGACCGGATCATCGTGCTGGAGGAGCAGAAGCGGGCCGCGGTCTCCGCCGAGGCGGCCGCCCTGCGCCGGCTCGAGCGGGACATCCACGACGGTCCCCAGCAGCGGCTGGTCCGGTTGGCGATGGACCTCAGCCGGGCCCGCCAGCAGCTCGCCTCCGACCCGGAGGCGACGGGCCGGACCCTGGACGAGGCGGTCGCCCAGACCCGGGACGCGCTCGCCGAGCTGCGTGCCCTCTCGCGCGGCATCGCCCCGCCGATCCTGGTCGACCGCGGCCTGCCCAGCGCCCTGGCCGCGCTCGCCGGGCGCGGGCTGATCCCGATCGAGCTGCAGGTGGACCCCGCCCTCGGCACCCCGGCGGGCCGGCTCGACCCGGCGGTGGAGAACACGGCGTACTTCGTCGTCGCCGAGGCGCTGACCAACGTGGCGAAGCACAGCCGGGCGACCGCGTGCCAGGTGAGCGTGCTCCGGTCGGGGCGGCGACTGACGGTCAGCGTGGGCGACGACGGCCAGGGCGGCGCGCACCTGGCGAAGGGGCACGGGCTGGTGGGCATCGCCGACCGCGTCCGGGCCGCGGGCGGGGACCTGGCTGTGGTCAGCCCGACCGGCGGGCCCACCGAGATCCGCGCCGACCTGCCGCTGTGAGCCGGACGTGGTAGACAACACCCTCATGCGGATCGTGATCGCGGACGACGCCGTCCTGCTCCGGGAAGGGCTCGTACGGCTGCTGACGGAGCACGGCCACGAGGTGGTGGCGGTGGTCGGCGACGGCGACGCGCTGGTCGAGGCGGTCGTGGCCCACCGGCCCGACGTGTCGATCGTCGACGTGCGGATGCCGCCGTCGCACACCGACGAGGGGCTGCGCGCGGCCGTCGAGGCCCGCCGTCTCGTGCCGCGAAGCCCGGTCCTGGTCCTCTCCCAGTACGTCGAGGTCTCGTACGCCGACGACCTGCTGGCCACCACCGGCGGCGCCGGCGGCGGCGGGATCGGCTACCTGCTCAAGGACCGGGTGGCGGCGATCGACGAGTTCCTGGACGCGCTGCAACGGGTGGCCGGCGGCGGCACGGTGCTCGACCCGGAGGTGGTCGGTCAGCTCTTCGCGCGCCGCCGGCGCGACGACCCGCTGCGCGAGCTGACCCCGCGCGAGCGGGAGGTGCTCGGCCTGATGGCCGAGGGGCGCTCGAACACCGCCATCGCCCGCACGCTGGTGGTGAGCGACGGCGCGGTGGAGAAGCACGTGCGCAACATCTTCACCAAGCTCAACCTGCCGCCCGACACCGAACAGCACCGCCGGGTCCTCGCGGTCCTCACCTACCTCCGCAACTGACCCGGGCCCACCCCCGGAAGCCGTCGATCATGAGGTCTGCGGCGGCGGAAGAGATCGGAAACGCCGCACGCCTCATGATCAACGCGGGAGGGGTGGTCAGCGCGGGAGGGAGCGGGCTAGCGTGACCGCTTCGCTGAGGGTGTCGGCGACCGGGTGGCCGGAGGCGAGCAACCGGGCCGGGTCGGTGAACCCGCCGGTGTAGAGCACGGCGCGGCCGCCCACCGAGGTGGCGGCGTCGGCGTCGTCGATCGAGTCGCCGATCAGCACGACCGAGCCCCCGTCCACCCCCAGCTCGTCGAGGTGCCGCCGGAGCGACTCGGCCTTCCGGTCACCACCGACCGTGCCGCGCAGCCCGTCCACCCGCAGGAAGTGCCCGGTCAGGCCGTACGTGTGCACGGTCGGCACCAGCTCCTCGTGGAACCACATGGAGAGCAGGGACTGGCTGCCGGGCCACGCCGCCATCGCCGTCCGCGCGTCGGTGGCCAGCTCGCACGTGGTCAGCCCGGTCCGGTACGCGTCGTGGAAGATCTTGTCCAGCCGACCGAACTGTTCGTCGTCGACCGCCCGGCCCAGCATCTCGGCGTAGTACTCCGCGACCGGCCGGCGGAACCGCACGCGGTGCTCGTCCGGCGTGACCGTCGGGCCGCCCACGGTGGCGAAGGCGGCGTTGGTGGAGGCCACCACGAGGCTGAGGTCGTTGAGCAGGGTGCCGTTCCAGTCCCACACCAGGTGGGGGCGCGCAGGGGTCACCGCCGCACCCTACCCCCCGCGCTCACAGCTGCGGCGTGGTCAGGTCCCGCAGCAGCCGGTCCTCCTCGACCCGCCAGTAGCCGTGCTCCTTGCCGTCGAGCAGCACCACCGGAAGCCGGTCGCCGTAGTCGCGCTCCAGCTCGAGTTCGCCGGACACGTCCCACTCGACCCACCGGTCGCCGGTGACCGCGACCACTCGTTCCAGCGCGGCCCGGGCCTCGTCGCAGAGGTGGCAACCGGGCCTGGTGATCAGGGTGAGCCGGGCGTCACTGGACATCGGGCACCTCCGTACGCGAGTCGGCCGGGACCGACGGGCTGTCGTCGACCGGCACCGCCGGGGACGGCACCGAAGGCGGCGCCGTCGGGGACGGCCCCGCGGCCGGGGCCACCGTGGCGGACGCCGACCGGAGCTCGGTCTTGCGGACCTTGCCGATCACCGAGTGTGGCAGGGCGTCGACGAACTCGACACCGGTGGGGCACTTGAACCGGGCCAGGTTCCGCGCACAGTGGGCGAGCAGCTCCTCGGCGATCACCGGCTCTCCCGGCGCTCGCACGACGTACGCCCGGACAGTCTCGCCGGTTCGCGGGTGCGGCACACCCAGTACCGCCGACTCGGCCACGCCCGGGTGCGCGTCGAGCGCCAACTCGACCTCGTGCGGGTAGACGTTGAAGCCGTTGACCAGGATCAGCTCGCGGAGCCGGTCGACCAGGAAGAGGTCGCCGTCGTCGTCGGCGTAGGCCACGTCCCCGGTCGCCCACCAGCCCTCGGCGTCCGGACCGCCGCGGCCGTCCGGCCAGTAGCCGGCGAAGAGGTTCGGCCCGCGGGCCACGATCTGACCGGGGTCGGTGCCCGGCGCGGCGTCGGAGAGGTCCAGCTCGTCCGGGTCGTCGTCCGGCGCCGCGGTGCCGTCGCGCCACAGGTCCGCGCCGTCCGCGCCGACCAGGCGCAGCTCGACGCCGGGCAGCGGACGCCCGATCGAGCCGGCCTTCGGCACGCCGCCGACGAGCGTGGAGGTGAGCACGGGGGCGGTCTCGGTCAGGCCGTACCCGACGTACACCGGGTGGTTGGCGGCCTCGGCGAACCGCGCCGCGACGGCCGGCTCCAGCGGCGCCGCGCCGCACACCACCACCCGGACCGACGCCATCGCCGCGGCCAGCGTGTCGACGTCCGCCGTCGACCAGGCCAGCACCATCGACGGTACGCCGACCAGCACGCTGGCCTCGTGCCGGGCGATCTCGGCGAGCCCGGCGTCGGGCCCGAGGTCGTCCACGAGGAGCCCGGTCGCGCCATGGTGGACCACCGCGCCGAGCCCCGAGTTGAGTCCGTACGCGTGGAACAGCGGCAGCGCCAGCAGCACGGTGTCCGTCGGCCCGACCACCGGCGGGTCGATCCGGCCGACCTGTTCGTGGTTGGCCAGCAGCGCGCCGTGCGAGAGCATGGCGCCCTTGGGCCGACCCTCGGTGCCGGACGTGTAGAGCAGCACCGCCAGATCGTCGCCGCCCCGCGCCGGGAACGGGGTGGATCCGCCCGCCGCGACCGGTGGGGCGATGTGCACGGCGGTGAGCCGGGGCAACTCGTCGGCGATCTCGGCGACCAGGTCGCGGACCCGTTCGGTGGCGATCAGCACCGACGCGCCGGAGTCGGCGAGCACGTGCCGCAGCTCCGGCGCGGTGAAGCCCGGGTTGATCGGCACCGCCACCAGTCCGGCGCGTAGGGCGCCGAGGTAGCTGACCACGAAGTCGGGCGAGTTGGGCAGGGCGATGGCCACCCGGGCCGGTCGGCCGGTCGGGTCCGGCCCGGGCGCGGCGGCCGCCAGCGCGTGGGCCACCGCCGTGACCCCGGCGTCCAGTTCGGACCAGTCGATCGTCCGGTCCCGCCAGTGCAGCGCGGGTCGGTCGCCGTGGGCGACGGCCGACCGGTGAGCCCGGTCGGCGAGGTTCGGCGCGGAACTGCTCGCTGCGTCCTGCACGGTGGCTGAGTCTGGCACAGCGGACGGCGGCGGGCCACGCCCCGTCGCCGGCGACGCGGAGGGCGGAAGTCCCGTTCACGGGACACGCTCGCGTGCCGCGGGCGCGCCAATCCGGTCCCATCGACGGGACGCACGACACGCCGGGAGCGGACCGCACCGCCGCCTGTCGCGAACCCGACCGACACGCCCGACCCAGGCCCACCGTCGCGACCCTGACCAGGGCTTCCACTGCGGACCATCGGATCCGTCGAAAGTCAACCACCCGCGACGGACAACCGGTCCGCCATCGGTGCGACACAGCGGGAAATACTTCCGCCCTGTGTAACGGACTTGCCACGCGCGGGTGACGTTGGCCCTATCATCACTCGGGTCGGCTCACCCCATTTGCCGTGAGTCGACACCCCTCAGCCCGAGGAGGCCCCCGTGCCCGTGAGCGCATTGGACCAGCACCTCAAGGGGAACTGCCGCCCGCCGGCACACCCCGGAACCGCCCTGCCCGACCGCGGCGCACCCACCCGGGGCGCCCGCGCGGCGAGCCGGCCGGCTCGCCGGACAGCCGGCGGGACGGGGGCGGCGCGGTGACCACCTTCGGTTACGCGGAACGACCGCTCGGCCTGACCGGCCCGACCGCCCGCGCCACGGTCAACGAGCGACCCACCGGCGGTCGCGGTGCGCTGGACGACCCGGGCAGCCTCGCCGTCCGGGGCGAGAGCGCCGCCAAGCGGGTGCGCAACCGGCCGCATCACAACGAGCCCCCCGCCCGGCCGGCCGTGCCCGGCGGGAACGCGAAGCCGGCCGGTGGCCGGGTCGCGGTGCCGGCCCGGCCCACCATGCCGGCGCAGAGTCGCCGGGTCGGTGACTCCCCGGCGGTGGCCGACCCGTCCGCGGGCGAGACGGCGGTCCTGCCGGCGGTGCCGGCGAGCGAGGCCCCCACCGGCTCGGGCAGCGCCACCGGTTTCCCGAGCCGCCCCGACCCCTCCGATCCCGCGACCGAGGTCTGGGCCCTCGTCGAGCGCGCCCAGGCCGGCGAGGCCGAGGCGTTCGGCCTGATCTACGACCGGTACGTCGACACGGTCTTCCGCTTCGTCTACTTCCGGGTCGGCAACCGGCAACTGGCCGAGGACCTGACCTCGGACACCTTCCTTCGGGCACTCAAGCGGATCGGCAGCTTCACGTGGCAGGGCCGCGACCTGGGGGCGTGGCTGGTCACCATCGCCCGCAATCTGGTCGCGGACCACTTCAAGTCGGGCCGGTACCGACTCGAGGTGACGACCGGCGACGTGCTGGACGCCGACCGCGAGGACCGGGGCCCGGAGGGCAGCCCGGAGGCGGCGGTGGTCGAGCACATCACCAACGTCGCCCTGCTCACCGCCGTCAAGCAACTCAACCCGGAGCAGCAGGAGTGCATCGTGCTCCGGTTCCTCCAAGGCTTCTCGGTCGCCGAGACGGCGCGCGCGATGGGCAAGAACGAGGGCGCGATCAAGGCGCTGCAGTACCGCGCGGTCCGGGCGCTGGCCCGGCTCCTGCCCGACGGCTTTCAACCGTAGTCCCGTTGCCGGGACCCGGTCCGGGCCCGATCAGCGAACGAGCAGCTCAGTACCGGTGCCACCGCGTGACACCCATCACTTTCTGTGATTTCGGCCCCGCCGGGCCCGTAACCCGTGCCCGGCGCCGACCGTTTCTCCGGGTGCGACCGGTGGTTGTCCCGGCATCCCCCCGGGCCCCCGAGGTCGACGGGCATTCCCGCCCGCCGCCTCGCCTCCCGCGGCGTCACGCTGCCGCCGGTCGTCGGCCAACCGACGGCCGACCGGCCGTGACCAGCGAGAGGAGGTGCCCGCGGTGGACAACATCCTCTTCTCCCGCCGGCGCGCCGAGCGCTTCGCGCAGCTGCTCGACGAGGCCAACGGCGGCCGGCGGCACCACGTCCGGTCCCGGATCGACGACCAGCTCACCCCGCTCGTGGCGGTCGGGCAGCGGCTCACCGCCGAGCGCCCGACCGTGGAGGTCGACCCGGAGTTCCGGACCGGCCTGCGGGCGATGCTGCTGGCCACCGCCGTGCGGGAGGGCCTGGGCAACCCGGCAGCGGCCACCACGGCCGAACCGGCCGGCCAGCGCGCCACCGCGGGGAGCCTGCGCGGCTCGCTGCTGCCCGCGGTCACCGCCCGCCGGGCCCGGGCCCGCGGCGCCATCCTGGTCGGCATCGCCGCCGGCGCGGTCGCCGTCTCCGGCATCTCGGCCGCCAGCGAGAACGCGGTCCCGGGCGACGCCCTCTACGGGATGAAGCGCTCGACGGAACGCGCCCAGCTCGCCCTGGCCAGCTCGGACATCAGCCGCGGCCAGCTCTTCCTCGACTTCGCCCGGACCCGCCTCGGCGAGGCCGCCGAGCTGCGCGGCGACCGGGTCGGGTTCAGCGCCGTGCTCGACGACATGGACGCCGACACCCGCCAGGGCGTACGCCTGCTGACCACCGCCGCGGTGCAGCGCGCCGACGCGGCCGGCCTGGACGCGGTCAACACCTTCGTGGCCGGGCAGCGGCGCGCGGTGAGCGACCTGCTGGACGGCGGCGCCACCCGGGCCGACCGCGAGCGGACCAACCGGTCGCTGACTCTGCTCGACGCGGTCCGCGAGCGCTCCGACGCGCTGCGCGCCGCCCTCGGCTGCAACCTTCCGGCGCCGGTGGCCAGCGACGCGCTCGGCCCGGCGCCGCGCACCTGCCCCGCCGACCGCTGACCCCACCGGCGCCCAGGTCGGCGCCGGTATCACCGCCGGGACTGCCCGCCCACCGGGCCGATCCGGCTACCCTCGCTGGGGGCGCAGATTGCGCCGATCGCGCAGGGAGGGGGGCGAGTGGCCCGCAGCCGCAAGGTGACGGTGAGCACCGACGCCCACGGCCACACCGCCGGCTGGGCGGAGGCCGAGCCCGCAGCCATTCCCCCGACGCCGGACCCGACCGCGGCCGCCTTCTTCGACGTGGACAACACGATGATGCAGGGCGCCTCGATCTACTGGTTCGCCCGCGGGCTCGCCGCCCGCAACTACTTCACCACCACCGACCTGGCCCGCTTCGCCTGGCAGCAGCTCCGGTTCCGCCTGCTCGCGCGGGAGCACGCCGGTGACATGTCGCAGGCCAAGGAGGCCGCGCTCGCCTTCATCGAGGGCTGGCGGGTGGACGACGTGGAGCGCCTCGCCGAGGAGATCTTCGACGAGCTGATGGAGCCCCGAATCTGGGTCGGCACCCGCCGGCTCGCCCAGCGCCACCTGGACGCCGGGGAGCGGGTCTGGCTGGTCAGCGCCGCGCCCGTGGAGATCGGCCGGGTGATCGCGTCGCGGCTCGGGCTCACCGGCGCGATCGGCACGGTCGCGGAGATCGTCGACGGCGCGTACACCGGCCGGCTCGTCGGCGACCTGATGCACGGTCCGGCGAAGGCCGAGGCGGTGGCCCAGCTCGCCGCGGTGGAAGGGCTCGACCTCACCCGGTGCGGCGCCTACAGCGACTCGGCGAACGACCTGCCGCTGCTCTCCGCGGTCGGCCGGCCGGTGGCGGTCAACCCGGACGGCGCGCTGCTGCGCCGGGCCCGGGAGCACGGCTGGGAGGTGCGCGACTTCCGCACCGGCCGACGCGCTGTCAAGATCGCCGTGCCGTCCACCGCGGCGGCCGGGCTGGTCGCCGGTGCGGTCAGCGCCGGACTCGTGCTGCACCGCCGCCGCCGCGCCGGCTGAACCGGCTCAGGGGCCGAACGGGTCCGGCCGCCGTTCCAGCAGCCGGTGCAGGGTCTGTTGGATGGTCTCCCGCACCTGGTCGGCGAGGTTGAACACGACCAGCGGGTCGTCGGCGGAGTCGGTCAGGTGCGCGGTCGGGATCGGCGGGCAGAACTCGATCAGCCACTTGCTCGGCAGCGGAATCATGCCCAGCGGCCCGAGCCAGGGGAAGGTCGGGGTGACCGGGAAGTAGGGCAGCTTCAGCAGACGGGCCAGCGGCTTGATGTCGGCGAGCATCGGGTAGATCTCCTCGCCGCCGACGATGGCCACCGGCACGATCGGGGTGCCGGTGCGCAGCGCGGCCGAGACGAACCCCCCTCGGCCGAAGCGTTGCAGCTTGTAGCGCTCGGCGTAGAGCTTGCCGACGCCCTTGAACCCCTCCGGGAAGACGCCCACCAGCTCACCGCTGCCGAGCAGCCGCTCGGCGTCCGGGTTGCAGGCCACCGTGCCGCCCGACTTGCGGGCCAGCTCGGAGACGACCGGCATCCGGAACACCAGGTCCGCGCCGAGCAGCCGGAGGAACCGGTGCGCGGGGTGCTGGTCGTGCAGGGCGGCCGAGAGGATCAGCGCGTCCAGTGCCACGGTGCCGGAATGGTTGCCGACCACCAGGCCGGCGGTGTCGGCGGGAACGTGCTCGATCCCGGTGACCTCGGTGCGGAACCAGTCGCGGTAGAGCAGCCGCAGCAGCGGGTGGAAGACGGCCTCGGTCAGATCGGGGTCGAACCCGAACTCGTCGACCTCGTAGTCGCCGGAGAGCCGTCGGCGCAGGAAGGCCAGCCCGCTGGCGACCCTCCGGTCCCACGGATCGCCCGGCCGGTCGGCCACCGCCGGCCCGTCCGGTCCGGTCGGCTCGTCCGACCCCGCCGCGCCGCTCGCCGCGGCGGCCAGGGTCGTGGGTCGGTGGCCGTTGCGCCGCGCCGGCTCCGCGTCCGGGTCCGGCCGGGTCTGCGGTACGCCGAACCGGCCGCCCACCCCGGCGCCGTCGGGCTCCCGCTCCGGCCCGCTCACGACCGCTCCCGCACGGCGGCCCGCACCTGCCGGATGCCGTCCAGCACCCGCTGCTCCGCGGCGGCGAGCTGGCCGCGGCTCACCACCGCCCTGCCGTGGTGAGCGCGGATGAAGTCGTCGAACGCGGCGGCGGTGGAGCGCGGCGTGAAGGCGTACTCGCGCTCCAGACGGGTGGTGTCGACGACCCGGCCGTGCACGAACAGGTCGACCTGGTCGAGGCCGTACCGGCCGAACCCGAGGTTGCGGGCGAGCGCGGCGGCCCCGGACAGGCCGGGCTCGAGCACCGGCACGGCCACCCGGCCGGCCCGCCGGATCGCCTGGGTGAGCGAGAGGACGCCCGGGCCGGCCACGTTGTAGGTGCCGGGATGGTCCTCGACGACCGACCGGTACAGGACCTCCAGCGCGTCGTCGAAGTGCAGGAACTGCAGCCGCGGGTCGCGGCCGAAGACGGTCGGCACCACCGGCTGGGCGAAGTAGCGGGTCAACGTCGTGTCGGCGGTCGAGCCGATGAAGGGCGCGAATCGCAGCACGGTCGCGGTCACGTCGGACCGCCGCCGGCGGAAGCCCCGGACGTACCCCTCGATGTCGAGGATGTCGCGCCCGAACCCGCCCCGCGGCACCTCGCGCGGCTCAGTCTCCTCGGTGAACACGGCCGGGTCCCGGAAGGACGCTCCGTACGCCGCGGTCGAGGAGCGGACGACGAGTTTGCGCAGCCGGGGTGCGCGCTGGCAGGCGGCGAGCAGCTGCATGGTGCCGATGACGTTCTGGTCCTTCATCGCGGACCGGCCGCCGTGCTGCGAGTCCGGGGCGGTGACCAGCGCGACGTGCACCACCGCGTCGACGTCCAGGTCGGCCAGGAGGCCCCCGAGCGAGCCGGGGTCGATCCGGATCCGCTCGACCCCGTCGAGCAGCTCCGCGAACTCGCTGCCGGACTCGGGCGGCTCGATGCCGATGACCCGCTCGATGCGCGGGTCGGCCGCCAGCCGGGCGGCCACGTGCGCGCCGAGGTAGCGGCCCACCCCGGTCACGACGACGACCCCCGGAGCACCAGGGGTGCCACCGGGGGTCATCTCTCACACCTCCCCCGGCAGGCGGGATCGAGCCGGGAGAACCACGGCCTGATCACCTGAGCCTCCGGGGGTCGACGGTTGGCGAGTGACGCCGGTGCCGGGCCGCGGGCCCGGCGTGGGTCACTTGCCGAGACGGCGACGCTGGACGCGGGTCTTGCGCAGCAGCTTGCGGTGCTTCTTCTTAGCCATGCGCTTGCGGCGCTTCTTGACCACCGAGCCCATACGACAGCCTTTCGATGCAACGTGCGGGGCGGACCGGATGACGCCACGCGGGTGGCATCGGCGACCGCTTGCGGACAACGGACCGGACCAGCTCGGGCGGCAGGGCGCACCGGGGTGCGGTCACGGTCGGGGTCCAGGGTAGCGGGAGAGCTTCAGCAGGACCAACGCGACCCCGTCGATGCCGTCGGCGGCACACGCTCGCCGGCCCGCTCACGGTGGGCGCGACCGGCTGTCCGGCGGCTCAGGCGGTCTCCTGAAAGGCGCCCCGGAGATACTCGTGCACCGCGTGTTCGGGTACCCGGAAGGACCGGCCGACCCGCACGGCGGTGAGCTCACCGCTGTGCACCAGACGGTAGACCGTCATCTTCGACACCCGCATGACCGTCGCCACCTCGGCGACGGTCAGGAACTTGACCTCCGACAGCCGTCCGTCGGACTGTGACCCGGCCATGGCTCACCGACCCATCCCATGCCCGGCGCGTGCCAATCCGACGGCTGCTCCCACCCGGGCCGGCGACGCGCGTGTTACCAGTACGGTAGCGGGGCCGCTGTTACCGGCGCGATCCCTTCGTACAACTGATCATGATTCGACGCCCGGTTCACCCGTTCTGAGCTGCCGGTATCCCCCCTGCCGATCCGTTCGTCCGGTTGCCAGGACCAACGCACGGCCGATCCGACCACCACGGAGCGCAACCGCCCCGGCGCAACTTGCTCATCCGGCCACCCGGCCGGTTCACTCGGCCCGCAGCGCGACCACCGGGTCGAGTCGCCCGGCCCGCTGCGCCGGGACCACCCCGAAGACGATCCCCACCGCCGCCGACACCCCGAAGGCGAGCGCCAGCGACCACCAGGTGATCGCCGCCGGGATCGGCGAGACCGCGTCCACCAGCAGGGCGGTGCCCACGCCCAGGGCCATGCCGGTGAGCCCGCCGATCGAGGTGAGCAGCACCGCCTCCAGCAGGAACTGCACGCCGATGTCCCGGGGCCGGGCCCCGACCGCCTTGCGCAGGCCGATCTCCCGGGTCCGTTCCCGGACGCTGACCAGCATGATGTTGGAGACGCCGACCCCGCCGACCAGCAGCGAGATGCCCGCGATCGCCGCCAGTACGCCGGTCAGCACGCCGAGGATGTCGCCGAGCACGCCGAGGATCTGCTCCTGGGTGACCGCGCTGAACTCGGTGCCCGGATGACGGTCGGCCAACTCCGCCACGATCCGGTCGCCCAGCTCGTCGATCCGCTCCCGGTCCGGGGCCTTCACCGCGATCCCGTCCACCCGCTGGGTGCCGTAGAGCCGCTGCGCGGCCGTCACCGGAATGTGCACCTCGTCGTCGCGGTCCACGCCGAGGCTCTGGCCCAGCGGCGCGAAGACGCCGACCACCCGGAACCGCACCCCGGCCACCGCGATCTGCTGGCCCAGGGGGTCCCGGTCGGGGAAGAGGGCGTCGGCCACCGCCGCGCCGAGCACCGCCACCCGGCGGCCGGTGTCCACGTCGGACCCGGTCAGGTAGCGGCCTCGGGCCAGCTCCCGGGTGAACACCCGCGGGGTCGTCTCCAGCACACCCTGCACGGTGCTGAAGTCCTCGCGGTTCCCGGCCCGTACGGTGGCGCCGGACGCGACCGTGACGGCAACCCGGTCGGGGTCGCCGACCACCCGGGAGACCGCGTCCACGTCGGCGAGGGTGAGGGGGGAGACCGCCGGGGCGGAGCCGACGTCCAGCCGGCCCGGGACCACCAGCAGCAGGTTCGACCCGAGCCCTTCGACCTGCTGTTCGACCTTCTGCTTGGTGCCGGTCCCGATGGCCACCAGCACCACCACCGAGGCCACCCCGATGATCACCCCGAGCATGGTGAGCGCGCTGCGGAGCCGGTTCGCGCGGAGCGCGTCCAGCGCCACCCGCCAGGCCTCGGCGAGCCTCACCGACCGGACCCGTCCGGGTCGGTGGCACCCGCGTCCCGGCCCGCCGCCCCGAAAGTCGGCTCGGTGGCAACCGCGTCCCGGCCCGCCGGCCCGAAAGTCGGCTCGGCGTCGCCGGCACCCCGCTCGTCCGGGCGCGGAAGGCGCCCGGTGGCTCCGGCGGCGCCACCGGAGCCACCGGGCGGGCACCCCGGTTCGCGTCCGGACGCGAACCGGGGCTCCGCGCTGGGAGCGGGGACCAGTGTCTCAGGTACGTCGGAGGGCCCGGACAGCGGTGGATCATGAGGCGCGGAGCGTCCACCGTCGGCGACCACCACGCCGTCGCGCAGGGTGATCCGCCGGTGCGCCCGGGCCGCCACCTCCTGGTCGTGGGTGACCATCACCAGCGCCACGCCGGACTCGACGTTCAGCTCCTCCAACAGCTCCAGCACCGCCGCGCCGGTCACGCTGTCCAGGTTGCCGGTCGGCTCGTCGGCGAGCAGCACGGCCGGGTCGGTGACCAGGGCCCGGGCGATGGCGACCCGCTGCTGCTCACCGCCGGAGAGCTGGTTGGGCCGATGGCCCAGCCGGTGCCCGAGCCCGACCCGGCCGAGCATCGCCGCCGCCCGCTGCCGCCGCTGCCGCGCACCGACGCCCCGGTACACCAGCGGCAGCGCCACGTTGTCCACCGCGGAGGTCCGGGGCAGCAGGTGGAACGCCTGGAAGACGAAGCCGATGGTCCGGTTGCGCAGGGTCGCCAACTCCGGGGCGGAGAGGGCCCCGACGTCCCGGCCGCCGATCACCAGCCGGCCGCCGGACGGCCGGTCCAGTCCGCCGAGCAGGTGCATCAAGGTGGACTTGCCGGAGCCCGACGGCCCGACCAACGCCACGTAGTCGCCGGGCGCGACGGTGAGCGACACCCCGCGCAGCGCGGGGACCGAGACGCCGCCCAGCTGGTACGTCCGGGACACGTCGACCGCCTCGATCGCCGGCGCCGCGCCGTCACCGGTCGCCGCGCCATCGCCCCGGCCGGCGCGGTCCACCGGCCCGCCACCCGGGCTCACCGGACTTCCTGGCCCTCGCGGACCTGGTCGGCGCCGCGCACCACGATCCGGTCCCCGGCCTGCACCCCGCTGAGGATCTGCACCAGATCCGGCCCCTGCACGCCCACGGTCACCGCCGCCCGGTCCGCGCGGCCGTCGCGCACCACCCAGACCGCGTCCCGACCATCGGCCGAGAAGACCGCCGAGGCCGGTACGGTCACCGCGTCCGCGGCCTCGCGTACCCGGAGGTGGATCACCGCGTTCATGCCGGGGCGGGGCGTCGGGGCCGGCTCGCCCTCGCCGAGCCGACCCGCACCGAGGGCCAGCCGCACCCGGTACGACACTCCGCCGCGCGCCGAGGTGGTCGGCAGGACGTCCACCGACCGCACCGTGGCGTCGTACGTCGCGCCGGTCACCGCGTCCAGCTCGACGCCGGCGGTGAGCCCGGGCCGGACCAGTAGCACGTCGGTCTCGTCCACCTCGGCGAGCAGACCCAGCTCGCCGGTGTCCACCACGGTCAGCACCGCTGTGCCGGCGGTGACCCGCCCGCCCACCGGAATGGCGCCGTCCACTCCGGCTGGTGGCCCGGTCGGCGCGGGCGCGAGCGCGCCGGGGTCCAGCCCGACCGGAGCGCCGCCGGCACCGAGCAGGCCGGCCAGGGCGTCGGCGGACACGCCCCCGCCGCCCGTTCCGCCGGGCTGCACCACCCCGCCGATCGGGGCGCGCAGGGTGAGCGCGTCGACCGTCGCCTTCGCCAGGTCGTACGCCTGCTGGGCCTGGAGCCGCTGTGCGGCGGAGAGCGCGGAGACCGCGGAGTTGAGGCCGCTGATGCCCTGCCGCACCGCCCGGACCGCCTGGTCCGCGGCGCGCGCGGCGTCGGCGTACTGCCGCTGCGCGGCCTCGACCTGGCGCAGCAGGGCCTCCCGCAGTCGCGGGTCGCCGACCTTCTCGGCGGCTGTCCGGGCCGCGTCGAACGCCTCGGTGGCGGCCCGGTCGGTGCCGCGCCGGCTGCCGCCCAGCTCGCCGACGCCGACGCCGCGCCCGGCCCGCTTCGCGGCGGCCAACGCCTCCCGGGCCTGCCGGAGCCGGTCCTGGGCGGGCGGGGAGCTGACCACGGCCAGCACCTGACCCGCGCGGACCCGCTGGCCGGGCTGGACGCGCAGGCTGGCGAGGGTGCCGTCGGCGGGGGCGGTGAGGGTGGCCGCCGCCCGGGCGGTCACCGTGGCGGGCGCGT